>NZ_JAAHHX010000339.1:0-2191 GCF_010672065.1 Moorena sp. SIO4A1 | reverse complement strand
TTTGAGTAATTGTAAACTAATTACCATCAAGTCTAGTAATAGATATGCTGTGTGATGCAGCTGATTTGGGATAATTTTTTGGTATAGCGCACGCTATCATTTTGTTTAGATAGGTCAGGGCTATTACTTTTGACCTATCTTTTTTTATCTCTTTCTGCTGTATCGCTCACTACATAAGACTTTCATGCCTCGTTGTCCCCCTGTTAGAAGATTTAGTTAAGTATTTTATCATCAAGCCATTGCTCTATAGCTTTATAATTATTCTGTTTAACTCTGTATTCTTTATTTAAATTGTTCTTATAAAATTCAACCTGTTCTTTGTAATTGCGACTGTTGTATTTGTCAATTATAAGGGTATAATCATCCTTATTAATATCAGTATTTAAGCGTATCATTAATCCAGTTTCTTCTAGCCATGATTGCCGAGTACGCTGGTTTAATCTAAAAATAGCCTTATTAGGCTTTCCACCTTCTTTGATGTCTCTATTAAAATTATCTATGATGTCTTCTACCTTTTCTTGATATTTTTTAAAGATATTTTCTTGTTGTTCTAGCCACTCCTGTTCTGCTAATTTCTTAAAGTCTTCACTCTCTTTTGCTGCTTTAATTGCAGCTTCTACTTCATCATCACTCAAGGATTTGGTACTGCTGGGATCGTCAAAATTTATACTAGGATAAATAGATTCAGCGACATAGGGGATGTTGGCATGTCCAGTCCAATTTCCTTTCTTATCAAGGATGTGCCCGGCACTCTTCTGTGCTGTAATATCTACCAATGCATAATTTCCTGTACTGAGTTTTATGGCAACGTCAGGTCTAGTTCCTTTGAGAAGAGTAGTATTTTGAGTTTCAAATTCAGAACCCAAGGCTTTTATTCCTACATTTGCTTTTCCTTCAATCACGTAACCGGCTGCCGTCGAGGGATGAATAACTTTCTTTCCGTCCTCATATTCTTGCTTGCGCCTAAAATAAATTAGTTTCTGGGCTTCTGATGCACCATCATAATTACCTTTTATAAATTCATCAAACGCTTTTTCTACTTCATTATCTACTTTCTCAGCTTTTTCTTTTCCTTCCTTTTCTTCAGGAGTGTAAGCTGATTCTGCTTTAGGATGTTGAGGCTTAAAAGTAATAATTTTTCGTTGTATTACACCCTGATTAAAGTCTTGGCTTTCTGTTTGTCGCTGTACTGTACTACCAATTTGCTGTACCACATGGGTTAACTCATGGGCAATCAATTCTTGCCCTCCTCGACTCCCAGGATTATATTCCCCCTGCCGAAAGAAAATATCTTTACCTGTAGTAAAAGCACGAGCCTGAATAGATTGATTCAACTGGTTAGATTGGGCATCAGCGTGAACCCTGACTCCACTAAAATCTGCTCCAAACGACTGTTCCATTGGTTTCCGGATACTTTCGGCGATGGGCATCCCCGACCCCTTTGCCTGTTGGATTGAGCTTTCCAACTCTGGGGTAGCTGCCATCCCACCTTCTACAGATTGAAGCTGCACCATTGGCTTCCTCATCAGTTCATCTTGCTGACCTTGAGCTTGAATCGACTCTGGTTGAGTGCTGTGACTAGTCACTGGTGTGTTGATCCGATCCACTACTTCCGATGCTACTCGGTCAGCTTCAAGCTCATACTTGTCCCCAGCTTCACCAATAGTCAGCTTCGCCTGTACTGGATTCCCCTGCTGCCAATGGCCCATTAACTCATGGGAAAGTCCCCGAAACCTTGGCATTCGCTGGATTGACTGCCCACTAACAGGGGAGACAGTACTCAGTAGAGGATCTTGGGTTCGATGAACTTGTCGAGATAAGTCTTGCTGGGATTTAATTAGATTACCCAGTGCTCGGTTGCCGATTATCCCTTGCAGTTCCTCGATTGGGTGGTATGTTGGCTTCCTACTTCCCGATACTATTGACTGATCTCGAGCTTGTGTCTGTCTGGTTTGGCTTTGTCGTAGATTACCCATGAGCTTGACTAAATCTTTAACAGTCACATCATCATGATATAGCCGAATGGCACTGGGGGTGTTCACCCCAAGACCGCGCTACATCCCTACCAATGTGGCATAGCTTCCTTTGTTAACCCAAGAAACAACAGAGCAGATCGCATTCAGTAGGGTAGGGTGGGCAAATTATGATATTTTGGCAATTTCATCAGGAATCATGTCCATTTGCCCACCCT
>NZ_JAAHHX010000338.1:0-2204 GCF_010672065.1 Moorena sp. SIO4A1 | reverse complement strand
AAATTGCTACCAGACAAATTTTAGTAGATTGGCAGCAAGAGTTTCCCCAAGCTTTGTTACTTCAAACCTTCACCCAGCCCATTTTTGGCAAGCCTACGTTCTTTTTTGAAATCATTGAGCGCCGCTGTCAGGCCAAGGGATTTGGAGAAGGGAATTTTCGTGCTTTGTTTGAAGCCATCGAGCGGGAACAGAACAAGCGAGGAAGTTTATCAACGTAAGCTAATGCGCTACGCGCACGCTACGCGAACAGCGATCAGCTATCAGCGATCAGCTATCAGCTACCAACTTACGGCGGTTTGCATAACTATCAGGTGCGCTTGACCCATTAAGAATTAAATTCGCCACGGGTCGCACCTCAGGTACACAGGATTGTTTTTCCTGTTCCCTGTTCCCTGTTCCCTGTTCCCTGTTCCCTGTTCCCTAAAAACCCAGAACTTTGTACCTAACTGAATGGCAAACCGCTGTATGCTTACGTTAATAATGCTCAAGGTTAATTTCTCTACTTGGAGGTATTGACAAAATGCCTTACCTTTTAACTTGTAATCAATGTCAAGTATCCAGTATAATTCTCTGTGTAGTGAGAAACCTTAGTTTTCTAGACCATAAAATCATGGGAAGTAAGAGTAGCAAGGTGTCGTCTAAGTCAAAACTCCGGGCGCGCTCAGTCCTTCAATTTATAGGTTAAACTACAGTAAAATAAGTCGTTTTTAAGGATTTTTTTTAGACTAATAAGCTACTCATATTAAACTGAAAAACCATAAATTTGAATCCAAGGTTACTTGAAAATGTTAACCGCATTACAACAAATAAAATTAACAACATTATTCAACAATATCGATGCTGATTCAGGTGGAACTCTCAACCAAGATGATTTTCATCTGATTTTGAATAAACTGGCTATTTCACGAGGGCTAAAACCTAATTCTTGGCAATATGCCTATCTGCGTTCTATCTTGGTGTCCATGTGGAATAACTTGAGTTTGGCTGATCAAAACAGGGATGCAGAAATCACCCTTGAGGAATGGTTTAAGTATTACGACAATCTGATTCACTCAGATGCCTATGAACCCCTTATTCATTTGCAATGTGATGTCTTTTTTGCTTTACTTGATGAGGATGACAATGGAGAAATTAGTCAGCAAGAGTATGTAGATTTGGTCAGTGCCTATGGTGTTGATGCTAGTTGGGCAAGGGAAAATTTTTGCAAACTCGATTTGAATAGTGATGGACATATCTCTCAGGAAGAGCTTTTTACCTTGATGGATGAATTTTTCCGCAGTGATAACCCAAAATCTCCGGGAAATTACTTTTGGGGTTCCTATTAAATTTTTACGGTATTAATCTGAGATATTTTCCATGGATCGAATTCGACGTTCAGACATTCCAGAATTTTATTGTCCAATAGACGTAGCACTCAATAAAACTGGATAAACCTCTTGTCATTTCGTTAGTCCTAAACTTCTTACACCACAAGGGATACCCAGATTATTTACTATATAGCACTACGCATTAAGGTGTTTGACATTCCTAAATTACGAAACTTATTCATAGCTTACTTCTGACTTTTGACTTCTGACTTCTGACGCTAAGCGTAGCGCTATACCACTTGATAAAACCCATTAACTATTTCTTCCAAGGAAACTTGGTACCCATCTCAGTTAGGGCAGAAAATACCAGATACAGGATCAGTAAACCAACAGTAGCTAGAAACAAAACAATATCATTATCCATAAAATTAAGGGAATCGGGAATCGGGAATCGGGAATCGGGAATCGGGAATCGGGGATAATAATTTAGGCCAATATAACCAAAAAATTCGTTGATCTAATTATACTAAATAAAGACTCCCTAGCATTCAGCAGACAGCTGAATGCTTACACCACTAATGAAGCTTCCTGTTCTCCTCAACAGACAGCAATTGGTCAAGCCAACCCTGAAACTCTTTGAGAGAAGCAATAGTAATTCCTTGTCGATGCAAGGTTTTTAACACAGAGACCGACTCAATCTGGTTAATTTTCTCAACCAACTCCCTTGGCAAATCCTCAAATCGTACCTGAAGAACTTCCAAAAGAGTCTCTCGACTATTTTGGAGAATGCCTTCTTCTATCCCCTCTTTACGAGCAAGGCGCTCTATACTAGTAACATAGGGCATTGTGCTTTCCTCCTCAAAACGTCTGACTTGCTGTTTAAACCCAATCTGAAAG
>NZ_JAAHHX010000337.1:0-2206 GCF_010672065.1 Moorena sp. SIO4A1 | reverse complement strand
GTGGTGGTCTGGAAAATAGTCTTGATATCCAGAGAACGGCGAATTTTGTTAATGACTTTCGCCACAGTTACTTCCCGCGCCTGCTGCTGTTGCAACTGAGTGCGTAACTCGTGGTTAGCTAGGTGAAGGGATAGTTCTGTGGCAATAGTCTGAAAGGAATTAATCTGTTGTGGAGTCCAGGATGGAACCGACCTGTCTTGGTTTGTCTGTGCCTGGCATTGCTGCAGGACCAACAAACCCCAAGCTTTCCCCGATACCGGCAAGCATAAGCTGAGACTGGATTGAACTTGAAATTTCTCCAGCAGCTGGAGTTGGTAGGGAGTGACCGAATCATTGCTGACCTGATCGATAATTACCCTTGACTGCTGGAAATACTCTGTGGACAAGTCAGCCCCAAAAGCAGTAGCATTTAGGGTTTCCCCGACCGCAGGAGTCCAACCCCGTTCTACTGCTTCTGCCAAAACTATTCCGGTGCGAGCAGAATTGAAGCGATAAATTAATACCCGCTCGGCTTGGCTTAGATGTTGAACCCCATTGACTGTATTATTTAGTAAGGTTTCCCAGTCCCCAGCTTCACTCATTAATCTGCTAAGCTCTAACAATTTTTCATGCTGGGCTTGGAACTGTTGTTGGAGTGCCTCTTCGTAGCTAAGCTTCAATTGCTGAATTTCCAGATTCACCCCTACCGTAAACTGCTCAACCTCCTGACCAAAGGATTCAAATTGCTCCAAATTTTTTTTCAGGTCTGATTTATCTACCCTTCGGCGTTGCTCTAGATCAGTTTTTAGCCTGTCTAGGTTAACCTTAAATCCCTCTAGGTTGGGGCGAGCAGAGTTAAAGAATTGCGGAGTATCCTCCTTGAGGAGATTGTGATTTTCTAATAGCAGTTCTGAATCATTATCATCCCATTGTGATTCTGACATCTGTCTAGAGTCGTAAATTTTAATTATACTTCATACTTTATATCAAGTGCTGCTTGAACAATTCGTTGGGCATCTAAGATAATACTACTGGCTTCAGGAAGATAGGCTTTGACAAATTGTCCAAATCTGAGGGGCAATAATCGATCGGGGGGTTGTAAGTTTTGCCAATGGTGCTGTTCTATTTCTTCCACTTGTGAAACCACCAGTCCCAGCAGTTTGCTGTTTACTTGAAGTACGATTACCATGATTTTTGTCCTCGGCATGTCCTTGGGTTGCCAAACACCAGGAAATCCTAGCAGAGAGTTTAGATCTAACAACCACAGCATTTCACCACGCCAGTTGTAAATCCCAATCACACTATCGGCAGTATGGGGGATTGGCAAAATTTCAGCAACCGACACATTCAGAATTGCTTGGATGTAGTTTACCTGTAACAACGCCCCATTACCAGACCCTACTTGGAAGCGCAAAAATTTCTCCTGGGGGGGAAGTTGGCCATCAACACTGACCTTAACGGAGGTAGGGAGAGGTAATTGAGCTTGATTACCCTGGAAATTATGTTCATTTTTCTGCCAGGAGACAGAATAATCGACTTGATTAGTTCTTACCGTTGAGCCTGACTCTAGCCAAGTAGATAAGTCAAGCACCACCGGAATGCTTTCTAGTGTAATTTGTTTACGCCATGCTGGTTGTTTCTCGGTTAGGCTACGGCCCAAAATTTTGACGGTATCAATTGAGTTTGGTTTTAACTTGCTGATTGTGTGGTAGATAAATCTTACCACGGCTCCTGGTTTAGGAGCGGGGTCTGCTTCGAGTAAAACCAATAAACAGCTATCGTGAAGTTTAACTTTAGCTATAATACCTTCGTGCTGAAGTTTGTGATTCAGCATGGCGGCGATGACGTTTGGGTTTCCCTGTTTAGCTAATTGTAAAATTTTGCTTATCTTGGAAATCTGCTCTTTGCTCATCACAACAAGTTACTATCCAAATGATCAAACATTTATGATAAATAAATTCCAAGGTATTTAATAGCTTTATTTGTAATAATTTTTAATTTTGGTTAGAGTGACTGCTCACGTTTTTATAATTGCGTGAATTTATGGACCAATGAAAACCAGGGTTGAATCTACCTCTAATAGCTTGAGTGCTAAGCTAGTACGCTACGGTCAGGAAAAATTTACTGGCCGACTGGATCTGAAGGTGTCAACTGCTCAGCAATGGAGCTTCTACTTGAGCTATGGCCGTTTGGTATGGGCATCTGGCAGTGTTCATCCCACTAGGCG
>NZ_JAAHHX010000336.1:0-2213 GCF_010672065.1 Moorena sp. SIO4A1 | reverse complement strand
TCCGATTTAGGATTAGTTTGTTTAGCTTGAGCTAAACTATAGAGTAAGTGAATAGAATTTCCCCGGTGAAGAGTGATGATAGGTATAGACACAAATGTATCCTCCAAGATTCAAATGTTATATTATCTGAATAATTACACTATAATTACAATTTTTTTTATAGACTGGTTTGGGAGTTATGACCAAAAAATAATGTCGATAGCGATCGGCATTCCCTATTGCTAGCTGGCCTATTGCCTCTTGCCTAGGCGTAGCGCTATAAATTTAATTGTGTCCGACTATTTAAATTACTCAACAATGTTTATCTGATCATGATTAGTTGTTGTGGTTTGGGACTGTAAGGACAGAATTTCTGACACAAGTTCATTAGTGTACACCTTGGCAGCAGAGTAAATCAGATGATCGGCATTTTCCATCTGCTCCTTGGGAAAGGTCATTGGCTCTCGGAAAATGTAGTGTACTCGTTCACTCTTGGCAGCATAGGCACCGAGAGTTTCTTGAAGTTGATTAAAATAGGCTTGAAAATCCTCATGCTCATAAAGACCTTCATACATTGGGCTGTTGGCTAAGTAAACATTAAAACCATACTCTTCCGCCAGGGCCACGATTCGTTCCAAAGCTTGACGGTTGTAGGGCGAAAGATTAAATTGATTGTTTCTGGCAAAATCGAGATGCGACTCCTTCTGTGCTTCTACATAACTAGGGTTGGGTTTTTCCCAAACCATGAACCCATCTTCTTCTATATTGTAGCTTCTGACTTCCTTGAACGCATCCAGAGGAAACCTGAACCATAACGAAAGACTCTTGTTTTCAGAATAGAGCGGAAAATATCGCTCGATAAATAAAATACCCGGACCGCGTAAACGAATCTTTAGTGGTGGTTCAAGCTCCTGCCAGTATCCCCAACTCAAAGGAACTCTCGCTATTAACGGAAAGTTAATTCCGCGATGCCAAACATCGTAGACATGCACGATCAGAACATTTTTTGGAGCTCCAGATTGCTGTATATATTTTTCTAGCATCCAGGCATCGTTGAGGCTCAACATGTTGCCGATAGTGCAGAGATTGATTGAGGTAACATCGAGTCTCTCGTTGAGAATACTTGGAACTACTCCCTGGTTACAACTGGAATCTCCTAGGATGAGCCAGTCAACAGGTTGCTTCAAGCCCAGTAACATTTCCCATTTTTCCTTGACCAACCAATAGCCTCGATTAGGTCGATGGTCATTCAGATACCATTTAGCTGCAAAATTGCACAAAATAACAAGTATCAGAGTTCCCAATAGAGATAGCAAGACTCCTCGACGGTTGGCTGAGCCAATAATTTCTTCTGGTAGCTGTTGATCGGCGCGTTGTGCCATGTTTTTCCTTAACTCTTTACTCTCGTCATTAATCAAAATTGGCATCAGAATTGGAAGTAGATGAATTCTCCAGATGTGCGAACACCGAAAACACAAATCCAGATAATCAAGAAACTGTAGACCGGAACCCGACACCAATAGTTTAGCTTTGTTAGGATAATCAGGTCACGGGTCACATACTGATAGATCTGAACCATGACCAATGGCAAGCAGAAAAACACTAAATCATATCCCAAGAGTAAACTCTGATCTGATCTACCCACCCCCACTCTGGTAAGCATGTAATAGATTTGATCGGCTGAACTGGAACGGAAGATTACCCAGCCAATGTTAGTCAGGATAAACATCAACAACATTTTGCCCAAGATCCTTAGATAGGAATACTTACCGCTCCAAGGATCTTGATGTTCTGGATTCTTATCAAAGATGCGGTAGATGATCAGAATCAGCCCGTGAAATGCACCCCAGATCACAAAGTTCCAGGCAGCTCCATGCCAAAGACCGCCCAGAAGCATTGTTAAAAATAAGTTACGGTAGGTGTTTAAACTCCCCTGGCGGTTACCACCTAAGGGAATATAAAGATAATCTCTTAACCAAGTAGATAGAGAAATATGCCATCTTAACCAAAAATCACTGGGATTGAGAGCAAAATAGGGTAGCTTGAAATTCACCATCAACTCAAAGCCCATCAGCTTGGAAATTCCTCGGGCAATGTCAGAGTAACCAGAGAAATCTCCGTAGATTTGCACGGTAAAAGCCAGAATACCGATCAGGACATCCAACCCCTGATATTGGGTGTAGTTATTGAATATTGGATTGGCGATAGTCGCCATATTATCAGCAATTACTACC
>NZ_JAAHHX010000335.1:0-2220 GCF_010672065.1 Moorena sp. SIO4A1 | reverse complement strand
TTATTATTGAAAGTTTCATAAAATTCTCATTTTTGCTTAACTATTCTATGATTAAGCAACGCCGAAATTTCCCCATAGAATTTACCAATAGTAGTATCAAACTATTAAGTATCAATTTAGGATCAACAGTGACAGCTCGGAAAGCTGCCACTGTGTTATGTTAGATGGTACTATCTAAAATAATTTATTCAACTCTTTCCGAAGCAACCAGGCAAGCCCTATCACTCCTAAGGAGGCAGAAGACGCTGGTTCTGGTACAGACTTAGACTCAGCCTTAGTCTCAGCCTTGTCTTGGGACTTCAGTGCTGATAAGGTGAATTTCGCTAGGATCTGATGGCCAGCTGTCGTTGGGTGGGTGCTATCCCAGAATAAAAACTCGTCTGGATTAGCACAAGCAATAAACGTTGTTCCATCTAAGCACTCTTCGGTCACATTCGTGAAACCAAAGTTTCCAGGATTGGTCAAAATCTGATTAAATAGGTCATACTGATCAACGGATATCAGGTTAATGTCAGGTAAAGATTGCCTCAAAATGTTAAGGGTGGAGTCCAATACAGAGTTATGCTGCTCGGTCAAATCTGTGAGGCTAGACGATAATACACTATCTAGTCTCAGTGATTGAGGTATCTTTCCCAAATCTGGTAAGTTAAGCACTAGGAAATTGCGAGCACCAAAGTTATACAGGGAGTTCAGCGCTGTCTCTATATTGCCCACGACCTGAGTAGGATTAGGAATATCCATACTCTGATAATCATTGCCACCCAACCACAGAATATAGAGAGCGTTGGGGTCAGCCATCTGATCAGATAGGATTAGGTCATTGGTGAACCCTGCTACTTGGGTCAGTAATCCCGGGGACAAAGCTTCGAACTCACCAAGGCCAGACACTCCGGTTTGAGCACCACCAACAGCAAAGTTTACGCTTTGATGAGTCGTCCCACCATTGAAGAAAAAACTCACCCGAGGACTATCGGGAGTGATAGTGATGGGAGAAAGTGTCGGGGAATCTGGTAAAACCAAGGACAAATCAGTAGATCGCTTCACCTCTATCTCCAGAGCATCTGCTAGATAATCTACCCAGATCGGACCATTGCTAAAACGTCCCTGAAAGTAGGGTGGACTCTGGGGGATGATGGGAATGGTGGGATTTACCTGATTCCCTGCCTTAGTGATATTGAAGGTATTGCCAGAATCCGATAGGCTATCACCAAACACATAAAGATTAGTGAAATCTAAATCATATGCCCTAGCTTCACAGGACAATATTAAAGTAAATAGAGAAAATCCTAAGGCCGTAATTGTGTTTTTCATTTTTGATTGTCTGTGATTGTGGGTAGACCTTTCAAGACAAACCTAACAACCTACAGACATAGAGTACTGGTTTGGGTTACTCTCTTTATTAAGAGCTGGCAAAATTTTTGGATTATAGTATAAATAAAAAGTAAAGTATTACAATAACTTTAATCAGAGTATATGCTTTTTTCATAGTAATGAGGTACACACTATTATTCTCCTATTCCCAATTCCGAAGTTCCCTCTTATGACTTCCCTACTCCCTGCTACCTTTTGAAGTTATCAATCCTACTTATTAGTTATTATTGAAAGTTTCATAAAATTCTCATTTTTGCTTAACTATTCTATGATTAAGCAACGCCGAAATTTCCCCATAGAATTTACCAATAGTAGTATCAAACTATTAAGTATCAATTTAGGATCAACGGTGACAGCTCGGGAAGCTGCCACTGTGTTATCGTGTAAGCATTCAGCTATCAGCCGTTGGCCGTTGGCCACGCTACGCGAACAGCGGTCAGCTAATCAACGGGAGGTAGTAAACAAGCTGAGGGGTGCTAGTACGGCTGGTTGGAAATCCCTGCTCGTTTTATTCATCCGACCCCGTGTAGTTAAAGCACCTGCTAGCACCTCAAGTAGCACCATCTGTAGCGCATTAGCTGATAGCTGATAGCTGACGCCTGAATGCTTACGTTATCGTTAATAGTAAAATCTAGCAGGATTTATTCAACTGTTTCCGAAACAACCAGGCCAGCCCTATCACTCCTAAGGAGGCAGAAGACACTGGTTCTGGTACAGACTTAGACTCATCCTTGTCAAGGGACTTCAGTAATGCTATTGTAGATTCCGCTAGGATCTGATGGCTAGCTGTGCTTGGGTGGATGCTATCCCAGAATACAAACTCGTCTGGATTAGCACAAGCAATAAACG
>NZ_JAAHHX010000334.1:0-2223 GCF_010672065.1 Moorena sp. SIO4A1 | reverse complement strand
TAATTGCCGAACTTATTCTTTTCTTCGTTGCCCGTGGTGTGGCTGAGAACGGAAACAACACTGTAGCTTTGCCTCTTCTAGCTACTTACAGTCTCTTGTCCGGCTACACCCTCAGTGGCTTAATATTCGTTGCCCTAGGAACAGGGGGTGTGGGCATGCAAGGCATTGCCATTGCTGCCTTTGGCTGTGGTGTTGCCTTTATGGCTGGCCGTCAAATTGGCTCTAATCTCTCAGAGGAAGATGGCTTTGCTTTAGCCAAAACCGTCCAGATGGGTATGATTGCCTTGCTGGTGGTCTTGGTGGCTCAGCTAGTTTTATCCTTCTTTGGTGTATACACACCCAGCTTTCTAGAAATTGCTATCTCTGGCATCGGTGTGGTTATTTTTGCGGGTGCGGCTGTAGTGGATTTCTTCATCCTGCCTCGCGCCTATCGTGATGACCAGTATCTACCTGCTGCCCTGTCAATGTACTTGACCTATATTAACTTGTTCGTGTTCATTTTGCGGCTGCTGATTGCTCTTAATGGTCGCGACTAAGACAGTGCTAGACGATAGAACCTGATCGGGGACGGTAATGCTGTACCCCGATTTTTTTCTATACACCTATTAAATAGGAAAAAAACCCTGAAACTCTTTTACCTTCTGCCTTCTGCCTTGCTGCTGTGCAATTTAAATGCACAACAGCTTAGACGTCATATAGAAGCCATAAACCCGAACAGAGGCTGAAATACAGCATCATGGCCAGTAAATTTGATTTGTGCCCCTATTGCTGCCTACAGGCCAGCAATAGGGGCAAGTCCTGTTCTGAAGCGGTTTTGTGATAGTACGGAAATGTTGCTGAACTCCGAATCCCTAAGGAAATGGCAATATCAAAAGTGAGCGCTATTTATGGTAAAGTTTATGATAAAGTTTGAAATCGATATGTTATAGAAAAGAAGCAAGGTATTGTGTAGTATTAAGCGTGATTATTGGAGTAAATCAAATCGATTTTTATATCAATGAATATTGGGTTTTTATTAACAGTTTAAAAACTTATACTCGATTAATTTAAAACGTTTTGGGGGAATTTGATTCAATGTTCAATTACGTTTTAACATTGGGATTTGACATGGCGATCGCATCGAGTAAATTATCCTTAGACTATGTCCAATTCCGGGAAGCATTCAGCCTACCGCTGTCAGCTATCATGCTTAAAATATAGCAATTATCATAGTCATGAGGTACTTTCGTTCTGGCTTTTAGGGAGCAGGGACTGAGGCCGTGGGCCAAGCGGGGCGCGTTCGGAGCAGGGAGCAGGTAAGAGGCAAGAGGTAAAAAATCCTGTGTACCTCATAGCTAGAAGAAACGCTATAAAAATAAAACGGGATAATTTAAGAGTTCGTTGGAGATTAATGATAATTGAAATTATGGGGAAAAGCCCATCAGCAAAATACTAGTAATTCCTAGCAGCTTTCCGTAACTCAGATTAAACTTTTGCTTACCTGTTGTATTGATGCAAAGCGCGAGTGGGGGAAACCCCCAATACCGCTTAGGTGCGCTTGACCCGTAATTAAATTCGCCACGGGTCGCACCTCTGCATCGCTTATTCAAAAGCTGTTCCCAAAGCGTGGCCATAGCCCATAAGCACCTCAAGTAGCACCATCCGTAGCCCATAGGCTGATAGCTGAATGCTTACCAATTACGTTTGGACATTGGAATTTTACCAGGAGATTTGACATGGCGATCGCATCGGGGTAATTATCGGTAGACTATAGTTAAAATGTAAAATTAACAATATACCCTGGTGGTGTTATAATAGTTTTGTAAAGGATTGAAGCATTATGGAAACCTTAGAGCAGAAACGGGCAGTCGAAATCTTGTCGGAGCGCCTGGGTAAAACCCAGGACTATCTTTGACATTGCTGCTGTGAAAGCCAAAATCCAAGATTTAGAGCAGCTGGCAGCTCAACCGGATTTTTGGGATGACCAAAACTTTGCTCAACAAACCCTTCAACAACTCAACGACCTAAAATCTAACCTCCAACGGTATAAACAGTGGCAATCTAGTTTAGAAGACACTAAAGCGATCTTGGAGTTGCTAGAACTAGAAACCGATGACGCACTGCTTGCAGAAGCTCAAACCAACTTGACTCAGCTGAATAAAGAACTGGATCGCTGGGAGTTGGAACAGCTGTTATCTGGTACCTACGACGCTAAAGGTGCTGTCCTCACCATCAATGCGGGGG
>NZ_JAAHHX010000333.1:0-2226 GCF_010672065.1 Moorena sp. SIO4A1 | reverse complement strand
TGCCAAGTTGCCAAATTGAGGGCGGAGTATTTGGTAGCCAAACTTAGAGTTTTAACTTATCCCTGAATCCAAATACCTCACCCCTCAATCCTACTTGTGAGCCAGCACAAAAAAACTAGATTAAATTTTATGAAGCTTATAGCTTTATAAGAATTTAGTAACGCTCATACTAAAAAAAGTTTCCTTAATCTCAGGTGCTGAGAAATCATCAGTACCAGCGCTAGCTTCAACAACACCCAGAGTGTTTCCGGGTTTAATAAAAGATGCTTTCACTGAACTCGTACTGACTTGGGAATTAGGATCGATGCTGATGGCATTACTAATAGTACTTGAGCCTTCAGAACTTACTTCCGATACACCTTGAATTCCAGAAACACTAGACTTCATCGTTTTATATGAGCCAGGCAAACTCCATAACTGAAAACTATGCAACATAATCGTTAAACTCCTTTGCTAGTAATGGAACAAGTAAAAAATAATTTTGTTTAGGAAAAAATTACCTAAACTTATTGAATTTTTCGAGATCAAATAACCTTAAACTCAGGGAACAATAATCTAGAACAACAGTATCATAAAAGGGATGCACAACTTAAAGCCCTTGTTACTATTGCTAGTTTGCCTATTGCCTTTTCCATTAAAAGAATAAGCAATATTGATTATGAGCTGGAAAGCGGCTATATATTTGTTAATTTACCCAATGAAACCATAAATGGCAAAGGCGTCGCTTCTAGAATTACCCGAGAAAAAAGGATCCCTAGATGTAGCATGAGCTCTTACATTACCTTGAGAAAAGAACGGGTCTACATCGGTAAAGCCTGTTACTGAAGTATTGGTATGCTGACCAAACGCATGGGCATCACCATTAATGGTAGCGAAGCCAGGACCAGCGAAGGCTTCAGCAGAAGTAAAAGCAAAACCACCTAAAATAGGGTGGTCTGTTGCCTCCAGCTCGAAATATTCTAATTCAGAAATGTTCATGAATGATTCTCCTGCTTAAATCAGATAATCGTTAGTTTTCCCCGGGAGCATTTAATTGTAATTGATAACACATAAAAGCGACTAAAATATAGATTGCAAGCATTATTTTAAGTGAGTATGGCTTAAAATAATTCCGCTACCAATCAACAACAATTTAATGCTACCATTGTGATTAATGCTACGGAGAGATGTTACTAATTTTTGCATCTTTCCGTAGCATTTAATAATCAAAAATTACTACTCTAGGCTATTTCAGCCATCACTCTTTTTAGTGGAAAAAGAAGAAGGGTGAAGAAGTAGCAGATACTGCATGTAGGGTAGATTGAGAAGCACCAGGAGCAGTTCTGGTAGCGCCCTGGACGTTGGTGAAGGTACCTGGACCAAAGGCTTCTGCAAGACCATCAACTCTTGCTGTGTTACCGAAAACGTTGGCACCTACGTTAACGAAGCCATTAACTCCAAAAAATTTGGAACCGGAGGCACCTACAACGTTGGGTTGTTCAGCAGCATTCTCTAGATGATTTAGATCAGAAATAATCATTGGTTAATTTTCTCCTTTGTAGTTTACTGTGTTAGACCTATTGGTCATTTTGTACTCCAATTAAACTGGCATAGTTCAAATAACTTTATCGCCGATTTTTAAATATATCTAGTTATTTATGGTTTTAGATAACTAGATAGCGATTGACTATTTGTTAGCCAGTAAAATGAAGTGATTCGATTCAAGGTAAACCTGAGTGTAATCGTCCTGATAGATAATTAAATTTAATTAATGTAGTCTATTGGGATATGAATACACCCTGATTTATCAATCACTTAATCAGGAACTTTTCGTGACTAAGTACTAACGGCTTATTGTGGAGAAGCCAATATTTAAAGACTTGAGCATTGATAGCTTTAAGTTTCAACTACTACTCTAAGCAGTTTTCTTAATAATGCTTATCAGAAGAACTAATGAGAAGAAGTAGCAGACGTTGCATTGAGACTAGAGTGGGAACCATTATCAGTAGCTCTCGTATAGGCATTGATGTTGCTAAAAGTCTTGTACCCATACGCCTCTGCGTTGACGTTAACCGTAGCTACCTTTCCTATAATGTTGGTATAGACGTTAATAGATCCGCTATATCCAAAATCGTTGTAGTAAGGTGGGGAGTAGTGAGAGCCACCCACAACCTTGGGGTCTTCAGCAATAGTTTCTAAATGATTTAGATCAGAAATAATCATTATTTAATTTTAGAATTTCTTTTG
>NZ_JAAHHX010000332.1:0-2232 GCF_010672065.1 Moorena sp. SIO4A1 | reverse complement strand
TTGTTGATGTTGGAGTTAAAGTTCTGGCTACTTGCTCGTATGGAACTGTGTTTCCTAATCCCAGGGCTTATAAACAAGCCCAGAAAAAACTGGCTAGACTTCAACGAGAACTTTCTAGAAGAAAACTAGGTTCTGCTAACAGAAATAAAACCAAGCTAAAGCTTGCGTTAGCTCATCAAAGCATTGTTAACATCCGCAAAGATACAATCCACAAACTTACCTCTTGGCTTTGCAAAAACCACGCAGTCATTGGATTAGAAGATTTAAATGTTTCCGGTCTGTTGAAAAACCACAAGCTAGCGGGTGCGATCGCTGATTCGGCATTCTATGAGATTCGTCGTCAACTCGAATATAAATCCGAGTGGTACGGGTGCCAACTGGTATTTGCAGATAGGTTCTATCCATCAACTAAAACCTGTTCAAGCTGTGGTCACATTCAAGAAATGCCACTGAAAGAACGAGTTTTTAATTGTGAGGCTTGCGGTTACACCGCTGATCGCGATTTGAACGCAAGTCGTAATTTAGAACGATACGCCGGGGGCTACCTGGTTTGAGCCTGTGTTAGTGGGAAGTGCCGACACCCCACGCAATCCCAGTTATCTGGAAGAAAGCAGGAAGGGAACTTTAATACGGTTTGAGCCGTGTTGTGTAAGTTTTCCGTAGCAGGTTGGTTCGAGTCCAACTCCGGCATTCTATTGTTGAAAGTTAACCGGTTGTTCGCCTTTGGCGTTCCCGTAGGGTAGGTTAACCGGTTGAAGGTTAACCGGTTGTTCGCCTTTGGCGTTCCCGTAGGGTAGGTTAACCGGTTGAAAGTTAACTGGTTGAAGGTTAACCGGTTAAAGGTTAATCGGTTGTTCGCCTTTGGCGTTCCCGTAGGGTAGGTTAACCGGTTGTAAGCTTCAACCAAACAACCTAGGCTACTTCGGACGCCAAAGGCGAACAACCTTGGCCAATAGGCCACGCTACGCGAACAACCAAACAACCTTTAACCTTCAACCCAAATGACTTTTGATAGCAACTTGGTATCAAATTATGCTCCTGTAGCCCAATTGGCAGAGGCGACCGTTTTAAAAACGGTCAGTTGTGGGTTCGACTCCCACCAGGAGTACTAACGGGGTGTGGCGCAGTTTGGTAGCGCGCTTGCTTTGGGAGCAAGATGTCGCAGGTTCAAATCCTGTCACCCCGACTTTACCCCTGTGATGGAATTGGTAGACATCACTCCCCCAGAACGAGTGTCTTGCAGGATGAATGCTTCCCCCACCTGCTAAGCGAGGTGTGGGTATCCGTCTTGATTACAAGGGCACTTATCCCTCGCGACAGGCGGCATTCTCGCCGAACAACCAGGACTTTTGCTGGATTGTTCCCCCAAGTCGTTTCCGCTATAGGGCTTATGTTTAGGAACTTTTACCTAGAGTCTGACGTGTATAAACCGACTACAAAGGATTTACAGGCTTGATTTTCCTTTCGTTAAGAGGTCGTGCCTCCAGGTTGCTCAGAATCTTGTTCTGCCCTTTGCCGTACCGCTCAAGATAGATAAATTATATCGCAATTTGCCGCTCCTTGAACCCCACCTGCGTTCTCGTGGTGGGGGAATGCGTCGCTCATTTTTGTTCAAATCCTGTCGGGAGTAGCAATTATCCAGATGTGGCGCAGTTTGGTTTAGTCCAGTTGACCAACAGTGAATTGGTCATAAGCGGAAATTCTGCCCCTCGGATCCAAACCCCTGTAGCCCAATTGGCAGAGGCTCTAGGCTTAGAACCTAGGTGTTACTGGTTCAAATCCAGTCAGGGGTATCGCAGGGATGGAGCAACAGTAGGCTCGCCAGGCCCATAACCTGGAAATCAGTGAGTGCAACTCTCACCCCTGCCACCAATTTGTAGGCATGATGTCATAAGCTGTTCAGCATTTAGATTGGGATACCATTATTGTTCAAAGGGAACAGGGAATAGGGAACAGGGAACGGGGAATAACCAATTTAAATGCACATCAGCTTATCATCTCTGCTTGAATACTTATCATTGAAAGGAGTTCGTAAATTTAAAATTGTCAAGTACCAAATAACCAATAAAAAGTAACGATTTTCCTGATTTTAATAGTTATCAAGAGAACCTGAACAATCTTGCTAATTGTTCATAATTTAAAAAAAAGAGCTCTTTACTACTGTTCCCTGTTCCCTGTTCCCTGTTCCCTTTTTATATAAATACTATGTTTACCTAATAAGTTAAATAACAG
>NZ_JAAHHX010000331.1:0-2233 GCF_010672065.1 Moorena sp. SIO4A1 | reverse complement strand
TTTTTGTGATGTCATCCGAGCAACGGTACCTAAAGCTCCCAACATGAATAATCCTAATACTGAGGAAGATTCTGGTACACTGGTGCTGCCTACTATTCTTATGTCTATTGGGTAAGACAAGGTTACGATTTCAAATCCCTGACTAACGGAAAAAGAAAAGTCAGACAGTTCAGGTTGATCTATAGAAAATAGCTGAATAAATCCACCCCCAGCAGCTACATCTTGTAAAAAAGCATCAGCCAATCCCGAGGCTAAAGGATCTAAGCCAGGCGCTTTGAACGCTGGGGTTGGGTTACCCCAAAAGATATTAAAATTTCCAACCTGGGTACCAGGGTTGTCGTTAGCTGAGACAAAGTAAAAAGGTGAATAGCCAAAATTGATTATCTTAGTTGTGCCAACAGTGATAAAATACTCCACATCATCTGGATTAGCTTGAAAAATTACTTCCTCAATTGGTGAATCCGGACTCCCGAACCAATCTTGACCCAGCTTATCTTCGCCCAAGTTCCAAGTTTTGGTCACATCTCGGTCACTTTTTGGAATAAAGTCAAACCCAATACTACTGAGGGGAATATCGTTTTCTTTTAGGTAGTTGAAAAAGTTAGGCAAGCCAGTCACCCCCTCTAGGGTAGCTGACCGAGTACCGCGCGTTGCAGGATCGGGGCTACGCCCCGGACCTACTGTATAATACCTCGCATTATCTGTACCTGGGCGGAAACCGATATGACCTGCGTCCGGAGCCGTAGGATCTGCATTACGAAAAGCTATATATCCCTCATTATTAGCGATATCACCAAAAAAGGAGAGTACGCTATCAGACTCAATCGGTAGTACTGGCAGATTTTCAACTCTGCCAAAGTCAAAGGTCTGAGCAACAGCTGTTGTAGGTGTCAAGACTAGGGCAGTAGCTGTCACTCCTAGAAATAGAGAAAGGGAAGAATTAGGCATGTTGAGTCAATTCCTATTAACAACAGTAGGGTAGTTAACGACAATTGGTGCTCTAATTTGACGATTTGGGGTTGTTAATAAGAAGCGATTATGCACAACGACGTCGCTTACCAACAGCTAAGGCTGCACTAGCAGCGGTTAAAACTGCTAAGGCACTACCAGGTTCAGGAACCTGAGTAGAACCAGCTTCTACAAACGTCCGATCTCCTCTAGCGATCGCAATTTGCACACCTTCAGTGACAATTGGATCGGTGACCCCAGCAGCAAGCTGAGCATCGATCAGAAAATTGCTAAAATCCTCCGATATGCTGATTAGTAAAGGATCGAGACTCCAGGTTTGATTGGGCAGATCAAAAACCGGATTCCCCGGTGGTTGGGAATCGAAGATAGCCAACCCAGTATTGGCTGTATCTGTAAGAGAAAACTCGAAAGTAGCCGGATCGAAACGGGCAGATAAGTCTCCGATTTCGAATACAGGAGGAAGGTCAATCTTAGTGGTATCTACGTCAAAAAATATGCTGCCAGTTAACTCTGTTGAGCCACTGAAGGGAAGGAAGAAATCTGTCTCCTCATCATAGAGAAATTGAAAGGTATTTCCTAGAACGTTAGGATCCGAGCTGCGAGGAAGCACAGAAAAGGCAAAGGAGAAACCTGGCGCTGGTTCAGCTGTCTGCTCTATGGAGTCTATATTTACAGATAAGCCAATTGACTCTAGAACAGCGAGTCCATCGGGATCTAATGTGATGCTCTCCTTACCACCAGTCTCGTCATAGAGTATGGGTTGAGCTTGAGCAGGTAAAGGGGCGTATAGGGCAATGGTTGCCGTTAGACCAAATAGTAGGGAAAGGGGATAATTACGCATAGTTTACTTTACCAATAAAAGTTGCTTCTACAGATAATTAATCTTGAAGGTATTCTACTTCAGAAACTGCTGTTGCTTATCTTGTCTTATTGATTTGTTACATACCTCGTCACCAGACTAAATTTGACCTAGTTCACCTATAGCCTTGATCTCTGGGTTGTAAACACACTTATTGCTCAAAAATGCAAGAGACAAGAGGCAAAAGCCAAGAAGGGAAAGAGCTTCGATTTTTTATTCTCCAAGAGAAAAATACATCCTAGGTTTACATTTCATTTAGAAACGCCATAACAGATAAAAAAAACCTGATTTGAAATCTTCATCAGGTCTTTGAGGTAATTAATTATACCCAAGTATCCGTTTCTTTCTGTTTCTCATTAGGCGCACCATAAATATTACAAATATTGCTAGCATCAAGCTAAATAT
>NZ_JAAHHX010000330.1:0-2237 GCF_010672065.1 Moorena sp. SIO4A1 | reverse complement strand
CAAGAGATGATGGATCGCAAAAATAAGTACTATCTGGAATTGATCAAGAACATCTCTAAGACTGACTTACTACCTGGAGCTCTTGAGTTACTGACTGAACTCAAGGAAGCTGGTATCAAAGTTGCCATTGGCTCCGGTAGCAAAAATGCCAAGGAAGTTATGGAACGATTGGGTATTAGCGATCGCATTGATTCAATTTCTGACGGCTACAGTGTGACCCGCTCTAAGCCAGCACCAGATCTCTTCTTGCACGCAGCACAGCAGTTGGGATTGGAACCCGCTTATTGTGTAGTAGTAGAAGATGCCGGGTCTGGTGTCGAAGCCGCTCTAGCTGCTGGTATGTGGGCTGTAGGACTTGGTCCAGTTGAACGAGTTGGAGCAGCTCACCTGGTGTTACCCAGTCTCGAAGGCGTACACTGGAGCAACCTCCACAAACAATTGGCAGGGAATCGTTTAATTCCTTGTTAGGGTATTTAAAACTAAATATTTGGAACTAAATTGGCTGGGTGAAGTCTAATTCACCCAGCCATATTTTTTTAGTTATAGTCCTGAGTACTGAGTAGCAAGTGCCGATTAAAATAAATCAGTTTAAGATAAATCATTTGCTGTCATTGTTTCTTATTCAGAACTCAATGAACTTAGCAACTCAGGACTTCTCTATTTCGTGTTTATGTTTGGAGTGAATTACTACCATTGCTTGCCACCTATAGGTAGGCTAGTCGAGCTAGTAGTGATCTGGTTCGCAGGGATTTTTCCTTAACTAGATTGAACTAGATTCTTTCAAAACTGTATATGGTTGTTCCTACTGGCCTTCACGTTTTCATAGTAACAGATTCACCGCACTTAAAAGTGCCGTGGTGGGCTACATCTGCCCCATGAATATGGGGAGTTTTGTGTCCCGATTTCCTATAATTATCTGGAAAAGGCGAAAAGCGCTGATCTAAACGATTAAACTGCACTGACAGGAGCTGAAGTTTTGGGATTAGCTTACTTATGCTGTTCTAGCACTTTCTGATAAGCTGCTTCATAGCCATCAACCATATTGGGAACACTGAAGGTCTCTTCCACATACTTACGGCACTCTTCGCGAGAGAGTTTAAGAGCTTCTGGAATGGCAGCTATCATGTCCTCAGGATTGGCACAGATTATGCCAGTTCTCTTGTCGGCCACCACCTCCGGTACAGCGCCAAAGTTCGTGGCAATCACTGGAGTGCCAACACACATTGACTCAATCATTACCAAACCAAAAGGTTCGGGCCAGATAATCGGAAAGAGGGTCAGGCTGGCTTTGGATAATAATTCCACCTTCTCTTCGTGGCTCACTTCACCCAAGTATTGAATTTGTTTACCGTCGATTTCCGGAGCAATTTCTTGTTCGAAGAATTCCCGGTCAACTACATCAAGCTTGCCCGCCATTTTCAAGTTCCAGCCAGTTTCACGGGCAATTCTGATCGCATGATGAGGGCCTTTCTCCTTTGACAAACGACCCAAAAACCCTAAGTAGGGGGGGTCATCGGCTGCTTTTGGATTGAACGGATAATCTTTTATTTTAACACCATTGTAAACCGTAGCAACATAATTCATCTCTGGTCCGGATGACCGCTGATGATTACTGATGCTAATATGGGGTATGTGGCTGTATCGCGCATAAGCCTTGCTAATATCATTGCCGAAGCGACCATGCATGGTATGAACCACAGGGGTCTTATACAAGTCAATCACCGGAAAGGTAATCATCCCTGTGTGAAAGTGAATTAGGTCAAACTCATCAGCCACCTCGCCAATCTGAGCCAGTTGCAGTAGTTCGTAAACTATTGGTGCCTCTACGGAGGGGTCAAGGCGCAACGCCTGAGGAGCCACAGACTTTAGTTTAGCGATAGTGATGGAATCTCCAGAGGCAAATAGGGTGACATCGTGACCACGACGAACTAATTCATCAGTGAGTTGGCTCACAACTAGTTCGATACCACCATAGCCTGGTGGGGGAACTCTCTCCCATAAGGGGGAAACTTGAGCTATCCGCATATCATAGTCCTCCAAAAATCTTCTAAATTAGCTTGATTGAGAGCTAGTAAAACTTAAAACGGTGCTTTTATCACAAATAAAAACCGATTCTGCTATCTTACAGAAAGTTTTTAGCTTTTGGGAAGAAGCTAGACGTAATCTATCTACATGCTCCGAGAGTAAGTCTCTACCATACAGGTGTAGATAGGTTAATTAATTTAAGTTTTATTTAA
>NZ_JAAHHX010000033.1:7926-69855 GCF_010672065.1 Moorena sp. SIO4A1 | reverse complement strand
CGGAGGCATAGCAGTTTTTACGTTGGTTTGTATGGTCAAACCTGGATGAATTTTAAGGATGTTTGTCTAAAATTAGTAACCGAATTAATGAAATTAAATCCTAATAAACGAAAGTATTATCAACGCGGTTTAAGGGCTAGGTCGCTTATAGAATCTGCGTTTTAGCTCATTTCGTCACCCCCTCAGTTTTGGTTCCCAATCTTGCTTTAGTTTTTCTAAGCCAAGTTTTAATTCTGATTGATTCATATTATTCATGGTATTTTAATTGAAATCAACAACTATAAGTTACAGGGTAAGCTTATCTAAATTTGTATAAATTGTACTTCACAGATGGAGCTTGTAGGTAGGAGTGTGTATAAGGAAAGTGTGAAATAAGTAAATTAACTTCAAATAACTTAGCGATCACTCCTTCTTTTTAAAAGCCATAAGATACATCAATTTGGCTTCTTCATATATCGGAAAACCCTCTTCACTAACTAGTGTCCACGGTAATTGCTCTAAGGCTGTCTGCATTTCACGGCGATAGTCTTCCCGTATCGTCAACAAAAAAATTCCCTCCTCTTTTAAAAGACCGAATAGATTGTTTAATACCTCAACCCCAGCATGAGCATAAGCAAAAACCCCTGCAGCAATAATAGCATCAAAAGTTACTGAATTACTAAAAATTTGAGAATCTTCTAAATTACACTGATGGAGAGCCTTGTAGACTTGTCTCTCTTTAGCGATCGCCAGCATTTTTTCTGACAAATCCGCAGCAATAAGATTAGTATATCCCTTTTGGTATAAGGCTTCACCCACTAACCCTGTCCCAGCACCAGCATCTAGAATTGTGGCATCTTTCTTAGGAAGCAGTTTGCTTAATGTCTGTGCTATGTTAGCAGGCATAAAAGACCAATCTTCTTTTATATCTGCATCGTAAGTATTCGCCCAACTATCGTACTTACTTTTTAATTCCTCAGTACTTTGGCTATCACAAATCCCAGATAACCAAGGTCTTGCTTCTAAAAAATCGTTGGCTTGTTCTTCGACCATCTTTAATCACTCCATAACTAATTCAACAACAGTATCAGGAGATAAACGTTGCAGGTGCCACTGAGTAACTTCTTCTCCTGGTATCAAAATTGGACTCCCTGGGGGAACTTTCTTGATACAGCAACTGCTAATTTTACCTAATGCTTGCCCAATGGGTAACTTTTCTTTCCGGCTAAAGAAAGCATCTTTAGGTAAAGTCCTCATTTGAGGACGACGGCAAAAGTAACTGTCAGGTAAAGTATCTTTTGGTGCTTTTTCCCTCAGAATCGGCACAATGGCTGCTAAGGTTTCTCTCATAAATTGGAAATCTTGTTGATTGTGATGGAAAGAGAAAATTAATAACAATCCCTCCTCACCAGCAAATTCCCCATCAATCCCGCTTTCGTACAACAGCTCTGCTAACTCTTCCCCTGTAGTGCGATCGCTTTTTAAATAGATTTTCAGAGGATCGCTAACTTGGGCATCATACGTTAACACCTTGCCGTAATTATCCAATTGACTGCGCAGGCGATCGCATTCACCAATAGCTTGCCAAAATAAAGCTTGACCTTCCTCAGAATACCCCTTCTTAATCGCATCTTCAATACTCAGCATTAACAGGTTACTGCGGGTAGTGGTTTCAAATAAAGGCATCACCCCCATAACTTGTTCAATACTAAACCTAGAGTCAGTGGGTAAATGCAATAAAGCCGTCTGTACCAAACTCCCAGTATATTTGTGCATACTATGGGTGACGATATCTGCCTTAAATGCGATCGCTGATTGCCATTGTTCGTCGAGAAAGGGAAAATGACTACCGTGGGCTTCATCTACTGCTAAAGCAATATCGCTATCGCGACAGTAATCAGCTATCAATGCCAGATCCACAGTTACACCTTCATAACTCGGATGAGTTAGTAACAAAGCCGATACGCCACTGGTTTCTAATGCGGAAATAACTTCGGAGGTAGTGGGCATCAAAGACACAGAAGGAATAAAATAGGGTTCTAATCCTGCTAAAATGATGCCGTTTATGGTGGCAATATGACTGTTAAGAGCGATCGCCACTCGTTTGTACTGAGTACCCAATAAAGCACAAGCCGTTAAAACCCCTTGAGTCCCGCCCCCAGTTAGCCAAAAGGTATGTTTAGTGCCATACATTTCAGAGAAATGTTTTTCGATGCTCTCAGTGCGAGGGCGAGTGAGGAACGCTACATCATATTGATAGATTTCTTCACTCAGGCGTACGCTATTTTGAGCAATTCCTTGGTGGGCGGGAGTATAAAGGCTGACCTGAATATTCTGATTATGGGATGTAATGGCCTGATAAGCAGAAGAAGGTTGATTCATGTTAGTCGAGTATTAATTTAAGATTTGCTTAAATTGACACGATATATCGGGTGGCGTTGAGTCTCAATTTATTATGTTTTAGTCTTGACATAAAAACTAAAAGCTACACCCCACCTTTCATCAAGGTATTCCCATTCCTTGACAAAATTGCGCTCTAAGATGAAACGGTCTATTTCTTCTACAGAATTCAAGTTTTCGTAACGAGGGGCAATATCTTTTTCTAGATAGATACAGTCAATGTGAGCTAGAGTTTTTTCCGCTGATTCTAAAGCCTGCAATTCAGCCCCTTGAGTGTTTAGATATAAGAAATTGAAATCAGAGAAATTCTTGGAAGACTGTTTGATAATGCTATCGACTGTTCTGGTTGGAACGATGATGCGTTTATTTACTGTTGCATCTGTGAATATTTCTTGTTCTTCAAAGACTTTAGCATTTGGCTTAAACAGCGACCCTATGTATGAGTTTGATGTAACATGAAATTCCGCTGAGCCATTCTCATTGCTGACTGCACATTGGACTGCTTCTATTGAGCTAATTGGTTTGTCGTTAATAAGATCTCCGTAGCAGTTCAACAAACGGTGGATCTGTTCAATTTTTACTTGCAACTGTTCAAATAACTCAGGTACTGGCTCGACTATAATTATATCAGTAAATCCCACTAAGATAAACTGCAAAAGTAGTTCGCCTTTATGCCCACCAAAATAGAGTGCCCCCCGAGGTTTAATTTGATATTTTCTAAATATTGCTGGGTAGAAAAAAAAGTCGTATGCTATTTCTTCACCCAAAAAAAATTCTTTGATTTCTTGATCTTCAAAATAAGACTTAAATAAGTCTTGCTTTAAGGTAGCTAACTCACTAAATATCGTGTAAATATCCTTTGGCATTCTTATATACCTACAACAATTAAAAATTGACAAAAAACATACTCCCAAACATTATGTCTGGTTCATAGGTTTCCCCTCTTTCACTACATTAACCCCAAAATTATCTTTCCCAGAGACTAACACGCAAAAGTGGTTACTGATATCTCGACCATAGTTGTCAATGTAATCGCCAGCTAGTCGGTCTGGATAAACTGTGACACGGGGATAAATGTAGCGTCCATTAATAGCAAATCGCTCTTGCTGTGACAAATTAGCAGGCGCACTGTGCATTACTCGTTCAGTAAAAATTACAATCTGACCCGCTTTTATTTCAGGCAAAGTTTCTATTTCCCATTCATCTTCATTAAAGTCATAGGATTTTGCGTATGATTTGCTCTGATTTCCAGAAACGTAATACTTCTGTTCGGGATATGTACCTTGGTCAACAGGTGTTTTAATAATTTTAAATCTTGTGTTGTATGAGCCATTAGCAAATCGTAAAGTACCAATTTCCGGCGTTACATCTTCAATGGCTACCCACACTACTAAGTCTAATATATCTTCATCTTTGGGAAAATCGAGATCTCTTCTTTTAGTCTCGTCAACGTCAAATCCGTAGTAATCGAAGGCTTGATGCCAACCGATTCCTGCCTGTCCGGGCATACGATGAAAAATATTCGTTCTCCATAGTAATAAATCAGTTTTACCTAGTTGATTTAGCCGTTGTATAATTCTTTTGTCAGCAAACAACTTAGTGACAGATTCACAAGCAAAATGATGATCGCGAGGTGTGTAGCAATCCATATACTTGTTATAAAAACTTACGACTTCAAAGCCTTCTATTTCTTTTACTTGACTAATTTCCCTCAGTTGTTTGCCTACCAACTCAACTTCTGTAGAAGAGAACGTATCAAGAGGTCCAAGCCATCCTTTTTTATGAAAACTTTGAATCTGAGCCTCAGTTAGTTTATACATATTGTATATAGATTGTTTTTTGTTTGAGATGAGAGTTTAAATTTTATATATAGCGTTTCTAGGATTTATGAGGTACGCTGATCAACCTCAAAGTCCCCCTTGATAAGGGGGATTTAGGGGGATCCCTTTGTACCCCATGGCATAGAGAGTTGCTATAGATTGGCTGGCGTAAGTTTCCATCTAGATTTTTTTAAGCATCGAATTCCAATTTTTAGAACCGTTATAACCAAACATATCCTGGTAGTAAGTATCAATTAAGTATTCATCTTGATGCTTCATAAGCCAGTTTTTTAGTGAAAATAGCTTGCGTTTCATCTGTTCAATAAATTCTCGATCTTCCCAATCAGACCACTCTTCCCACATAGCTTTATTTGTGTCTTCAACAATTAGATAATCTCCACTTTGTAAGCCATTATTATGAAAATAGTTTAGGAGACCCACTAAATTAACATGAGCATCTTCTACGATTAACCAAGGATGAGCAAGTGTAGAAAGTAGTGCGGTCGATAAAACCATATCGATCTGGTGACAATCGCCTTCCAAAAATTTTATCTTGGGATTAGCTTTGGCTTTTTCATCAAGTAAGGATAAATCGATATCAACAGAGTAGACACTTCCGTTAATGCCTAACAATTCCAACTGATCTGCTAACCATACTGCACTTCCTCCTGTAGATGCACCAAGTTCAATGATACTTTTAGGCTGGAGTTCGTATATCAGCATAGGATAAATGGCAATTTCCAGAGGACTTTTGTCCATCTGTATCCCTTTCCAGGTTTGTAAATGATAGTTGTCAGTCAGAGGTCTCCAAGCTGACTGGGGAATATCACCTCTATCTTCTCGATCGGAGATTTTGACGAACCGCTTATTCTCTAGACTTTCTTGCTCGGTTAAGTTAGATTTGACCATACTGGGTGCAAGTGGTTATTTAAAGCCTCTGATTATGAGATGCGATTAGCTTATAAGCAGAAGATGCTTGAGTCATAGTTTAGGAATTTTTCGGGGGTAATATTGTTGTCTCATAGTTATTGAGCATCCTCAAAACTTGCTATAAGCTAAGCCAATTCCTTTATCTTCTTCATTTTCTGCTTGGAAGAAATCTTGTTGATTAAAGATGCCATTGTAGTGACCTTCTCTAATCGCCAAATCAGATAACTTGTTCAATGGTTGATAACTGTGATGTGCCTTCCACTCTTCCTTGTAGGGTTCGTTTGACATCCTGTTATAAGTACAATGGAAAATGATTCGCATTTTGTTAGTATAGTTTGGAGTAGAACGATGCAGTAAATTAGCATGGAAAAATAAAGCATCTCCAGCTTTCATTTCGCAAAAAACAATCTCTAATTTATCCAAAACTTTTTGAATTCTTTCAGGATCGGTTACCTCTGAATCGCCAAGTCTCATATGCTTCAAAAGTCCCAACAAATGAGATTTTTTGACCACTTGCATACAACCATTCTCTCTAGTAATGTCCGTGATTGCAATACCACAAGTAATCAGATCGGGAAATATACAGCCATAGTGATACCAAGTTCCATAGTCCTGATGCCAATCAAGATTAGATTTGCTGTAAGCTTTTTTCCTCACCAGTTTGGAGTGAAAATGATAGGATTCTTCACCTAAAATAGCTTCAACCGAATCTACCATTCTAGCTATGCGAGGAAAAACTCCTAGCAGTGAATCACTTAGATGAGAGTAACACACAAAGCTGTTTGAGCTTCCATCACTGTTTTTGTAATACGATTCTGCTGCCCATATGTCTGGATATTTTTCACAAGCTGTATACAATGGTTGGATTTCTTCTAAGTCAAATAAATTGGGTACAATAATGAAACCATTACTATGATATTCGGCAATTTGCTCTTTAGTTAAATGCCTTGTTTTTTTCATATTATACTTAAATTTAATTACAGAAAAATCGGCTGAAGTTGTGGGATCGGACGAATTGTACTTTCAACTGCAATACCATTACGTAAGGCTAATAGCAATCCCGCCGCCTCCATGTAGCTATTGACACGATATATCGGGTTGCCCTGAGTTTCGATTTGCAATCTTTCAGGAGTAATATCGTACTTAGTGGTATTATCTTTAACTAAGATTACCGGCACACCTTGGTCTAAAGATGCTAAGAACGGAATATTTCCCACGGTTGTTTCTGGCATTACCACCGCCGAGACATTCTCTACCGATATCCTGGTTTCCCCTGCTGCTACGGGAGTATCAAACCTTACCGGACGGGGAGAATTGATTAAACCATTGAGGGGCGAACAAACATAGGCACTGGAAATTAATTCTGCTCCATCCCTAGGGTCTACTAATTTCCCAAATCCCGTATGTTCCCACTCTAATAATAAGGGAGCATGGGCAGCAGTAAAGGGATAGAAATTAGTGAGCATGTGGGTCATAATTGCTTCCGCACCGCCCCAAGGATTGGGGATAGATTCCCCTCGGTAGTAAGCTTGACGAATTTTATCGTCTACTTCCAAAGTGGTCATTAAAGCCACTGCCCTAGCGGAAGAATTTTCCACCACATCTAGAGCCTTCATCAATTCGTCCATACCTTTAAATTCCCCGGAAGCATTACCATACTGGGAATAGGTACAGGCGGTTTCTACTGGGCCACCCGTTACAACTACAGGGTCGATATTAATTCCCCCTACAGCGCGCAAGCCATTGAGCGCATTAATCACATTGTTTAAAAATCGCTCATCTCTTGGCTTTTCTATAATTGCTGCAATGTTTTTGCGCTTTTCTGGAATCACTCCAATATTACCCAGGAGTAACTGACAAATCAGATTACCTTCCAGATAAAGAACATTATCCTGACCGAAATAGATATCCGACGCAGTAACGGCATTGGGATTAGTGACCAGATAGTCACAAGCGGTCGCTAACAGATTGGTACTGGGAGTAGCATCTCCGGCAAAACCACCAATTTCTGCTCTGACTCCTGTGGGAATAATACTAACTGCGACAAACGGTTGGTTAGAAACCCGTTGACGAATATTAATGTCTAGTAACGATGACCAAACCGGCTCTCTGTCTGTATCGATAAAGCTGGATTCAAAGGTGAGTGTGTCTCCTTCAACCTTGGTTAAAATCAAGCGAATGGGAACACCTGGTAAGGGAAGCGCAGCAATTTTTTGGGAAATTTCTCTCCAGGTGCGCTGTGGGGGAGGGCATTGGATTTCAAAATCTTTGGTATAGACTTGGGTCATTCTCTGTATTTACTTACTAACAACTTATTCAGCCAACGGGATGAGTTTTACACTAATCATCGACTGCCTTACGAGCTAACAACTCAGTAGGTCTAATTCCCAGAGATTCAGCAAGGGCGAAAACCTAGAGTAATCCATCTTTGATCGTTCATTTCCTTGCCTCCTAAGTTTTCCACTTAGCCATAGTATCGTAAGAATTACTTTTCATGGTATAAAAAAATGTTAAATTTTGTTAAAAGCCCAGTATAGACCGGGAGCCATCGCTTTTGTGATAATGGTTTCGTCAATTTTTATTCCCTGCTGCTGCGAATTTGCCCAATCCACCAAAGTTCCCGACTTCTGCACTAATTCCAAAATCATTATATGGTGTTGACTATATCGATGTTTGGCGATAAATTTTATAGCATAGCATCTTTTTTTTTAGGAAACAGGGAATTGGAAATTGGGTAAAAATTATGTGTACCTCAGTACCATGATAAACTCTATAATTAATAATTAATCCTTAAGAATTCATCTTTGCCATCAAACACTTAGCAATCCGAGCTGCTGCCCCTGGTTGACCAAGGCGTCGCTGTCCATTTTCTGCTATTAGCTGTAACTTGTCTGGGTTCTGCAATAACTGTTGGGCTATGGTTGCCACAAATTCTGGTTGCTGTGCTATTACTAACGATGGACCTAACAAGCGAGTTTGGGCTTCGGCAAAAGCAGGGGTATATTGGGGACCAACTCCTGGCATGGCAATGGCTGGTTTTCCTAACCCGACAAATTGCTCTGTGGCTGTGCCTGCCATGGCGATACAGAAATCCCCTTGGAGCAGGCAGAGGTTATAGTCGTTCTGGGTTAAAATCAGTGTGCCATTTTGCTTGGTAAAGGCCAAAGCTTGTTTGTCCTTGAGCTGGAGATTGAATGGATGGGATGCCAGGGTGACCTCACTCCAACTATGAGCGACTAAAACCTCCCGTAAAAGGTCTTGGCTTAATCCTGGAGCAATGGCAGCGAGAAATAAAAGCGATCGCGAAGCAAAAGTATCCAGTAACCCTGATGCTGCCAAGATGATTTGATCCCAATTGTGATAAGCCTCGGGTATTCTCGAACCCGGTAGTAAGGTAATGGTTAGGGTACGCTTAGTTTCCTTCAATTCTGCATCTTTGTCATAAACCATCGGTGCTGGATAGTTTGGATAAATCCCATCCATCATCGGATTACCCAGATCAAAAGCTGGGATAGACCACTGCTTCAAGATCTCTGTGGTCAGGGTATCTCTAGGAAAAACCCCTAAGCAACGGCGATTAGACATCAGCCAACGCTCCCAAGGCAAATAAACCGAGCCTGACCACCCTTCCCAACGGGGTCGATTGGCTAACCATCCCGATTCATCCCGCAAATAGTATTCGGATTTGGCAGTACCAACAAAGCCATAGGGTAAACCACTCCACCAGGCAAACAACAGTGGTACGATATCTCCTACTGCTAGGATAAAGTCCCCTGATTTAGCCCAACGGCGAATTGCTTTTAATTGGGACCAAATCAATTGCACTAAGCCTCCCTGCACATCACGCCACACTTGCTGTTGGGACATATAGATAAATCCACCCGATGGCATCTGCTCAACGGAGCCGATAATGGGGATATCTAATGGCACATAAGCCTTTCCTTGCCCAACTAAGGGTAACGCGGCTAGTTCTGGACAAGTCGAGTAATGTTGTAATTCCTGTAGAATCTCGACAGCAATCACATCCTCTCCATGACCATTGCTCAGGCATAGTAAACGCATGGTTAATCAGGTTTTAAGATAACTAGGACTTTGGTTGGTTGAAGGTTCGAGGTTGAAGGTTTAAGGTTGAAGGTTCGAGGTTGAAGGTTTAAGGTTGAAGGTTCGAGGTTGAAGGTTCGAGGTTGAAGGTTGAAGGTTCGAGGTTGAAGGTTGAAGGTTCGAGGTTGAAGGTTGAAGACAAGAATTTATAGCGGTTCTGATAGTAATAAAGTACACAAGATTTTTTCCCTACTCCCTACTCCCTACTCCCTACTCCCTACTCCCGATTCCCGATTCCCGATTCCCTACTCCCTACTCCCGATTCCCTACTCCCGATTGCCTACTCCCGATTCCCTACTCCCGATTCCCGATTCCCGATTCCCGATTCCCTACTCCCGATTCCCGATTCCCGATTCCCGATTCCCTACTCCCGATTCCCGATTCCCGATTCCCGATTCCCTAAATTGAGAACTGCTGTAGTATTGTACTATTCTTGATTTCAACATCAAACGTGAGAGTTTTACTCCTGTCTCCTCTGTTCACGAAATCCTATTGGTCTTTTGATAAAGCCATAGAACTGATCGGCTGCAAAGTCGCCCAACCCCCTATGGGTCTGATTACCGTAGCAGCTATTCTTCCTCAAACCTGGGAATTCCGCTTAGTAGACCGTAATGTTCGTTTAGAAACTGACGCTGACTGGGAATGGGCAGATGTGGTGATCGTTTCCGGTATGATTGTCCAGAAACCCGATCTGCTCCACCTGATTGGGGAGGGGAAACGGCGGGGCAAATTGGTAGCCGTTGGTGGTCCTTATGTCACGTCTATAGCAGAGGAAGCTCAAGAAGCAGGAGTAGACTTTCTGATTTTAGATGAAGGTGAGATTACCCTACCGAGATTTGTGGAGGCACTGGCTTTTGGAGAAACCTCGGGAGTATTCCGTGCTCATGGCGAAAGGGCAGATGTCACCAAGACACCAATTCCCCGCTACGATTTACCAAAAAATTTGGGTAATCGCGCCCCGTCCTTACAGGACGGCTTTTTTTTGTTCGCAACTGAAGGCTCCAAAGGAGCATCTATGTATTGACAGTTTGATCGCACCGTGTTAAGATAAAAACATAACAAAAAAACAATTAATGTTCTAGATAAACATGATCTTGAATAAGTAGACAGTGTAAAAAACCTGTTTTGAGATAATCATGTTGCACAATCAAGTCTAACGATTTGGACGTCTATGAAAGTCTAAGATCAAAAAAATGTTCATCTAGATTTGTTATCTAAATTTGTTAACTTAAATTTGTTAACTATTTTAGGTACGGTGGGGCACACCGGAACCCTGGTATTAAACCAAAACGCTTGGGGAGATTTGACCTCTACTCTTCTTGGCTCCGGCCTGGTTGAGCAAGTCGAGTCATTGAGCCAAGAATCCCCGCGTCTCATGACCGGGGAGTGTCAAAGCGAGATGTCGGTACAGTTTTCCCGTGGTTGTCCTTTCGAGTGCGAATTCTGTGACATCTCTGTGCGATATGGCCGTAAACCGCGCACCAAAACCCCTGCTCAAGTATTGGCTGAATTGGAAACCCTCTATATTTTGGGTTTGCGGCTTCCTGTATTTATAGTTGATGATAATTTTATTGGCAATAAACGCCATGTTAAGCTTCTGTTGCAGGAACTAGCTCCCTGGATGGCAGAGCATGGTTACCCCTTTCCTTTGTCCACAGAAGCTTCCTTGAATTTGGCCGAGGATGATGAACTGTTGGAGTTGATGATTGCTGCCAATTTTAGTTCAGTGTTTGTGGGAATTGAAACACCAAATACTGATAGCTTGACCCTGACCAAAAAACATCAAAACACTCGTCAACCCTTACGAGATGCCGTTGAGAAAATTAATCGGGCAGGTTTGCGAGTGATGGCTGGCTTTATTATTGGCTTGGATGGGGAAAAACCAGGAGCAGGCGATCGCATTATCGATTTTGTAGAAGCAACCGCCATTCCCCATCCTGTTTTTAGCTACCCCGGCGAGAAGCCCCGCACCATAATCTTTGATTTGGTGTCGGGATGATAGCCGGGACGGGGTTTATGCAAATTAACATTTATCATTCGCCTGGCTTGTGCTAAGATATTTTACATGGCACTAACCATGAACTACACGTACCGAATTTATCCAGATGCAGCTCAACAGGAATTAATGTTGAGTTGGCTAGAAACTTGCAGACGACTTTATAACCGTTGTTTGCGAGACTTAAAGGACTGGATGAATAGTCGTAAGTGTTCGATTGATAGATGTTCGCTCATACGGGAATATATTATGTCTCCAGACATTCCATTCCCGGGTTATAGGTCACAAAAACGACAGTTAACGCAGTGGAAAAAAACCGAAACTGACCTGAAGGAAGTTCATTCTCAAGTCACTCAAGACGTTGTCAAACGTTTACATAATTCCTGGGAGTCGTTCAGACAGAGAGGGCGAGGTTTTCCACGTTTTAAAAAGTATGGGCGATATCAATCCTTTTTGTTTCCTCAGTTTCCTGCTAATCCCCTCAAGGGAAATAAAATTAAACTTCCCAAGATGGGACTTGTAGACATCAACTTACACCGAGAAATCCCTGATGGATTCAAGATTAAAGGTGTGAGAGTTGTGTCAAGATGTCGAGGAACAAAATGGTTTGTTGTCATAACGATTCAAGCAGATGTTTCTGTTCCCGATCCACCGTCTTTTGGGCGAGCAATCGGAATAGACGTTGGATTGATTGATTTCTTGGCAACATCAGATGGATTAAAAATTCCTAGACAGAAGTTTTTTGTAGACTTACAACGCGAGCTTAAATTGCTGCAACGTAGAGAGTCTCGAAAACAGAAGCGGTCTAAGAATTGGGAGAAAGTCCAAATTAAAATCGCACGATTACACCACAAAATTAACAATACTCGCCAAGACTGGCAACTCAAAGTAGCTCATACTCTCTGTGACCAAGCAGATTCTATTTTTGTAGAGGATATTGATTACCGAGTCATGGCTAAAGGGTTTCTTGGAAAGCATTCTCTAGATGCCAGTTTTGGTCAGTTCAGAGAGTTGTTGAAATGGGTTTGTTGGAAGCGAGGAAAGTTTTTTGCCACAGTAGACCATCGGGGGACATCAAAACAATGCCCTAACTGTGGTGCGGAGTGGGATAATAACCTTTCAATTCGTTGGCATACCTGTAAAGAATGCAGCTACTCCAATAACCGAGATGTTGCCAGTGCCGAAGTGATTCGTAATCGTGGGATTCAAAAGTACCCAAGGACTATTGGGGAAAGGAAACCGCCTGCTGAGAGCGTACTATCGGGGATTTTAAATCTAGATAAGTGCTACGCAGGAACTCTTAACTGTGAGGTTAAGAAGCCCGCGCTGTAATCTCTGATTCAGCGTCGGGAGGATGTCACTATGTTACAAGCCTTGCCCAATACCGCCCTTTGGGATCGGCTCAAACAAGAGGGGCGTTTGCTAGAAGGCAATGAGGAAAATATCAATCAGACAACCCTGACTAATTTTATCCCCACTCGCCCGATAGAACAACTGGCTCAAGAATATGTCAGTTGTTTCTGGGAATTATATAAACCAGAATCCTATTTAGGCAGACTTTATCGGCACTACTTAAATATGAAGCCGAAACCCTATCAGCCTAAATTAGTAATGCCAAAATTTATCTATTTCTGGGCACTGCTAATTATTATCTGGGGCAATGGCATCAAGCGCCAAACCCGCTTCCAATTCTGGGGTCAACTTTTTTCTATCCTCAGGCACAATCCTCAGGTATGGAAACGCTATCTTAGCGATCATGCCTATCTGGAACATTTCCTTGAATACCGCCAAATTGTCCACGATCAAATTCCAGCACAACTCGCTAAGTTTTTAGCAGCACTTGCTAACACTAGACCTCTTGCAGAAGTAGCGGGGGAAGTGTAGTGAGTGTGGGGAGATGGGGAGATGGGGAGGGTGGGGAGATGGGGAGATGGGGAGATGGGGTGATGGGGTGATGGGGAGATGGGGTGATGGGGTGATGGGGAGATGGGGTGATGGGGTGATGGGGTGATGGAGTGATGGGGAGTGTTGTGTTATCGTGGCTAATCCCGATTCCCGATTCCCAATTTCCGATTCCCAATTTCCGATTCCCGATTCCCGATTCCCAATTCCCGATTCCCGATTCCCGATTCCCGATTCCCGATTCCCAATTCCCAATTCTAAATTCTAAATTCCATCATGTCCTTCGATTCCTATAAAACCATTGGCGAAGTACTTCAAGAATTTACAATTACTGCTACTGAAGCCAATTATATCCTGGAAACTGACACTGTAATCAGAGAAGCGTTTAAAGAAGATTTAGAGTTTTGTCTTCGAGAATTTACCGTTGAAGAGTCAGAGTATGCTATTTGTGAGACTATTATTTTTCCGCTCTTAAAAGAAGTATACAGACAGTATCGAGATAAATTTACGCTGTGGAGTCATAAACCAATAACCTATGATCAACAGCTCACGGGAATACCCGATTATATTTTAGCAAAGCGGTCACCCCTTGGCAAGCAAATCTTTGAAAAGCCCTATTTTGTAGCTGTAGAAGCTAAAAAGGATGATTTTATTAAGGGGTGGGGTCAATGTTTAGCAGAAATGATCGCAATTCAAAAGCTTAATGACCAATCTGAGCAAACTATATTTGGAATTGTTTCCAATGGTCAACTTTGGCAGTTTGGTAAACTAAAAGGGAATCTCTATACTAGAGAAATTAACAATTATACAATTTCTGATTTAGAGAGACTGTATTCAGCAATTAATTATGTATTTAGTCAATGTGAACTAGAACTTTAAACTCAGCAATAAGTAAGATAAAGAGCGATCAATTATCCCATAAGTGTTGAACAGGCAACTCAGAACAGGGAACTCATAACAGGAATCTTCCCTATTCCCAGCCCGTAGCGCTATAACTAACAACTTTCGTTACTATAGGTTTTGCCTTCGCGTAGCGTGACCTACGGCCAATCCCATCAGCTGGCCCCTTCACAACTCCCATCTTCGAGATCAAGACTTTGAGTTCCAACTCCAAGCCCCAGTAGGACATTTGCCATCACGGCGCTGGGTTGGGGGATTTGACTGGTGGCTTCATGCTGGTGCAATAGCAGGGAAATTAGCACAATGCAACATTCTTAAGAAATAGTTTATACAAAATTGTCTCTCTAGGAAAGATAGTATTAATTAACACATTCGATCAAGGTAGTTCAATATACCGTTGTCACCCTCATCTGCGTATCTGTTAATCTCCCACGGCAGTCATGACCTGCGTCCCCAGCAGGCTATGGCACAATTGGCTCAGTTGCTGCGAATTCGACTAGCCTCTGAGCAAGCTAAGGCTACAGAGACAATCTTACCGACAATCTCACCACAGGGCAGCAGTGGTGACGGTGATCTGTTAACAGCTAACGGTCTTTCTAGTCAACCTTTGGTAGGTACAGCCACTTTAGAACTAGCTGATATACCCCTACATGAGCAAATTGTCCGATTTGCTCAGCTCGCTAAAGGGGCTGGCTGTAAGGAATTGAAACTATTGCCCCTATTTCTATTGCGGGGAGTACATGTCATGGAGGATATTCCTTGGCAAGTATCTCTAGCGCAACAGAAATTAATAAAGCAACATAACGTAGGTAGTGAAATGGTTATTCATCTACTGCCTCATTTGGGAGCTAATCCAGCTTTGGTGAGGCTGTTGAGAAATCAATGGGCAAAGCTAGATGGCGATGCCAAGATTTTGTTGTCCCATGGAACGAGCCGCCCTGGGGGTCAAGAAGAAACGGGGGCTGTAGCTAACCAGTTGGGGGCTGTGGCGGCCGACTGGTCAGTACAGCCGTCCCTTTGGGAGCAGGTCTCTATAATAGCAAACTCTGGAGCAAAAAAGATTGCCATTTTGGCATATTTTCTTTTTGAGGGAAGAATTACCGATGCGATCGCACAAATGTTACTGGAGATACAGCAGAGGTTGCCTCAAGTGCAGTTGAATCTCGGAAAACCAATTGGGGTGAGTGAGGCATTGATTGATTTGATTATGGATGGGATTAGGCAGAAATGAACCACGAAGACATCAAGGACGCGAAGGTAGTGAGCAATCAATGTTTGGGTAAGGTGTATTTGGTTGGGGCAGGTCCTGGAGATCCCGGATTGATGACCTTGAAGGGAAAGGGGTTATTAGAATTTGCAGATGTGGTAGTTTATGATGCCCTAGTCAGTCCGCAAGTGTTGAAGATGATTAATCCCCAGGCGGAACAGATTAATGCCGGAAAGCGCAGGGGTCGTCATTCCATGTTGCAGCAACAGACAACTCAGCTGTTGATTGAAAAGGCTCACTCTCATGCCGTGGTGGTACGGCTGAAAGGAGGAGACCCCTTTGTGTTTGGTCGTGGTGGTGAGGAAATGGGGGATTTGATTGCGGCAGGGGTGCCAGTGGAGGTGGTACCAGGGATAACTTCAGGAATTGCAGCACCAGCGTATCTGGGAATTCCATTGACCCATCGGGATTATAGTTCTTCCGTGACCTTTGTCACAGGTCATGAGTCAGTGGGCAAGTATCGACCTCAGGTGAATTGGAATGCGATCGCTCATGGCTCAGAAACCATTGTGATTTATATGGGAGTTCATAATCTGCCTCGGATTGTGACCGAATTGTGTGAAGCAGGATTAAATTCCCAGACACCAGTAGTGCTGATTCGCTGGGGCACACGACCTGACTCCGAACAGCTGGTTGGAACCTTAGAGACCATTGTGGCTCAGGTTGAAGAAACACAGTTTTCTGCTCCTGCGATCGCAGTCATTGGTAATGTGGTCAAGTTGCAACAGCTTGAAGGTTTTTCACCGTTGAAGGTTGAAGGGGGTTGAAGGTTTAAGGTTGCAGGTTGAAGGTTAATCGGTTGAAGGTTAATCGGTTGAAGGTTAATTGGTTGAAGGTTAATTGGTTGAAGGTTGAAGGTTGTTCGCCTTTGGCGTTCGGTCTAGGGTAGGTTGAATGTTAATCGGTTGTTCGCCTTTGGCGTTCGGTCTATGGTAGGTTAACCAGTTTAAAGTTAACCGGCTGTAACCTTTAACCTGTAACCCTCAACCTGTAACCCTCAACCTTCAACCTGTAACCTTCAACCTTCAACCTGTAACCCTCAACCTGTAACCTTCAACCTGTAACCTTAAACCTTCAACCTTGTAACCTGTAACCTGTAACCTGTAACCTGTAACCTGTAACCTTAAACCTTCAACCTGTAACCTTCAACCTTAAACCTTCAACCTTCAACCTTCAACCTGTAACCTGTAACCTAAGATAGTATCTTTGATCGCAACTTAGTGTGAGAGCCTAATAAAGTTACGATCAATAGGCCAGTTTTAAACAAAATGGAAAACGATCATAAATCAACGGTCATTATTACAGGAGCCTCGTCGGGAGTTGGTTTGCAAGCTGCCAGAGCTCTTGCCCAAACCTGGGGATGGCATGTAGTGATGGCTTGTCGGAATCTAGATAAAGCTGAAAAAGCTGCCCAAGAGGTGGGAATACCAAAAGACAGCTATACAGCGCTATATATTGACTTAGCTAGCTTTGCCAGTGTCCGGCAGTTTGTGAATGCCTTCAGAGCAACCGGCAGATCCCTCGATGCCTTGGTGTGCAATGCTGCGATCTATCTGCCGTTATTAAAGGAACCGTTGCGAAATCCCGAGGGATATGAATTGAGCGTTGCTACCAATCACCTCGGTCATTTCCTCCTGTGTAATCTGATGCTAGAGGATTTGAAGAATTCATCCTCTTCCCAACCAAGGCTAGTGATTGTGGGAACTGTCACTGCTAATCCCAAGGAATTGGGAGGAAAGATTCCGATTCCAGCACCTCCAGACCTGGGAGACCTCAAGGGTTTTGAAGAAGGATTCAAACCCCCGATCTCAATGATTAATGGCAAAGCCTTTAAATCTGGCAAAGCTTACAAGGACAGCAAACTCTGTAACATGCTGACCATGCGAGAGCTTCACCACCGCTATCATGACTCTACCGGAATAGTTTTCAACTCCCTTTATCCAGGATGTGTTGCTGAAACCGCTCTATTCCGCAATCACTATTCTCTGTTCCAGAAACTATTCCCATTGTTCCAGAAAAACATTACTGGAGGCTATGTGTCCCAGGAATTAGCAGGGGATAGACTAGCAACAGTAGTTGCTGATCCTGACTATAATAAATCCGGTGTTTACTGGAGCTGGGGTAATCGACAAAAAGAAGGTCGTAAGTCCTTTGTTCAAGAAGTTTCTAATGAAGCAATGGATGATTCTAAAGCTAAGCGCTTGTGGGAATTGAGCGAAAAGTTAGTTGGACTAGGGTAACGTTAAATCATGGGCTCTACCGTACTTGTTATGCTAAATAAACACTCTGTAATAGGGAACAGGGAACAGGGAACAGGGAATAGTGGAAAGAGGCTGTATTCAGAAAATTTTGTTAGTTAAATATCATAATTTTCGTTGTACAGTCAGCTTTATGAGTTTTTTCACTCGAAATTTAGCATAAAAGGTACTGCAGAACAAAATCATGGTGCGTCGTTACTAGTTTTGCCGACTCCTTTAGCATGATTTATCCTATTGAGTAGGGAGCAAAATGCTCCCACTACCAAATCACTCATAATCTAGGATTTTTAAATATATCATGAAAATCAATCCTGATTTATCATAAAACCCAAAAATCATGGGATATATTGACACTGTTCCCTGTTCCCTATTCCCTATTCCCTATTCCCTATTCCCTTATTCCATCAATATTATGTTTACATCTAAACTAAAAATGCTAGATGAAAGACATTAAACAACTACTCCAAGCTATCTACTCTAAAGACTTGGAAGAGAAAAAAATTTGGTATTCTTCTGTGGCAGAAGCCTACGACCAGGCCAGACCACGCTATCCTCAGCAACTGATTAACCGTGCCGTGGAGTTAGCCCAACTTCCTTCCGATGGGATTCTTCTTGAAGTGGGATGCGGTCCGGGGATTGCTACGACAGCATTTGCTGACTTGGGCTTCTCTATAGTTGCTATTGAACCCAGCCAGGAATCGTGCCAGCTAGCGCGACATAACTGTAGCCAATATCCAGATGTAGAACTTATTAATAGTACCTTTGAAGAGTGGGAGCTAGAAACTGGTAAATTCCATGCTGTGTTAGCAGCGACTTCTTTTCATTGGGTTTCCAAAGAGATCCGGTATCAAAAAGCAGCTGATGCTCTAAAAGAGAATGGGTTTCTGATTTTGCTATGGAATACTCCCCCTCAACCTAACTATGAGGTTTGCCAACTGTTGAATCAGCTCTATCAAACTCACGCTCCCTCTCTGAAACCCTGTGAAGAGATAGAAACTCATCAACAGAACCTCAGCAAAATTGCAGAAACTGTTATTAATTCCGGGAAATTCCAAGACTTAGTATCGGAACAGTTAGTGTGTGACGTTACCTATAGTATTGATAATTATCTAGCGCTTTTGAGTACTTTGTCACCTTATATAGCTTTAGACCACCAGCAGCGAGAATCTTTGTTTCAAGGGATTAAGGAAATACTAGAGCTAGAAGTGGACAATAGTCTCGAAACTTCCTATCTGTCTGTTCTTCAGATTGCTAAAAAAATCTAGTGGTAAGCATTTAGCTTAAGCGCTACGCGCACGCTACTTGAGGTGCTATCAGCTATCAGTTATCAGTTATCAGCAGACCTCTTGCAAAATTTTCTAAAAATATTTGCGTAATATTTGCGTCAATTATTGTCCACTGTTCCCTGTTCCCTATTCCCTGTTCCCGACATCTAATGTTGTTTGTCTTGGGTTAATATGGCAAATATTGTTGTTTAATGCCATTGGTGCTAGAGTGGTGAAAGGTTTCTTCCCATACAAAGAATCGCAATGAGCAGCAGCCTGAATATCCAGCTAACCGATAAACTACGCCGCTATGTTGATATGCGGGCAAGCGATAATGATGTCTATGCAACCCCTAGCGAATACATCCGGGATTTGATTCGTCGGGATATGCAGGACTATTTGATTGTGTCCGACATTATCCAAGGGCTAGGGGAAATTAGGAATCAAGAATTTGTCCCGGAATCTATCCTCGATATTTTAGAAGAAGTTGACACTCCCCGGTCTAAAGACGCGGGGATTCTTGCTTCATAGACTCGGCTTGCTCAACCTGGTCGGAACCAAGAAGAGTAGAGGCCAAATCTCCGCAAGCGTTCGGATCCAAGATCCAGGTTCCGACATGCCCTGCCGTACCCAAGGCTCGTTTGAGGATATTGATCGCGGCATTGTGGTCTCTGTCTAATTGGCACCCACATTTACAGATATGGGTGCGAGTTGACAGGGACTTCTTTACTTCCTCGCCACAGTGGGAACAGTTCTGGCTTGTATAGGAGGGGTTTACTGCAACGGTTACCCTGCCAAACTTCTTGCCAAAATGCTCCAGCCATTTCCTAAACTGATACCAACCTGCGTCATTAATAGACTTAGCAAGACAATGGTTTTTGACTAAATTTTTTACTCTTAGGTCTTCGTAGGCGACCAGGTCGTTAGACCGGATTACGCAACGTGCCAGTCTCTTGGCATGTTCTTCACGTTGCCTACTTATCCTAAGATGTGTCCTGCCTAATCTATTGATAGCTTTCTTACGGTTGGCTGAGCCTTTCTTTTTCCGGGAAACTCGGCGCTGGTAAAACTTTAAGCGCTTTTCTCCCGTTCTGTAAAATCTGGGGTTAGGTTCACTATCCCCTCTAGAATCAGTGTAAAAATATTTTAGGCCAACATCTAAGCCAATGGTGGCGTCAGCAGGTTCCAACTGTTCATTGATATCAACTGAAACACAGAACTGCACATAATAGCCATCAGCCCGACGAACAATCCGAACCCTCTTAATTTGCTTTTTATCAAAGCGCCATAAGTCCCATGTACCTTTGAGTTTGAGCTTTCCGATTCCCTTTTTGTCACTAAACGTGATTGACTTTTTGTCAGGGGATAGTTTCCAACCAGACTGCTTATACTCAACTGAGCGACAGTGCTTCTGAAATTTTGGGAAACCTTTTTTGCCAGGTACTTTTTTCTTGCAGTTGTCGTAAAAACGAGCGATTGATGACCATGCTCTTTCAGCCGCAGCTTGCCTAGCGGTTGAATTCAATTCATTAGCAAAAGGGAAGTTCTTAGCTAAGGTCTTACAATATTTGTTTAAATCATATTTCGTTAACCCTTTACTATCCATCCACAGTCGAATGCAGCTATTCCTGACAAATTTTACGGTTCTAATAGCCTCATCAATGCCTTTATACTGTTTTTTATTCCCGTATGCCTTGAACTCAAGTATGATCATCAGAACTCGACCTCTTCTGTTACACTATTATGCTAACACGCCCAGCACAAAATGACTACCTACACTCAAAAATGCGGCTTAAGCCGCTATAAACTTTCATCCCCGCTCGCTTTGTGGCGGGGTTTTCAGTTGTTAAAAATATAATAATCCCGATTGTGACTTTGAAAAACTATCTCCTCACCCCCACAGCGCGGCGGCACTTACGGGAAGCAAAAGCATGGTCACGGGCCAGATGGGGCAATGAATTAACAAAACAGTATTTTCATGACCTTGAAAAAGCAGCACAGTTTATCGCCCTTAAGCATCAAAAAGTTGCGAAACGCCAGGAGCTGACAGGGGATAGCTCTCTGTGTTTATTTCCTGTTAGAGAACATTATATTGTCTATGAAGCCTTGGGAGAACAACGCATCGCCATCGCTGCTTTTATCCGTATGGGGAGGGATATTCCGACGCTACTGAGTAAACATGCCGTCACCTTAAAAGAGGAGCTTACCGAACTCCGAAAAAGTAGTTTGAACGAGAATTAATTACTTCTGGCGATCAAAAAAAAATTTTGCTCAAATACATGAACAGGAATTACCAGTACAGATGACTTAATCCAAGCTTTTGTATGGGTATTTTTTGAATTCTAACTTCATCTCATAGATGATCATGTTTATCTTTGTCATCTACGACAAAAGATTGTAGCATAGACTAATCAGAATGTTGTTTGTTGGTGGCGTTTTCATCCCCATGTCTGAAGCCAGGGGCTTTCAACGCCACATTTTCGGAAATCATACCTGAGGAGTATCACTTGTGCAGTCACAATACAACCCCACCGAGATAGAGGAAAAATGGCAACAAATTTGGGAAGAGCAAGGCTTGTACCAAACCCCCACAGAAACTGACAAGCCGAAATTCTATGCTCTGTCCATGTTCCCCTATCCATCGGGTAACCTGCACATGGGTCATGTCCGTAACTATACAATTACTGATGTGATTGCCAGGAAAAGCCGGATGCAAGGCTATCGCGTACTTCACCCCATGGGTTGGGATGCCTTTGGATTACCGGCAGAAAATGCTGCGATCGCTCGCGGGATTCATCCGGCTAAGTGGACATACCAAAATATTGCCCAAATGCGATCGCAATTAAAGCGCCTCGGACTGTCCTATGACTGGGATTGTGAAGTAACTACCTGCTCGCCGGACTATTACAAATGGACTCAGTGGATTTTCTTACAGTTCTTCAACGCTGGATTGGCCTACCAGAAAGAAGCAGCAGTGAACTGGGACCCGGTAGATCAGACCGTGCTAGCCAATGAGCAAGTGGATAGTGAAGGACGTTCTTGGCGTTCTGGTGCCAAGGTGGAACGGAAACTGTTGCGTCAGTGGTTCCTTAAAATTACCGACTATGCCGAAGAATTGCTCAAGGACTTGGATACCTTAACCGGTTGGCCAGAACGGGTGAAGCTGATGCAGGCCAACTGGATTGGTAAATCTGTTGGTGCTTATCTAGAATTTCCCATTGTGGGCTTAGATGACAGCTCAGATGAGGGCTTAGATAACAAAATTGGTGTATTCACCACTCGTCCAGATACAGTTTATGGCGTTACCTATGTGGTGCTAGCACCGGAACATCCCTTGACCGCAAAAGTCACTACCCCTGAGCAAAAGGCTGCAGTTGAAGCCTTCATTGAGGAAGTCAGTAACCAAAGTGAACTGGAACGGACAGCAGAAGATAAGCCCAAGCGAGGGATTCCCACTGGTGGTAAAGCCATTAATCCCTTCACTGGGGACGAAATCCCGATCTTGATTGCTGACTATGTGCTGTATGAGTATGGTACTGGTGCCGTGATGGGAGTACCAGCTCATGATACCAGAGACTTTAAGTTTGCCCAGGAAAAGCAATTACCAATCAAAGTGGTGATTGTCCCAACTTCAGATGATGTCGAAACAGTTAATGACACTCCTCTAGAAGCGGCTTACACCGAACCGGGCATTGTCGTGAATTCTGACCAATTCAATGGCATGGATTCCGTCAAGGCCAAGACCGGAATTATTGAGTATGCTGAACAACAGGGCTGGGGCAAAGCCCGAGTGCAGTATCGCCTCCGAGATTGGTTAATCTCTCGCCAGCGTTACTGGGGTGCCCCTATCCCTGTGATTCATTGTCCTAACTGCGGCGCAGTGGCAGTGCCAGACCAAGACCTGCCAGTAGAATTACCAGAAGATGTGGACTTTAGCGGACGTGGTCTTTCTCCCTTGGCTCAATTAGACAGTTGGGTGAATGTACCTTGTCCCAATTGCGGTACACCAGCTAAACGGGAAACCGATACCATGGATACCTTTATCGATTCCTCCTGGTATTTCTTACGTTATCCCGATGCCAAGAATGACTCCGCTGTGTTTGATTCCAACAAAACCAATGATTGGATGGGAGTGGATCAGTATGTAGGGGGCATCGAACATGCTATTTTGCACTTGCTCTACTCGCGATTCTTTACTAAGGTATTGCGCGATCGCGGTTTACTAAACATTGATGAACCATTCCAACGTCTTCTAACTCAGGGGATGGTGCAGAATACGGCTTACAAAAATACCAAAACCGGGAAATATTTCGCTGTTGTAGATATCGATCCCAATGACCCTAAAGATCCAGACACTGGGGAACCCTTGGCGGTATTCTATGAAAAAATGTCCAAGTCTAAATACAACGGTGTAGCACCAGAAGATGTACTAGCTAAATACGGTACCGATACCGCTAGGATGTTTATCTTGTTTAAAGCACCACCAGAAAAAGATTTGGAATGGGATGATGCTGATGTAGAAGGGCAATTCCGTTTCCTTAATCGTGTCTGGCGTTTAGTATCGGATTTCGCCGCTAATGGTAGCACTAAACCTAGCCCGTCTAATGGTGATTTAACTAAACCGGAAAAAGACTTACGACGAGCAATTCATATCGCGATTAAAGAGGTAACTGAGGATTTAGAAGGGGAGTATCAATTTAATACAGCGGTTTCTGAATTAATGAAGCTAAGTAATGGAATTACTGATGCTAAGTGTAAAGACTCCCCGGTCTATAAAGAAGGGATTGAAACCTTGATTACATTACTCGCTCCCTTTGCTCCCCATATTGCTGAAGAACTTTGGCATAGTCTCGGTCATAGCTCCTCAATACACAATCAACCGTGGCTTGAGTATGATCCTGATGCTTTGGTAGCCGATGAAATTACCTTGGTTATTCAAATCAAAGGCAAAACTCGCGGCACTATTCAAGTTCCCGCTAACTCCGATAAGGCAGCCTTAGAAACCTATGCTCGGGAATCTGAGGTAGCACAGCGATATCTAGAGGGTAAGGAGATTAAGAAGGTAATTGTGGTACCCGGTAAATTGGTAAACTTTGTAGTGGTTTGATCTAAAAAAAGCGAACGCGCCAGGGATAGCTAACGGAGCTATCAGCTCATGCAGTATGTCACAGGCTAGAAGCCTGTGCCACGCAGGGGATAGGTAATGGAGCTATTCCCTATTTCCTATTCCCTGTGCCCAGAGCTATATATTAGGTAAGAAACAATTCATCAGGTTCATTTACCAACAGCTATGTCTGAACAAAACGCACAAGTCTGTCCTATCTGTGGTGTCAAGATCATACCAGGAGGGCAAGTAGAGGATAGAGTCATCTTTAAAGTCGGACCAGTAGGAACAAGAGCTATCCTTTACCAGCGCGTTTGTCAGTATGTTAAGAAACCAGGCTGCATCAATAAGAATCCATAGCAATTATCAATGGGGTGAGGGACTTTCCTTGTAAGCATTCAGCTATTAGCCATCAGCTATCAGCTTTTGAATAAAAGAATGTTGGTATTGCTTAATAATGGAATGATTTTAAGAGTGAGGTGGAATGGGCATCTTGGTGGAACTGGCATCTTGCCAGTTTCATGCTTATTCCCGGGCGGGCAGGATGCCCACTCTACTCCTATTCAGTGGAATGGGCATCAGGGGTGGAACTGGCATCTTGCCAGTTTCATGCTTATTTTCGGGCGGGCAGGATGCCCACTCTACTCCTATTCAGTGGAATGGGCATCAGGGGTGGAACTGGCATCTTGCCAGTTTCATGCTTATTTTCGGGCGGGCAGGATGCCCACTCTACTCCTATTCAGTGGAATGGGCATCAGGGGTGGAACTGGCATCTTGCCAGTTTCATGCTTATTTTCGGGCGGGCAGGATGCCCACTCTACTCCTATTCATTGGAAGATTCAGCAACGCCTCTGTAGCCCATTAGCTGAATGCTGAATGCTGAATGCTGAATGCTGAATGCTGAATGCTAATTCACTTTAGGAGTCCCTAATTTACCTAGGAAGTTGCGCACCAGTAAGGTTAGCATTATCAAGGTTAGCGTTAGTCAAATCAGCGTTAATGAAATTAGCGTTACTGAGGTTAGCCCCACTCAAATCAGCACCATTGAGGTTGGCATTCAGAAAGGTGGTGTTACTGAGGTCAGCACCCCTAAAGGAACTACCACTCAGGTCAGCACTGATGAAATTTGCCCACACTACGCTAGCACCACTGAAGTCGGCGCGACTCATGTTGGCCCCTGTGGCGTAGGCTGAATCTAAGTTGGCATTGCGGAAGGTTGCCCCTGTGCCATCAATAACTCTCATTGCTGCACTTTCGAGCATGGCATCAGAAAGGTTAGCGCCACTGAGATTGGCTCCCTGGAGGTTAGCATATCTCAGGTCTGCTTCCCTCAAATCAGCTCTGGCTAGGTCAGAATTTACCAGGTCACAGCTTCGACATTCCTTAGTTTGCAGCAGTTGTAGATAGTGCTCGCGCACTTCAGCATTGATAGGAGCGATTAACCCTAAGGAGGCTAGCAGTACACTAATTCCTAAGATTCTGAATTTCATAATTTCTGGCCAAATCTTGTTTTGCCTGTATTATGGCAGTGAAGTTCAAGAAATACCCAATATTTCTACCGTGATTGCTAATTACGTAAGCATTTAGCGGTCAGCGGTCAGCCGTCAGCCGTCAGCTAAAAGCTGACGCTATGGAAGCGTCAGCTGATGTAACAGAGATTAAACCAATGCTTACTTGCTTGATTCAAAAGCACCATCTGTAGCCCATAAGCTGATAGCTGATAGCTAATAGCTGATAGCTGATAGCTGATAGCACCTCAAGTAGCGTGCGCGTAGCGCTTAAGCTGATAGCTGAATGCTTACCTAATTACTACTGTGCGATCGCATTGATAAACTAACGCGCTTCAGTTTTTCATTTACTTCCATTACCCGCACCTTCACCACCTGTCCCACTTTGACTATCTGTTTGGGATCCTCTACAAACCGGTCAGCTAGTTGGGAGATATGCACTAACCCATCTTGATGCACGCCGATATCTACGAATGCTCCAAAGTTTACCACATTGGTGACAATTCCTTCTAATTCCATTCCAGGACTTAGGTCTTTTAGCTCATTTACTCCTTCTTTGAAGGTGGCGTACTTAAACTCAGCCCTGGGGTCTCGTCCTGGCTTTTCCAATTCCTGGATAATATCCTCTAGGGTTGGTAAGCCTATGGTATCTGTGACGTAACGGTTCAAATCTACTGACTTGAACCGTTCTGATCCTTGTTTAATCTTGGCTAGAGGTAACTGCAAATCCGATGCGATCGCTTTCACTACGGAATAACTCTCTGGATGCACAGCTGTGTTATCCAAGGGATTATCCCCGTTGCGAATCCTTAGGAATCCTGCTGACTGCTCGAAGGCTTTTGGCCCTAACTTTGGTACCTTAAGGATTTCCCGACGGTTCTTGAATGCACCTTGCTGATTGCGATAGGTCACAATATTATTAGCAATGGTCGGGGTAATCCCAGATACAAAGGTTAGCAGTTGAGCGGAAGCAGTATTTAAATCTACTCCTACATAGTTTACACAACTTTCCACCGTTTCATCAAGTTTCTTCTTGAGTAATTTCTGATCAACATCGTGTTGGTACTGTCCCACACCAATGGATTTAGGGTCAATTTTGACCAACTCAGCTAAGGGGTCTTGTAAGCGTCTGCCAATACTAATCGCTCCTCTGACTGTGACATCTAAATCTGGAAACTCCTCTCGTGCTACCTCACTGGCGGAATAAATCGATGCCCCAGATTCATTCACCATTACTTTAATTGGTTTGCGCTCCATGGTTTTGAGGACTTCCGAGATAAACTCGTCTGTCTCACGAGAGGCTGTACCGTTACCAATGGCAATTAGCTCGATCTGGTAGGTTTCGATTAAATTCTTAATGGTTTTGGCAGCTTGTTCGCGCTTTTGGCTGCCTTGATGGGGAAACACTGGCTGGTATGTGATGTATTTAGCTGTCTCATCCAGGATAGCCACTTTACAACCAGTGCGGAAGCCTGGGTCTATGGCTAAGGTTGGTTTCATTCCTGCTGGAGCAGATAACAACAGTTCTCGGAGATTGGCTTCAAAGGTTTTAATGGACTCTGCATCAGCATAGGTTTTGCGATCGGTACGTACTTCCGTAGTTAGGGAGGTTTTCATGAGCCGATTAAACCCATCTTTGAGCATGGTCTGGTAAAACTCTCGCAGTAGGGTAGCTTTGGTGTGGATTTCCTCAGAATCTAGGTAGGACATAACATAGTCTTCATCAAAAGAGAGTTCCAGCTTTATTACTCCCTCAGCCTCACCCCTGAGCAGGGCTAACATATTGTGTGGCGCTACAGATTTCACTGGGATTTGGAACTCCCGGTACATTTCAAACTTAGTGGTACCTTCGGGATAATCCTTTTTAATCCGAGACACGAATACTCCCGATTTCAGGAAATAATCCCGCAAGTACGCTCGTAAGTGGGCTTTTTCAGCTACAGCTTCCGCTAAAATATCTGAGGCACCTTGAAGAACGTCCTCTACCGTATTGAGCTTATGGTCTGGGGAAATGTATTTAGCCGCTTCTTCAGATAAGGATACTGATTTAACTTCCGGAGTGTTCATCGACTCAATCCAGTCCGCTAAGGGTTCAAGTCCTTTCTCCCTCGCCATGGTTGCCCTAGTGCGTCGTTTCGGTTTGTAGGGCAGGTAGAGGTCTTCCAATTCAGTCTTTTGCTGGCAAGCTTCGATCTTAGCCTTTAGTTCATCGGTGAGCTTACCAGCAGATGCGATCGCATTCAGGATTACTGACTTCCGTTGCTCAAGTTCCGTCAGATAAGTATGGCGCTCAGCTATAGTGCGTAGTTGAACTTCATCGAGAGAACCAGTCAGCTCTTTACGGTAGCGAGCTATAAACGGAATAGTTGCCCCTTCAGCCAGTAAAGACAGGGCATTCTCGATCTGAGTGGCGCTTAACGACAGTTCTTGGGCTAATATTTGAGGAATAGTGGTCATGTTACCAGGAAAAGCGGACATTAAACGGGATTTTAAATAAATTTAAATTAGCAAATTGAGAACGGTATAACCATTAATAATTAACAATTAACAGTTCAATTCACAACTAACAATTATGGTTTCTAGCTCTGAAGTGATCAAACCTACCCTAAGAGCTGATTCCTAAAGTAAATCTTAAGAAGTCTGAAAGCCTTGCTATGATTGTCTTTTGGGTATTAAATAGTTCATTTGTTCTATTTTATTGCAAGCCTTATCCTACAAGGATTACAGCGAGTTTACGAATCAGCTCTAAGCCCAGGTAGTCTCCGTCGAGTCCATCATATTGCTCTGAATGTGAAGGATATCCAAGCATCGCGCCACTTTTATGGTACAGTATTAGGTTTACATGAACTAACTGGAGAATAAGTGCCCAGTACCTTGCGATCGCTAGTCGAAGCCGGAAAAGTCACTAACTTCGTTACCCCAGATGGCATTGTTGTGGATTTGTTTTCCGAGCCAGACCTATCACCACCCGATCCAGACCCCCATCGTGGCTTTAATCGGGTGAATCATCTCGCCTTTGATATCGATCCTCAGTTATTTGACCAAGCCGTAGAGGTGCTAAAACAAAATCAAATTCCGATCGATCATGGTCCAGTAACTCGTCCTACCGGCAGAGGTATCTATTTTTATAAAATTCCCCACAAGCCGAAAACCCCGTGTTTTTAAACCGGGGATGAAGGGTCATAGTGGCTTTAGCCACCGTGAGGAAAGTCGCACTAGTAGTTGTCGATTTGTGCTAGCTGTGTTAGCATAATAGTACAACACAAGAGGTCGATTTATGATGATCATTCTTGAGTTCAAGGCCTACGGCAAAAAACATCAATATTTAGCCATAGAGGAGGCGATCAGGACAGTAAAATTTGTCCGCAACAGTTGCCTTAGGTTGTGGATTGATAATAGAGGCATATCAAAATACGACCTCAACAAATATTGTAGAGTTTTGGCTAAAGATTTTGATTTTGCCAGTGAATTGAACTCAACCGCTCGACAGGCTGCCGCTGAAAGAGCATGGTCATCGATCGCCCGCTTCTATGACAACTGCAAGAAAAAAGTCTCCGGAAAGAAAGGGTTTCCCCGATTCCAGAAGCATTGTCGCTCGGTCGAATATAAGCAATCAGGATGGAAGTTGTCCCCTGACAAAAAATCGATCACATTCACCGACAAAAAGGGAATTGGAAAACTTAAGCTCAAGGGTACATGGGACTTGTGGAGATTTGATAAGAAACAGATAAAACGAGCTCGGATTGTAAAAAGAGCCGACGGGTACTATGTTCAATTTTGCGTCTCAGTCGATGTAAAGGAACAATTAAAACCTGCTGATGCGACCGTCGGTTTAGATGTAGGTCTAAAAGATTTCTACACCGATTCCAGAGGCAAGACTGAACCTAATCCTCGTTTTTACAGGACTGGGGAAAAGCGGTTAAAGTTTTATCAGCGTCGAGTTTCCCGAAAAAAGAAAGGCTCAACCAATCGTAAGAAAGCAATTAATAGATTAGCTAGACACCACCTTAGTATAAGTAGGCGACGTGAAGAGCATGCCAAGAGACTGGCACGCTGCGTAGTCCGGTCTAACGACCTGGTGGCCTATGAAGATCTAAGGGTCAAAAATCTAGTAAAAAATCACTGTTTAGCGAAGTCTATTAATGATGCAGGTTGGTATCAGTTCAGGAAATGGCTAGAGCATTTTGGTCAAAAGTTTGGGAGAGTTACTGTCGCAGTTAATCCTGCTTACACTAGCCAAAATTGCTCTGACTGTGGTGAAGTCGTGAAGAAGTCACTATCAACTAGAACCCATATCTGTCAGTGTGGTTGCCAGTTAGGTAGGGACCATAACGCTGCCATTAACATTTTGAACAGAGCTTTGGGTACGGTGGGGCACACCGGAACCTGGGTCATCGACCCGAACCCTTGCGGAGAATTGACCTCTACTCTTCCTGATTCCGGTCTGGTTGAGCAAGTTGGCTCGTTGAAGCAAGAATCCCCGCGTCTTTAGACCGGGGAGTGTCAAGACCCCGATGGATTTATAGTTGAAATTCGCTGCGATGCGATTGAATGAGACGTAAGCAGTCAGCCGTCAGCCGTCAGCTGTCAGCCTTTGCAAAACGTTAATAGCTGTTCGCGTAGCGTGCGCGTAGCGCTAATCGCTGATAGCTGATAACTGATAGCTTCAAAATTTCTAACGTAAAGACTTCTGCTTTTTTTCAAAATACTGTTGATGATAGTCATCAGCTAAATAATAGTCCGAAGCTGGCTTAATTTCTGTGACAATATCCTTATCAAACTTACCAGAAACTTGCAGCTTTTGTTTTGACAGTCTTGCCAGCACTTCTTGTTCCTGATTGTGGAAAAATATCACCGATCGATACTGTTCTCCTCGATCAGGACCTTGACGGTTCAATGTAGTAGGATCATGGATAGACCAAAATACTTCAAGTAATTGTTCATAGCTGACTTTTTCCGGGTCATACTCCACCTGTGCCACTTCCGCGTGACCCGTTATTCTTGATAATACATCTAGATAACATGGGTTAGGAAAATGTCCGCCCATATAACCAACAGAGGTTGATACTACTCCCTTCACTTTCCGAAATGCTGCTTCTACTCCCCAGAAACAACCACCACCAAATGTCGCTTTTTCCATCGTTTTTATTCAAAAATTGCTCAGGATTTATTCATTATATAGTAGTTATCATTTTTTGAGGGAGTAGGGAGTAGGGAGTAGGGAGTAGGGAGTAGGGAATCGGGAATCGGGAATCGGGAATCGGGAATCGGGAATCGGGAATCGGGAATCGGTAAAAAATAATGTGTATATTATTATGATATAAACTGATAGCTGATGATAGCTGACATTTTGAACTCTAAACTATAAACCCTATCGTATTTTTTTTATTTGTAACAAAATGTTTTATGTTTAAAAATAGCCTTGACTTTTTTAGAGATATTATTAATAATAAAAATGTCTGATATTTCGATAATATTTCTGGACAAAAAGCCGCGCTTCCAAGTTGACAGACAAAGCGCGGCTTTATCCCCAGTCACAAGCTATGTGTGAGGTAATTCTATGATGCCAAAAAAACGGTCAGTAGATCATCTGGTTTACTGTCAGCGAGCTCTAGACCGGCTTGCCCAAATTGCTGAGAGCCAATCTAGACGGGAAGATTCCTATCTTTCTGCCATCACTGAGCGAGAGGAAATCTTGATTAACCTATACAGCAACTGCCGACTGTCCATGACACCCCAGGCGTTTTACCGCAAATGGCCAGTCAATCAAGCAGATATCGGTAACATCTGCTGCCGCTCAACTTACGCTGTAAATACCTGGCTGGCTCAAGGTGCTTGCTATAAAACTCCTAGTGCCGATTCTTTATACCATCTGGCTTTAATGGATTTCGTCTTAGAGAATTTCGAGGCAATTCCAAAGGAGTTATTGAATCGACTCTGCTCTAGGGTTGCTCCGTAAAGGGGTGTTGTCTGTTATAATTAATAATTTAGAATTTAGAATGGTAAATTCCAAATTAGACCTCTTGCATAAGTCTCATAAACCGTGGGTGTTGACAAGGCAAAAGTCAAAAGGCAAAAGGGATAGATTTTGATTTCTATAGATTCTAAATTCTTAATTTTACATTCTAAATTCTAGATTCGCGGATTCTACAGGACTTACGCATTTGCCCCCTAAATCCCCCAATTCTGGGGGACTTTGACATTATTACCCCCCAATTTTGATACCCCTGGCCAAATTAATATTTGTTTACACATAGGTCAACTGGTCGGAGCAAGAGCAGCAAAACGAGAACATCGGGTAGCGGCAAATGGGACTCCTCAGTTTGATAACTAATACAATTGTTTCAACTTATAGTCCCATACCAACTACGAACAAAGGATATTTTCCACATCTGCTCATCCTTTTGTAAACAAATATTAATTTCGCCAGCCGTATCAATACTGGGGGGAAGAGCATCGATAGCTATTAACATCCGAGTCAATCCTTCCTCAACTCTGGTAACTCTATTGACAACCTCTTCCATGGTCTGAATTCTCTGTTGATGGTCATTAGTAAGAGCTTCTACAGAACGGGCTAATGACTCCACCACTGCTTAAATCCGGTCTAATCTATCGTTATTGTTACTCACTGCTATAGGATTTCTAAATAGCTCATGAACACCAATACTAATTTAGTATATCATTTATTTTAGGAATTATAAAAAATTATTCCCGTTTTTTACATTAACCAAAATCCATTTATACTTGATTAAGTCTTGCCTGTTACCTGTTGCTTGTTGCCTTTACCTAAGAGATTTTGTTCACAACTTAAATACAAATGCTACAGCACTCGAAGTAAAGATGTAAGCTATCAGCTATCAGCTATCAGCTATCAGCTATCAGCTATCAGCTATCAGCTATCAGCTATCAGCCATAGGCCAACGGCTGACGGCTGACGGCTGACGGCTGTTCGCGTAGCGTGAGCTTTTAGCTCACGGCTGAATGCTTACGTAAAGATTAAGACATCTTTGTGTTCCCTACTCCCTACTCCCTACTCCCTACTCCCTTTCCTAATACCTTACTCACAAATCAGTTTTTTCCTACTGATAAGTAATTGAGGCTAAACCTTTTGTTTAGATGGGGAAGGTTTCAGCTTACGTTTGATGGTTGAAGCTAAGCCGAGAGTGGCAATGGTAAAGATACTTATACTATGAGTGGGTTCAGGGACAATCACCGGTTTCGCAGAAAAACTAATGGGTAACTCACTATCTTCCGGTCCTAAATTTTGAAAACCAGTGATAAATGGCGGTGCCGAAAAAACTTCAAAAAAACTAGGGGGCTGCAAAAAACTAGCGAAAAAGACATTAACAAAGTTTCCAGCTGAGGTGGAAAACCCAAAGCCGTCAGTTGTTAACTGATTAGCATCAAGACTAATTAAATTGTCAACTTCGAAAGGTTCGTTTCCCGGTGTAGAAGTACCAGTAGGTTGCAAACCAGTAATTGTTTCGCTGTTGCGCGTGCCAGTAATTTCAGAAATCAGGAAAAAACCCAAATCATCAGGAGTATCATTAGTAGTGAAAGTACCACTGGCTTCGATACCAGGAGCAGAATAACTCCAGTTCCAATTTAAAGCTGAAGCTGCTTGGGGTGCCACCAAAACTAATCCAGAGGTAGCAATCAGGAGTGTAGTAGATAGCAGAGTTAGATTTTTCATCGCAAATTTAGGGTTGAACAAAACTATACCAAAGGGAACAGGGAACAGGGAACAGGGAACAGGGAACAGGAACCCACCCCTAACCCCTCCCAGGAGGGGAACGGGAGTAGGGAAAAGGGAACAAAAATTATCACAATTCATTTAGGATTGGTATATCAGTTATGAGGTACGCTTTTCAACCTCAAAGTCCCCCTTATTAAGGGCAGGGCTGTTTCATTCTCATGAATAAATTGTAAATTCAATCGGTTGAAAGGCAGCTGGGGTGCTGGAGAGAAGGTTTTTTTAAGGTTAAAAATACCTTTTTATGAATAAAAATTCCCCCTATCTCCCTATCTCCCTATCTCCCCACCTCCCCAGCAATCGCATTTGAGTCCGACTTTGAAACAGCCCTGCTTATTAAGGGGGATTTAGGGGGATCAAGTTGTACCTTATGGGATATAGAATTAAATAATAACTCAATACATGAAGCCGCACAACATGATTATCCGAGATGCAGAAATAAGGGATCGTGAGAGCGTGCGCTCCTTACATATATCGGCCTTTCCGATCGGGGAGGGTGATATTGTGGCAGGTCTCGCTGATGACCTCATCTCCAATATTACCGAGCCTTGTACCCTATCATTGGTAGCGGTCGATGACAATGAAATAATTGGAAACGTTGCATATAGTCCTGTATTTATTGCCGAAAAACCAGATTTCCATGGGTATATTCTGGCACCACTCGCTGTTAAGCCAGAATGCCAAGGTAATGGTGTGGGGAGTAAACTAATTGATGCTGGGATTAAGCGATTGCGTAGTATGAATGTGGATATTGTTTTCGTGTATGGTGATCCTAGGTATTATGAACGATTTGGCTTTAAAGCAGAGTTGGCAACACATTTCATTACTCCATATCCATTGAGTTGGCCTTTTGGTTGGCAGGCGCTACTACTTGGGGAGATAGAGGAGCCAGATGCTGCTGTTAATATCAAATGCGTAAAGTCTTTAAATAATCCTAAACTATGGTGATAGGTTGCTAGGATTGCTATAATACTTTCAATTAGGCTTTAAAACCCTAGTATTCTCTTTAGTTTGAGCCGATTTGCCAAATTAGATATTTCCAATAGATCCTCCAAGTTACCGGAAATAATGCAGGTCATGGGATGTTCCTCTCCCAACTGCTTGACAGCAATCTGTAGAGCCTGTTGGAAGAAGGTTTCGGCTTCCGAGTACCGCCCCTGAGTTGAGTACAGTAAAGCCAGGTTGTTGAGGCTTTGTGCCACATCTGGGTGTTGTTGACCCAGCAGGCGTTTCCTCAGCTCTAAGGTTTGCTGGTACATCGGTTCTGCTTCTTCGTAGCGTCCCTGCCTCCAGTACAGTCCTGCCAGGTTGTTGAGGCTGGTGGCCACAGCAGGGTGTTCTTCACCCAGCAGGCGTTTCATCAGGTCTAAGGCTTGCTGGTACAGGGTTTCGACCTGTTGGGATCCCCCCTGGCTAAAGTACAGATAAGCCAGATTGTTGAGGCTTTCTGCCACATCTGGGTGTTGTTGACCCAGCAGGCGTTTCCTCATCTCTAAGGCTTGCTGGTATAGGGGTTTCGCTTCTTGATACCGCCCCTGGCGTGAATACAGTAAAGCCAGGTTGTTGAGGCTGTCTGCCACATCTGGATGTTCTTGGCTCAGGAGGCGTTTCCTCAGCTCTAAGGCTTGCTGCAACAGGGGTTCCGCTTTTTCGTAGCGCCCCTGGCTCCAGTATAGTAAAGCCAGATTGTTGAGACTAGTGGCCACATCTGGGTGTTCAATACCCAGGAGGCGTTTCCTCAGCTCTAAGGCTTGCTGGGACAGGGGTTCCGCTTCTTCGTAGCGCCCCTGTTTTTGGTACAGTTTTCCCAGGTTGTTGAGGCTGTTGGCCACATCTAAGTGTTCAATACCCAGCAGGCGTTGGGTAAGCTCTAAGGCTTGCAGGTAAAGGTGTTCCGCTTCTTCGTAGCGCCCCTGGTTCTCGTAGAGTGCTCCCAGGTTGTTGAGGCTGGTGGCTACATCTGGGTGTTCAATACCCAGGAGGCGTTTCCTCATCTCTAAGGCTTGCTGGTACAGGGGTTCCGCTTCTTCGTAGCGCCCCTGGCTTTCGTACAGTGCTGCCAGGTTGTTGAGGATGATTGCTACATATGGGTGCTCTTGATCCAGCAGGCGTTGGGTCAGCTTTAACGCTTGCTGGTACAGGGGTTCCGCTTCTTCGTAGCGCCCCTGGTTTTTGTACAGATAAGCCAGGTTGTTGAAGCTGTTTGCCACATGTAAGTGTTGTTGACCCAGGAGGCGTTTCCTCAGGTCTAAGGCTTGCTGGTACAGGGGTTCCGCTTCTTCGTAGCGCCCCTGGCTTTCGTACAGTCCTGCCAGGTTGTTGAGGCTGCTTGCCACATGTAAGTGTTCTTGGCCCAGGAGACGTTTCCTCAGGTCTAAGGCTTGCTGGTAAAGGGGTTCCGCTTTTTGGTAGCGCCCCTGGCTTTCGTACAGTCCTGCCAGGTTGTTGAGGCTGCTTGCTACATCCGGGTGGTCTTGACCCAGGAAGCGTTTCCTCAGGTCTAAGGCTTGCTGGTACAGGGGTTCCGCTTTTTCGTAGCGCCCCTGGCTTTCGTACAGTACTGCCAGGTTGTTGAAGCTGCTTGCCACAGCTGGGTGTTCTTCACCCAAGCGCTCTCTAACCGTTAATAAGCATTCCTCATACCAAGGCAAAGCTTGTTCGTAAGCCCCTTGACCCTCGTAAAACCGGCCTAAGCCCACAAAAGGCCAGATTAAATCTTCGTCATTTAAGTAATTGTTTTGGTTAGTGGCAACTTCCACCAGGTGAGGGATAGCAGAGGTAATTCCTAAAATGTCTGACTGAGTTGGGGTCTTAGGAATCTCCTTTGCTATTGCTACGATAGCTGAACAAAAGCCCTGTTTTAGGTTTTCAATATCAGCTAACTGTTCTCCCTTGATACTCAAAAATTCTCTAATCCTTTCCTGAATTTGGTAGGTATTATCATCCAACTTCTGTAGTAAATACTTTTGAACTAAGATATCCCGATTAACGACCAAATCAAAGTCTAAGCTAGCAGCTCTAGCCGCCTCGGATACTAATGACCATGGCATAGGCGCTAAAGCAAACAAACTCAGCAGAGCAGCCATGGTTTGAGCTGAAGACTGTAAAGAATCCCAATTGAGTTCCAGCACAACATCTGTACCAGAGTCACCTTCTTGAGATTGCTTCTGCTCTAGGAGCAATAAAATTTCTTCTAGCATCATGTACTCCCTGGCTTTGAGTATAGCGCTGCCACATTGTATAACTTTAAAGGTATACAGCCAACGAATTGACAGATTGCTTTGGCAGTTTCTAACTCCTTTTCAACAAAGTCTTTTCCTACTAATTTTACTAATAATTCTAGAGCATCAGTTTCTGGTAATTTACCCAAAGCAAGTGATGGATAGGGTAACTCTGAGCTACGAGTAGTAATTAACACCCTAAATCGAGAACCCATGGGCGGTAAGTAGTTTTTAATTTTATCGATATCAGTGACATTATCAAACACCAATAAAACTTTACCTGGTTGCCACTTTTTCCAGCAATAAGCAAGTTGGCTAGCAATGCTGAGATTTTTAGGCATCGGAAAACCAGGAAAATCATTCACAAATGCAAATTCCGAGAGCTGGGTGACAATATCGACTCCCTGGAGATTTAACCAACAACAACCACCGGGAGAATTTTCTAAATTGTACCAAGAGTATTGAATTGCTAGTTCTGTTTTTCCTACTCCCCCCTTACCTATAATATCAGTAATTGCTACAATATTATTTTGCTGTAATAGCTGATGTAACTCTTCCAGTGGCTGGTGTCTATCCACAAACTTACAGGCTTGAGTACTGGGTATATTGTGGGCAACCTCAAAGGGATTAGGATGATAATCCTCCTGATCACCATTCCAACTGCGACGATAAAAATAGGTTGGTAGTTGTTGTTTATTTAAACTAGCAAATTGTTGCTTAACCTGTTCAGCAACTACTGCCATATCTGGCAGCCAGTCATGATGCTCCAAGGCTTTTCTTACGGTTTGGGAAAAGTATCCCGTTTTTGCGGAGGAGTTAACTCTGGCTTTCTCCCCTTCTCTCGTAGCTAGTAAAACAAACTGTTTACTGTCTTTCTTGGGTTGACCACTAGGAAACTGTTTCCCTCCCAAATTAGTTGGTCGCCCTTTTGACTCTAAAAGATAATTAGCACAAGCATCGACTATACAAATATGATGGGGAATTTTAAAAGCATCTGACCCTAAAAGCAGTAACAGGGAATTAAAATCTAGATTCTGCCAATTCGTTTTACTAGCATCAGCACAAAGTAGCCTGCGATTTCGCTCCGAAGTAATCAAACCATGACCTGCCCAAAATATAAACAGTAAATCTCCGTTTTTTTGGGACAGATCATTGGTAATGATATCAACTATATTCTGCTCGGTTGCTGGCTTTGACGTTATTTCAAAGTTATTAACCAGTTCACTATTTTCAGATAAAGGAGATAAACAGAGCCTGATATTATCTGTTGGCACTCCTTGTGATAACAACCAATCAGCAAACTTGATAGCATCATGAACGGGACCATTAACATTCCAGTTTGTTGGTTGATAGTTTTCAATACCGACAATCAACCCATAGGTTTTTTCTGGCTTAGCACTAATAGTCATGGTAACCTCGGGATAATTGCCTTCCAGGTAGCAGGGTTTGTCCAATAAGCGCTGTGAGCTTGGGGAAACGGTTGTTTACTGTCCACCAAAACATCCTGGACTTTATTAGGGAATAGAGTAGCACCAATGTAACTAAGGAAATCGCGTAAATCATAAATATTCAACCACTCCGGAAAAAAGTCGGGCAGAGGCTGACCAAATTCTAGGCTATATAAGGCATTAATTTCGTATAAAAACGGGGCTTGAGAACCCACTGTAATTAATAATTTTACTTGTTTTATTGATTGAGTCACCAGTAAATCAACACAAGCAATTCCTCCTAAACTATGGGCTAATATAACAACTGGTGGTTCAGCGTCTTCTATCGTTTTCTGGATAAAATCACGTATTTTCTGGCCGCGACCTTGATAGAGCATGATATCACAAGGGATAGGGAAATTTGCCTCAGTGATGGCAGCCCTCTTACTCATAACCCAAGCTGTAGCTGGACGCGCCAATAAGGAAAGTGGTTTTTGGAGCCAGTCACCCAATCCCAAGTCTTCCTCCTTACCCAAAGCATTACTTAGTGATCTCACCAGTTGATCACGCAATTCCCGATTAGGAAGTATGATGGAATTCTGATGGTGCTGCTGAGAGTCAAACATTGCCTGAGCAATAATTGCTCTTGCGAGAGTATCATAACAGTCACTATCTGAATCAGAGACTTGGTTTAATACGTCTTGATAAACAGCACTACTCGTAACATGGCGTCGTGCCTGATCAAACCCCTCTGCTATACCTGCTGATTCTAATTTTTCTTGCAATTCTCCACTAGGAATTAAATCCAGCAACCGGTAATTTAATTGATCACCAGGTTGCTCTCCAAAGGGATTACTATCACCACCAGTCCTAGGTTGTAAAGACAACAATCCCAACTCATAAAGGGGATTGCGATATAACTGCTGCCAAAGAATAATAGTTTGATCCTCTTCTTCTCCCTGATCCAGAGCTAAAGTAGCATCATATGGGGGTATCGAAACCCCTTTAGCATTGAGCTTACTCCCAAATTCCCCACCCCAACAGCAAGGAACAACGGTAATATCCGGACGTTGTTTCGTGACAAACCCCTCAACTATCCTAAAGGTTTGCTCATAGGCAGCTTGCCTAACCCCTGTGCCATGGACAAATACGAGAGTTGTCATAGTTTAGAAGATAGTTGATCAATATCTATATATTTTACCCTCAGCGGTCAGCGGTCAGCGGTCAGCGGTCAGCGGTCAGTGGTCAGCTATCAGCGGTCAGCGGTCAGCGGTCAGTGGTCAGCTTATTTTATTCAAAAGCTGAAAGGTAAGCATATGACCTACTTGAGGTGCTACTTGAGGTGCTACTTGATGTGCCGTCAGCTGATAGCTGATAGCTGATAGCTGATAGCTGATAGCTGATAGCTGACCGCTGTTCGCGTAGCGTGCGCGTAGCGCTTAAGCTTTAAAAAAAAAATCGGTCAAGTGTTGGTTAACCCCAATGCTTGACCGAATTCTATTTTGTAAACCTAATTGAGTACAGCTTAGCTGTTATCAAATCCAAACAAAAACTGAATCAAGTAATCCATTCTTGTCAAGTTACTCAGTAACTGCTTTCCAGCAAGTACATCCTAACTCTGTTTACATTATACTCCTCCACAAAATAACTTGCAAAAAATAACCTCCACAATTCCTGGCCGCCAGGGCGGCAAACCCTGGCAAACCCCTATCCTAGTCTAAGTACAAATACCGAATCAAAGTGGTCATAACCTCACCAGGATTTTCCGTAGGCTCCGGAGTGCTCCACTCATCGGGATAGGCGTATTTAAGGGCATAAATGGCATAAATAGTATGGCGAACTTGTTTAGGAGAACCGATCAAGATGTGCTTGACTTTCTTAGGTTTGCGACCTTGATTGTCAGGGTTTTGATTGTCATCGGAGTTGGGGTTAATGTTTTGATTCATGACTAGTTATTGTTTGAAAAGGTTGATAATAATAATTTATTAATAAATACATAAAATGTCAAGGGGTTTAGAAAATTTTTTTTATTACGAAATATGGAGATTGTGGAGAGGGTGGGGAGGGTAGTAAGTATGGTAATTGTGGGAAGATAAACTAGTTTTTATTTGTTTACATTTTTGATAAACTCAATCGTATATAGTTTGAACTTTGTGGGGCATTAGCGCGGTATTTTAGGTACTATTTTTACCTAAAATGAAATAATTTTACCCTCAAATTACTGAAAAATGCTATAATAAAATTAAGCATTTAAACCGAATAATTCTATGATTACAGTTACACGAGAAGAAATTGAGCAATTTCGGGATCAATTGGCAAATTATCCAGAGGCTTTGGCTGCCCTTAATGAGATAGAAGAAGAGGAAGGAGATTTGGAGTATGCGACTGAAATTATAGCTTCGGAAGCCGGAATAGAGAGAATAGATATACAAGAGAGTTGGTTGCAAAATTTAGCCAGGCGGTGTCGCCATATAATTTGTCAAGATGAATTTAGAGACGATCGACTCGCTGGAGTAACTACTGCGTTGGTTGCATCTCTAGCTGCATCTGGTAATTTGCCCCTGGCATTGGCGACTCCAGTAGCTATTTATATAGTTAAGATTGGAGTCAAAAGTTTCTGCAATGAAGAGGAAATAATAAACCCTAAATATTATCCATTAGCACAAGAATTGATTGCCGATAATCAAGGTAATATCCAGAAAGTATTAATTGATTTTCAGGACTATAAACGTTTAATTGAAAGCTTTGAAGATGAAGGACTATATCGTGCTATGATGGAAGTTAAAGATGAAACACCTTTAAGTTTGGAAGAAGCATTAGCAGAACTCGACAAAGAATGAAAACTGAATATCTTCCAACCTTTATTAAGGATCTTAAATCTCTGAAAAGCACCCCTTTTTATAATACGATTAAAAAGTTTACCTTTCAGGATATTATTTCCTGTCAAAATCTTAGGGATATCAAAAACATCAAAAAATTAAAAGGAGAAGATAATGCCTATCGAATTCGTGTAGGGGATTATAGAATTGGATTTTTCCTAAAAGGGGATACTATCATATTCTCCCGTGTTCTCCATAGACGAGAATTTTATCGTTATTTTCCTTAAAGCAATCTAAAATAGCAAAGGTAACAGGAATGCCGCCGACATAAAATTAATAGCGTTGCCTAAATGTGGGATGATTTTAATAGCTTTGTGGAATGGGCATCTTGCCTGTTCCTACTCTGATGGTGGAATGGGCATCTTGCCTGTTCCCACTCTGATGGTGGAATGGGCATCTTGCCTGTTCCCACTCTTATCATTATCGGGGAGAAAAATTAGTGGACAGCCGAAAATACGCCCCAGCAACCCAGCGCAACCGGGAAGCAATTTTACAAGTACTTTTAGAGATATTACCAGCCACTGGCACAATTTTAGAAATTGCTAGCGGTACCGGAGAACATGCTATCTATTTTGCACAACAGTTAAACCCTCGAAAATGGATTCCTTCCGATATTGATGCTTCCCTTCGTGAAAGTATCATCGCCTGGGCTAACCATTCCCCTAGCGACAACCTTTATCAACCCCTTGATATTGATGTCAGTCAGCCGGTTTGGAAAGTAGAAACGGAAATACTATCAGAAATACCAGATATTGTAGCGATGGTGAATATTAATATGATTCACATTTCGCCTTGGTCTACTTGTCTAGGATTAATCGCAGGTGCTGGTCGTATCCTTTCATCAGGAGATATTCTATATTTATACGGTCCCTACAAACAAGGTAATAAACACACTGCACTTTCCAATGCTGATTTTGACTCCTATTTACGACAACAAAACCCAGAATGGGGAGTACGTAATTTAGAAGATGTTGTAGAGGTTGCCAGTAATCATAATCTCATCCTTGAAAAAACTTATCAAATGCCAGCTAATAATCTTTCGTTAGTATTTAAACATACCTAAGTAAATAAAAATAATCGTAGGGTGGGCAGTGCGTAATATAAATTTCCAAGCCTGTAGTAGCTTTGATAAGCACTGCCCACCAACAGTAAATAAAAATAATCGTAGGGTGGGCAGTGCGTAATATAAATTTCCAAGCCTGTAGTAGCTTTGATAAGCACTGCCCACCCTACATCAACTACTCCCTACTCCCTACTCCCTACTCCCTTACGATCAAAATTGCTCAGGATCAATATTAATATAGATATCCTTCAACTCAGAATAGACATCCAAGGCTTCTGTGCCTGGTTCACGGGTACCATTACCGGATTGCTTGAGTCCACCAAAGGGCATATGGGGTTCACTGCCATAAGTACCGGCATTCACTACAGCTACCCCAGTTTGGACTTTCTCACAAAACCGTACTGCACGGTGGATGTTGCGAGTGTGAATCGAAGCAGTTAAGCCATAGGGAGAATCGTTAGCAAGAGCAAGAGCTTCCTTAAAGTCTTTGACCCGGTAGAGACTAGCAATCGGACCAAATAATTCACATTGAGAAATTTCTGCGTGGGGGTCTACATTCTCTAGCAGGGTCGGTGCCATATAGAAACCAGTAGCATGGTCAGGGTCCTTTAAGCGATCGCCTCCCACCAACACCGTTGCTCCTGCTTGCTGTGCCTGTTTCACCGCTGCAATCATGTTAGTCAACTGTTGCTCATTAATCACTGGACCAAGGTCATCCTGATCAGTCGGACCTAATTTTAATTCCTTAGTTTTCTCCACTAATTGGTCACGGAATTGATCATAGATGCTGTCAAAGACAATGATTCGACTAGCAGAAGCACAACGTTGACCAGCATTACTGAACACTGAGAGTAAGGTCCACTTGATGGCATTGTTCAAATCCGCATCATCACACACGACCAAGGGATTCTTACCCCCCAACTCCAGGGATACCCTGCCAAAGCGCTCCCCAGCTACCCGTTGCACAATTCGTCCTACTTCTGTAGACCCCGTAAAGCTAACCACAGCCACATCATTATGAGCAACCAAGGGAGCGCCCGCTTCTTCACCATATCCCTGAATAATATTGAGGACACCAGGGGGTAACCCAGCCTCTTGAGCAATTTGTCCAACTATCCAAGCAGTGGCGGGAGTGTCTTCTGCTACTTTTAATACCGCGCTATTGCCACAAACCAGTGCTGGAAAGATTTTCCAGGCTACATTAGCAATGGGAGTATTGGCCGCAATAATTAATCCAGCGACTCCCAGAGGTTGACGCACAGTCATGGCATATTTATTAACCACACCGCTGGTAGTGGTGCGACCATACAACCGTTGTCCTTCACTCGCGTAGAATAATCCTAATGCGATCGCACCGCCAGTTTCTCCATAAGCTGAACCATAGGACTTACCGGTTTCTGCTGCTACTATCTTGGCAATCTCCTCCTGACGGGCTTTCATCCCTAGGACAATCTCGTGTAAGATAGCACCCCGTTGTACCGGGGGAGTATCAGCCCAAGCCGGTTGAGCCTGTTTAGCTGACCTTACCGCTTGCTCAATATCTGCTGCTCTTGAGCGAGCCACCTGACATAGCACTTGACCATTAGTGGGGTCTAGCTTATCAAACCATTCTCCTGTGACTGCTGCTATTTGTTGACCATCAATCCAGTTCAAGACTTGGCTCGGTAAATAGTCTTGTGCCATTATTTTTTACCCCTTGAGGGAACAGGGAGTAGGGAACCAGTCTAATCTACCACACGGTAAAACCGCCATCGACTCGGAGTTCGATACCTGTGACATAGGCAGAGGCATCGGATGCCAGAAACACTAATGGGCCAAGTAAATCCTCAAACTCGGCCATCCGTCCTAGAGGAACGCGATCGCAAAATTGACCTTTGAATTCCTCATCCTGTCCACCCAATACTCCTCCCGGAGAAAGGGCATTAACCCGGACACCAAAGGGTCCCCAGTGGGTAGCAAAGTACCGGGTTAAATTCACCAGTGCTGCCTTCGATGCCCCATAGGCAGGGGGTTTCAAAAAAGGAGGGTCGCACTCCAGATGCTCATAAAACCGGGCATCGGGAGATACGCTCCCATACAACGAACCGATATTAATGATTGAACCTCGTCTAGCTTCCACCATCGGGCTACCGAAGACTTGGGTCACCTGGAATGCTCCCAAGACATTCACCTCAAACACCTTGCGGCAAATCTCTAGGGGGATCTCGTCCAAGCTATAGGTTGTCACTGGACCAGGAGGTTGGTCAATCCCAGCATTGTTGACAATCACGGCAGGAATGCCCATGTCAGTCAGGATGCGATCGCGGATTGTAGTCATGGAAGTGCGATCGCATATATCACCCCGCTCCAAACACAAACGAGTCTTGGGATAATGCCCTTGAAGTGTCTCAAAGGAGCTTGGCACCTGAGCCAATGGTAGGTCTATCCCCACAACCGTTGCGCCAGCATCCAGTAATGCCCGACTCCACACCGGTCCAAGTTTACCTAAGACTCCAGTCACAATAGCGATTTTGCCAGAGAGGTCAAAATAGTTCACAAAGCCAACAACACCCTACACAGCAACCTGTTCAACATTTTCCACCAACCCAGCCAACGTAATCGACTCATCCACCCTTAGGGGTTTGGTTAAGACTTTACCAATCACATTGTCCAATTCATAGGGGGGTAAACCATCCCCTGGGGATTTCATCGCGATATCCTCTGGCCTTAAAACATGTCCTGCAGGTAAATTATCCGCAGCCACCAGTTTTTTCCCCATCTTGAAGTAAGCAGGACGTTCATTCAGGTGTACTTTCTTCACCCCATCCCCAAAGGCTTGGCGAGTGCGTCTGAGGTCTCTTACCATCTTGCGCAACCCTGTCGGTTCTAACGAGAAAGCATGGTCTGTTCCTTTCATCGCCCGGTTCAGGGTAAAGTGTTTCTCAATCACACGAGCCCCGAGAACATAAGCCGCCACTGCCATAGCGATACCGTTGTCATGGCTAGATAGACCAATCACAATATCACCGAACAGTTCCCGATAAGTTTCGATCACCTTCAGGTCAAGTTCTTCAAAGTCCGCTGGATAGCTTGCCGTACATTGGAGGATACACAACTGGGGATTAATCGGCATAATCGCATCGTAAACCCGTTGCACATCTTCTAAAGTAGCTGCACCGGTGCTAACGATCATCGGCTTCTGGAATTGGGCAACATGTTTAATTAGGGACAAGCTCTTAAGGTCTCCAGAAGCGATCTTATAGGCTGGCATATCCAACTCACCCAAAAAGTCCGCACTCGGAATATCAAAAGCAGTAGAGAAAAACGTAATCCCTACTTCTTCAGCATACTTTTTCAGTTCCTGATATTCGTAAGCACCAAATTCTAGAAACTCCCGATGCTCACCGTAGGTCAAACCAAAACTATTTTCATGGTCATAAGGTCTGTCAAAAGCAGCTTTAGTGTAAAGCGTACGATTGTCTCGTTTTTGTAACTTTACCGCATTTGCTCCGCATTCCTTAGCAATCCGGAACATTTCTTTACACTTTTCCAAGCTACCTTGATGGTTATTCCCAATTTCAGCAATTACAAAGCAATCGCTATCATCATTAATTTCAAAGCCATTAATAGTCAGTCTTCGGGACATTTTACACTCCTACAACCAATAAATTCCTATCGGTTTTTCACCACTGTCCAATGGTTTACCATTAATTAGCTAGGATTTCAATACGTATTTATCTTTTTCTCAGCATTTAGCCGTCAGCCGTCAGCCGTCAGCCTTTAGCTGATAACTGATAGCACCTCAAGTAGCGTGGCACAGGCTTCTAGCCTGTGATTTAGTGCATTAGCTGATAACTGTTCGCGTAGCGTGCGCGTAGCGCTTAAGCTTACCGCTGATAGCTGACCGCTGATAGCTATCAGGATAACGGCTCGACTTGAAATGATCTCGGTCGTAGATATCCTGGACAATGTTGAATTAAGTGATAACTTTTACCTTGAGTAGTCATCGGATCAGTGATACTAATATACCGACTGGTCATGATATTGTGCCAATCCCGAGGGATGAGATTCCAGAAGATCGGTTGGTCTGAATTGTAGTGTTGATCAAACCCGATCCCTTTACGAAACAATGCCCAAAGATACTTTTTCAGTTGCCATAACCAACCTGCTTTAGCATACTTTGAGTACCGTTCCGCATAAAGGGCTTTATACTGCTTTTGCCTCTCCATCATTTGGGCATATTCTGGAGAATTAGGATCCGAACTCCAATTCCGGTAATGATGAATAGCAATTTTTTTAGTATAAACGATATCATTCCCTGAAAATAAAACTTTCGTGGTCAAATCCGGATCAATCCCATAATCTCGAAATACTTCACAGAATCCACCCACCTGTTTTAATACTGAAGTTCTCAGCACACCTTGGTTAACATTTAATACACCAACTACTGAAACACCACCGATGTAAGGGGCACTCACGAAGGGGCCTTGTTTATCCCTGACTTTCAGAGCTACCATCCCGATCTTCGGCTTTTCCTCAAGTATTTTTACCGCCGTATCTAGACCCTGGTTAACGATTACATTATCATCACTGACCCAACACACATAGGGAGTATCTACCAGTCTGAACACATCATTATAGGCTTTAGCTTGACCAAGCTTTTCGCCCACCAAAACCGGAATCACCTGTGGATTTTCCGATGCGATCGCATTTAAGTACTCAATAGTGCCATCATCAGACCCCGCATCAGTTACATAAATTTTTGTAGGGGTTGATGTTTGTTCAAGAATACTAGTAATACATTGCTTCAGAAGACTCAATCGATTATAGGTACCAACAACAACAGAAAGTTTCATGGTTCCTTCACTCCTCACCTTCACTCTTAAAAATTAACGTAAGCATTCAGCTATCAGCATTCAGCGGTCAGTGGTCAGTGGTCAGTTGTGGCACAGGCTTCCAGCCTGTGACTTAACTCAGATTAAACCAATGCTTACCTGTTTTATTAAAAAGCATCTCAAGTAGCACCATCTGTAGCGCATAAGCTGATAGCTGATAGCTGATAGCTGATAGCTTGCACAACCCTAACGGACATACAAACAATGGCAGAATAATGGCTGTCCAGACTTGATAGAATTAATTTGATTTTTAATTCCCGCAAATCGGTAACCTAACTCTACCAAACAGTCATGTACCTCTTCAAATAATGGTTGTTCCTTATACAGAGGAACAAATGACATTTCTACCAGAACACATCGCCCTAGGGAAAATAGCTTTTTTCCTCCCTTAATCACTTTATCTTCAACCCCTTGGACATCAATTTTTATAAAAACATCTCTCTCCAATTGATCAGACTCTAATTCTGACTGTAATAGGTCATCCAGGGGGCAAACCTTTACTTTAATTTCACTTTCTCCTGATGTCTGTGGAAATTCCTTCTTACATAGTTCGCTTATGCGTAACATCGAAGAAGCTGGCCCGTATGAATTCTCATAAAAGAACTCTTCTCCTTCATAATCCGACAAAGCCACATTAAAAATTTTTAGATTAGGAATCTTAGCCGCTTTTCCTTCTAAGTCTGATAGATAAGATGGCAATGGTTCAAATACATAGGTCTGTTTAGCATTGAAGTAACAGGCTAAAAATTCTGCAAAATCCCCATTATTTGCTCCAATATCAATCACCGTCTTAATCGAATAGGTTTCACGAACCCATCGCCATATATCCCGTCCTGGGTCCGGACTCGCTTCCACAATTTGTTTGTAGTCTGAAAGCCTTAGCAACTTTAAATTCATGGACGCTAACAGACGATTTACCAACCGACTAATTTCCTGTTTCACCGAAGCCATTTATTTATTTATTTACTCCTCGACAACTTAATAAACTAAGTTCATAAACTGGTCTGCTGTTCTAGTTTTGTCCTCATAGAACCTAGTTACTCGTCTCCGGAGATCCCGCTTATATCGATGATAATAAATTCCTTCCCATCGCTGCAAGTAAGCCTCTCGGTCATGGTCTAAAACAGCATTGTTAGTCTGGCGAACCGCTTCATTGCTATCATAATAATGTTCAACATAAGCCCCTGGACAATCTACAATCTCATAATTAAGCTCCCACATCTTTAAACAGAGATCCCCATCAGCTTTATAAAAGATATATCGCTCTTCATCCGCCCAGTCAACTGCTGCTAGCGCTTCTTTTAAGTACATACCATGATTAACAAACAGCTTGCCACCAAGGGTATGTTGTACATAGTATTCTTGATCCTCTGGCCAATTCCGAAAATAGAAAGCTACTCCCCCTATTTTGATGCCAGCTTTTTCCACCTCTTCAAACTTATCCAGCCCTAAATTAACCGCATTTGGTAATAGCAGACAATCATCACTGATCATCAAAATATATTTCCCTTTAGCTGATTTAAAGCCAAGATTCATAAAATACCCCCAACTGCGGCGCTTGAGTGGCTTTCCTTGGAATTCCCCTCGGTTATGTTGGATGATAGTAATAATATCTTTCTGCTGAATTAGCCATTCTAAAGAACCATCCGTTGACCCCCCGTCAATCACAATGATTTCATAGGGAACGCGAATCTGATTATCTCGAACACTTTGAATCGCTTTTTCCAGTAAAGGTCTACGGTTATAACTCCCTATCACCACCGAGACCATGCACGTTTTATCAGAGGTAACTACTGGTTTAGCTAAAGACTTTAATATCTTCAAACGACTCAATTGTCCTGGATTAGCTAGTCCTGGATTAGCTAGTTGAATAGGAGACTGAGTCAATGAGCCGTGATAAAACTTTTTGACTTGACGAAAAGGCTTAGCCAGAATTTTGATATAGTTCATAAGGCACTCCTGAACACACCTGTATGGAGCCATCACCAAGCTATTGAGCTTAACCTGATTTGGCCGTTATAGTGTCACCCTCGGGGATAATGATATCAAACTATCCCATTATTTATGTTATAATACCAGCTCGTTATGGATATATAAATCTAAAAATTTTTAGATTATCAAAGGGAGCAGGAAGCAGTGCGTAGGGTGCGTTAGGGGCGCGCCTTGCCATCATATTCAACGTCGTAGCCAGTAGCCCCGTAACGCACCACCAAAAGGCTCGCCCTGATTTTCCGCCTCTTCGCGCCTGGTTGGGATAGTCCGTCCGGAAATTGATCACGGGCAAGATGCCCGTTCCACCCCTGATGCCGGAAATTGATCACGGGCAAGATGCCCGTTCCACCCCTGATGCCCGTTCCACCAATCTAGACGCGATCAATTCCCAACCGTTCCGCTGGATAGATAAAAGGAGAACCAGACAAGATTCCATCACAGATAATATCCAAACCTGGATCTGCACCAGGAAGTAATTGCTCTAGGCTAGTAATATTCAGCTTCACGTAAGGATTTTCAGATATGGGTTCGGTAAATTGTAGGGGAATCATCCGTCTGAAAAAGAAATGGTAGGCGTACATCCTGGCTCGTTTAAGGGCATTGGCATCCAACCGTTCACCAAGGGGTAGCTGATCCAAGCACTGGAAATACTCCTCTGCGGTAGAGGGATCCATAGTAATTCCCTTATCTCGGATCCAAGCTTCACCACCAACGATCACCGGAATGCCTACACTGGTCAACTCTACTCCAGTTTTTGTCCCATAAATAATCACCGAATCGCACTGCTCCATCGCTGCGTAGGTACTCACAGGACTTTCTGGAGGAATGATGAAAATATTTTTAGGCAATTGAGACCAGACCTTCTTGATTTCTGGCAACAAAGGTTGGCGAGAAGGCAACGTTCCCCGAATCTCTGCCGGATGAATCCGAATCAGCAGTTGTAAGTCAGGACGTTTAGCAAAATACTCAATCGTTTGGAGTACCCACGTTAGCATATTGGGGAAAGCTAAGCCACGATAGTGCAACTGGGCATCCCACATTACATTAGTGAGCATCCCAATCACTGGCTGGTTCAGGTCAAGCCCCATCTCCTCAGCATTTCGGCTAAATTCTTCATCAGGTTTTTCATGAAACCAAATCCAATCCCGAGTGCCCTGCCATCGACTTTTCAAATACTGTAGGATGTCATCTGTCATTGCCTCAGTCCAAGGCATGGTTTCCCAGCCATGGAGAGGCTCACTGAGCATAGTGTGATGATAAGTGTCTCCGTGGCTAAAAATAAAGCAACGCTTACGATAGGCAATAGCCCAGTTAACCACCCGCACTTGGCGTGAGCGACACACCTCACCAATGATGCCATGAGGTAAGTAGATGCCATGATTGAAGCAAGCAGCCTTAAAATTATACTTAGACAGTAGCTTACTGATAGCATACGCAGTCAGCAAAGCCCCTTCAAAATATCGACGCACCACGATTTCACTCTTGGGTTCGTTATCTAGATTCCCACTGGTAAAATAGCGCAACGCCCCAGCATAGGCATGTTCACCTATATTCCAGTTGCCCAGGCAATAGTTTTCAATCTCTGATAGCCTTACGTGTGCTGCAATTTGTTTGGCTTCTTGCCTATCAAGCCCAGTGAGCAGTTCACTAAAGACATGGTTCGTCAACTGCAACGGTTGATACAGATAACGACCGGTTGCGAAACAGTTTTGGCACTTGATCGTTTCTAAATCATAGTTTTCAATCCTTTCTTGAGGTGTATCCAGTTTTTGAAGATTGAGGCAGGCAGGCAGAGAATGGTCACACAGGAGAGTATGAACCTCTGCTCCTCTGAGGGTAAGGGCTACTGCTAGTAGACTTTCTGGTAGTGACAGTGGCGCTAATCCCCCTACGGTAGTTGCCATTAGCACCTGAGGTCCCTGGTGAGACCGTTGCTTGGCTTCTCTCCAGAGGGAGGGGTTAGTTTCGATAACAGGTCGCCAATCTAACAAGTTACTTTGCCCTAGTTGCCAAGAAAGTAAGGGACTTGGCTCTAGTTCGTCAGCACTAGTCAGAGACATATAATCAAGTCAGATACTTACTTCTCAAGGGATTATACCAAGTTCCTACTCGACAAATTTCCCTAAACTATGATAAGAATATACACACCGAAACAGAACGGGTGCGCTCCGGAAGCGAACGCGCCGTAACCAAAAGTGCGGGGTGGGAACACGACAGGGCGAATTTCTTCGCAGTATATGTTATGGTTCTAAAAATGCGCATCTAAGAACCAGTGGGGAGGCTAACTTGAATCCCTATATATATATTCGGTTCTATATCTTCGGTTCTATATCTTCGGTGTATAAATTATGACCTTATCCCTCAAGGCTAACACCGCACGGTGGCAATTCCAGCGCTATTGGGAGTTGCTGTATATATTAACAGAGCGAAATCTGAAGGGACGTTATCGAGGATCGCTTCTGGGAGTATATTGGTCTTTGTTAAATCCTTTGATTATGACAGGACTATATACAGCAATTTTCGGTGCTACCTTTGCCTCCTATTATGACAACTCAACCATTAACTATATTCTGGCTGCTTTTACTGGGTTGCTTGTGACTAACTTTTTCTCCGCTTCAACCAACCAAGCATTAGTCAGTGTAGTTGGCAATGGTGCCCTGTTGAATAAAGTTCGTTTACCAATAAGTGTCTTTCCGGTTTCAACCATTGCTGCTAATGTGTTTCAGTTAGCTGTTGGCAGCTTTCCTCTCCTAGCTATTGTCACGTTGCTTACTTCAAAAAGTGTAGTCAATTTGCTAGCGTTGAGTCTTCCGTTAATCGCCTTAATTTTGGTTAGTATCGGCATCGGGTTTCTCGTCAGTGTTCTCTATGTTTTCTTTAGGGATTTACCTTATTTCTATGAATTAGTATGCTTTGTGATCTGGATTAGCTCTCCAGTCTTTTATCCAGCAGCAATTGTCCCAGAGGCGGTTAGACCCTTTTTGTTTTTAAATCCTTTATTGCCGATTATTGAAAGCATTCGACAGATTTCTTTGTCAGGAGGTTTGCCAAATGTAGGGTTAATTGGACACTCATGCCTAAGTGCCATAGTAATTGTATCCTTAGGCTGGACTTGCTTTCGAGTTTGGCAGCCTCACTTCATGGATTTGTTATAGATGACAGAAGAAGTTATTAGACTCGATCGGGTTTCATTGTGGCGAAGAACCCAAGAAGAGTTTTCCTATGACCTCAAAAAAACTATAATATCATTTTTGGAGGGAAAATACCGCAAACCTTCCAGGAATTTAGTCCTTGATGATATTGATCTAGCAGTAAAACCTGGGGAAAAAATCGGCATCATTGGACCGAATGGTTCAGGGAAATCAACCCTACTTAAAGTTATCTGTGGAATCTTACAGCCGACAGGGGGTCAGGTATGGATAAGAGGTGAAATCGCTCCGATGATTGAACTAGGAGCTGGATTCGATCCCGAACTTTCCGTAGTGGATAACATCAAACTCTATGGCGTGATGCTAGGTTTCTCTAAACAAGAGATGAAACAGAGAACCCCATCGATTTTGGAGTTTGCTGAGCTACAAGACTACAAGTTAATGCCAGTGAAGGGATTATCCTCAGGGATGTCAGCGCGGCTAGGCTTTGCCATTGCCACTGATGTACAGCCAGATATTTTAATTTTAGATGAAGTGTTATCCGTAGGGGATCAAAGTTTTAGAATTAAGTGCCAGCGACGCATGGAAAGATTTTGGGAGGCTCATGCCACTGTTTTAGTGGTCTCCCATGATTTATCCTTTGTGCGCCATTACTGCAAGCGGGTGATTTGGTTAGACAAAGGCAGGATAAAGTTAGCGGGAGAGAGCAATGAGGTAGTCGATTGTTACTTGAATAGTGTTACCGAAGTGGTTTAACCTTAAAAAAAGTTAAAAGTTTTAAACAAACGTTAAAAGCTTAAGGTAAATGAAAGATGGTAATCTGAGCAGTTGGAATATAGTTAAACCCTATAGTTAAACCTGTAAAACCAGTATTATCACCCTGATAGTGATAATTCCGAGGAGGACGTGTGAGGATTTCAATTATAACTGTATGTAAAAATGCTGAGCGATTTATAGAGCGAGCGATCAAGAGTGTCGTCTCTCAGACCTATGAGGATATAGAGTACATTATTATTGATGGCAACTCCCAAGACAAAACTAAGGAGATTGCTCATAAATATAGTGATCAGATTAGCCGATTTATTAGCGAACCTGATGGCGGTATCTATGAAGCAATGAATAAGGGAGTTAGGTACTCGTCTGGTGAGTTTATTGCTTTTATTAATTCAGATGACTATTATCTTGATAAAAAGGTCATCCAAGATACCGTTAACTTCCTGTTGGCAAATCCCTCCTGTGATTTTTTGTATGGAGACCTAGAGGTTAGAGAGCAATCTGGGTCTACCATTTTAGTGAAACCTCCCTTGCCTGAAGACGTAGCTGATGAACTGATCTGTGGATGTTTGCCTCACCAAGCCAGCTTCTCCAGAGCTAACTTGTTTTTCTCTAAAATAGGGCTTTTCAATGAACGCTACAAAATATCATCGGATTATGAATGGTTTCTGAGGCTAATCCAGAATGAGACTGTGAAATTGTGTTACTATCCTCGGACAATCGCATCCTATTATGCAGGGGGACTTTCTAGTCAGTTAAGAAAATCTCTACCTGAAGCCCATAGTATTCAGAACCAATGCCCAATGTATAAAGATTCCTACTGGTTGAACAGAAGAATCCTAAAATATCAGGAATTCATCATTAACCTCAGAGAATGGCTTCAAAACGCCGAAAACGGTAGAAATACACTAAATTTCAACTATAAAGCCCTTGAAAACAAATATCAAGCCATTGAAACGGAATACCATGCCCTGAAGCTTGAATTAGAGCAAGCCCGGGCGAAAATTGCTCAGATTGCCAAAATTGCTGAGATGGAAAGCGGAATAAATCAGAATGGAAAAAGTGGTAATATCAAACTCAACTTGAAAAATTTGGAACAAGTCTGATTAGGATAGTACCTTAGACTAACAGATTAGACTAACAGGTTAGAAAGACTAACAGGTTAGAGGTTATCTCTTGCCAAAGTTATTGCCAAGTTTTTTTCAGGTTTGTGTGAGGAGCTGTGTCATATGCCAAGTAATAGGTCAAAATCAGAACTAGATTATGTGATTGCTCCTGAGATTAAAGACGATGATTTTTATAAAGCGATTCAGAGGATAGCTCGGGAAGAAGATATCAAGACGGTTCTAGAAATCAGGTCTTCATCCGGTGCGGGAAGCACCGAAGCGTTTGTGAAGGGACTCCGGGAAAACCCGTCTAATCCAGTGTTATTCTGTATGGAGGTTTCACAACCTCGTTTTGCTGAGTTAAAGGAACGCTATCGGCAGGACTCTTTTGTCAAGTGCTACAATATTTCATCAATTTCCCTAGAGCAGTTTCCTAGGGAATATGAGGTTAGGAAATTTTATCATTCCCATCGTAGCCCTCTAAATAATTACCCTCTTGAACAAGTCTTAGGTTTGCTTCGTCAAGATATCGATTATGTTAGGGAAATGGGAACCTCTGGAGATGGGATTGAAACGATTAAGCAAGAAAACCAGATCGAGGATTTTGATCTAGTCTTAATCGACGGCTCCAAGTTCACGGCTCAGGTTGAATTGGATCAGGTTTACGGATCAAAATTTATCCTACTTGATAATATTTGTACCTACAAAAATTATAGTAATCACCATCGGTTATTAAGAGATAAAAACTATAAACTGATTGAGCAAAATGCTTCTGTGCGCAATGGTTACTCCATTTTTGCTAAAGCGGATAGCCCTCATTCAGCTGAAAAGTCAGGTGAAGCCTCAACCCCTCTTCCAATCAATTTTTTTACGATTGTTATCAATGGTGAACCCTTCATTCGCTATCATATTGACGTCTTTAGTAAACTGCCATTCCGATGGCATTGGCACATTATTGAAGGTGTAGCGAAATTGAAGCATGATACTGCCTGGAGTTTAGCTACGGGTGGGTATGTCAGTGATGAAATTCACCATAATGGTCGTAGTATTGATGGCACCACAGAGTATCTCGACCAACTGATGGAACGCTACCCTGACCAGATCACCGTCTATCGCAAACCTGATGGGGTTTTCTGGGAGGGCAAGCGAGAAATGGTGAATGCTCCCCTTGAGAATATCCAACAAGAGTGTCTGTTGTGGCAGGTAGATGTGGATGAGTTGTGGACAACTGAGCAAATCTGTAAAGCCCGACAGATGTTCATCGACCAACCTGACAAGACGGCTGCTTTCTTCTGGTGTTGGTATTTCGTTGGAAAAAATTTAATTGTTAGCAGTCGCAATTGCTATACACAAAACCCCAAACAGGAATGGTTGCGTGTGTGGAGGTTTCAACCGGGAGCTGTCTGGGCAACCCACGAACCCCCAAGGCTAGTCCAACCGTCGTCAACTAATCAGTCAAATCAGTCAGCTAATCATGGGCAAGATGTAGCAAGCATCAATCCATTCCTACATCGAGAAACCGAAGCACAGGGACTGGTCTTTCAACATTTTGCTTATGTAACACCGGAACAATTGCAGTTTAAGGAGAGCTACTACGGCTACCAGAATGCTCTGGCCGAGTGGCAGGGACTACAGCAGCAGTCTGAATTTCCGGTTTTTCTGCGTCAACATTTATCTTGGGTTGAAGATGAAACCCTGGTTGAACCGGCGGATATCTGTGGTATAGTGCCGATTGCTCAGAAGGAGCCTGACGGCGAAAAATGGCAGTTTTTGCAACTGGAAGAATTTCAGCAACAAACTATGAAGATTGAAATACCATTCCCCCAAATTGTGGTTGATGGGGTATTTTTCCAATTTTTTCCTAACTCTGGGATTTCCCAAGTCTGGAAGTCTTTGCTAGAGGAATGGGCAACTAATGGCTTTGCTGACCATGTGATTGTTTTAGACCGGGCTGGAACGGCTCCGAGGATTCCTGGAATTCGCTATCGCCCTATTCGAGCTTACGATTACAACAAAACGGGAGCAGATGCTGACTTGTTGCAGGAAATCTGTGATGAAAAGGGGGCTGATCTATTCATTTCCAGCTACTATACCGCACCCCTATCTACTCCTTCTGTATTTATGGCTTATGACATGATTCCAGAGGTGATTGGTGCCAATCTTAACGAAGCAGGTTGGAAAGAAAAGCATTACGGTATCTTACACGCTTCACGTTATATTACGATCTCTGAAAATACGGCTCGAGATCTGATTAAGTTTTTCCCCCATATTTCCCCGTCCAAGGTAACGGTAGCTCACTGTGGGGTCAAAAAGGTTTTTTCCCCGGCAAGCGATGATGATATCAATGAGTTTAAGACTAAATTCAAGGTGACCAAACCTTACTTACTCTTAGTAGGAGAAAGAACTGGTGTTAATGGCTATAAAAACGCTATCTTTCTGTTCAGAGCATTATCTAAGCTGGTGGATAAGGAAGAGTTTGGGGTAATTTGTGTCGGTGGTAGACCTGAGTTAGAACCTGAGCTAGCTGCCCTGGCAGAAGGGATAACAACGATGGTTCTGCCCCTGAGTGATGAAGAATTAAAAGTAGCGTATTCTGGTGCGATCGCTCTGGTTGTCCCCTCTCTGTACGAAGGGTTCGGATTACCAGTTACCGAAGCAATGGTTTGTGGTTGCCCTGTAATTACCTGTCGTCACTCCTCTCTTCCTGAAGCAGCTGGGGAAGCAGCATTGTATGTGGATCAATCTAATGTTTACGAGCTGATTGATGCGCTCTACAAAGTTCAAAACCCAGAGGTTCGTAACCCGTTGATTGCTGATGGGTTTGAACACGCGAAGAAATTTTCCTGGTCAAAGATGGCCGATACCGTGGTAGAGGTTCTGGTCGAAACTGCCAAGACCATCAAAAATGATGGTACTGGTCTAGGTTCCCCCCTTTGGGGAGAATTCAGGAAGTTACAGGCTCAAATCCAAGAACAGCTACCCCCAAGTCCGTCCCCAATTCAAGTTCAGCCAACTCAGCTTCCGTCAGGAGATCTCGAACAGCAATTGATGTACGCAGAGGCTCAACTTCAACAAAAACAGCGGGCACTTCAAGAAGCGGGGTCAACTCTAGCGGCAATGGAGTCCAGTAAATTCTGGAAACTGCGGGTAGGCTGGTTTCGACTAAAACCTCTGTTAGTTCCAGTAGTTAGTCTAATTTTAGGGATCAACTTACTACTGCTATCTACCGCTATGTATGCTGATAGGACTCTAGTAAAACTAACCTCATTCGTTTCTCCTGTCCAAGGAAATCTATTCTTTTCTCTTGGCGGTAGTTTGTTGTCCATTGCACTAATGTTAGGTATGGTGGGCTATCTTGGCTATATGAAGCCTCAGGTTCTCCGCAGGGTCAGAATTGTCATGGGTAGTGGGGGATTAGCGTTGATAGGTTTGACGGTACTACAGAATATTAACCTGTTGTAGATAACTGCCTAGTTTTCCAAGTCTTAATTCTTAAGACCCTTTATTTTTATTCCCTCTCTGGGGACTTAATTAAAAAAAGGCTTTTCAATCCGGACTTGTGATCAGACGTAAGTTCGAGCTAATTTATCAACACCTCCCTACAACAACAAGATGACACAAACGTTAAGACATATCTGTTGGTGTGGAAATACTGAGCTAACTGAATTTTCCCCCGACTACTTGGCGTGCTCTCAATGTGGCACTCTAGTGTCAAAAACTGGTTTGAGGGCTGAGCAGCTCCGTATAAAGGATGATAACCATGACTTCTACGGTAAAGAGTACTGGTTGTCTTATCAGACCGAGCATTATGGTTTTCCTGATATTCGTCAACGAGCCCGTCAAGACTTACCAGAGCGATGCCTCTACTGGCTGCGTACTCTGATGGCTTATAAACTACCGCCAGCCAAAGTGCTTGAGTTAGGTTGTGCTCATGGTGGCTTTGTGGCAATGATGGGCTGGGCAGGTTTTGAGGCTATGGGTCTGGAGCTTAGCCCTTGGGTTGTGGAATTTGCCCAACAGACATTCAATATGCCCATTTTGTCAGGACCGCTCGAGGATCAGCAGCTAGAACCAGAATCTTTTGATGCTATCGTACTCTACGATGTCATGGAGCATCTACCTGATCCAGTGGCTACCATCAGCCATGGGGCATCTCTTCTCAAGGAAGATGGTATTTTCATTGTCCAGATGCCAAATTATGAAGAGGGTAAAACCTATTCAGAGATGGTTGCTCAAAAGGATCATTTTTTAAAGCTAATGCAACCTATTGAGCATATCCATCTTTTGAGTCGGCGAGGGGTGTCGCAATTCTTTAAGAACCTCGGTTTTGAGTTTCTGCAATTTGAACAACAGTTGTTCGACTATGATATGTTTTTCGTAGCTAGTCGGCAGCCTTTTGTTCCCTATACTGATGAGCAAATTAGTTACTATCTGCTCAAGAGTCAATCTGGGCGAATGGTTCAGGCATTACTGGACAAATCCTCTGACTTTAATAAACTCAAATTTCAGTATCAAAACATCCAAGTTCAGTATCAAACTATCGAGACTAGGCGTGCTGAACTTCTGAAGATTATTGAGCAACAGGGTCAAGAGATAGCTTCCTTGCGCTCTCAGGTCAGTGCAACTGTCACAGACCTCCAGCAGACTAAATCACAATTAATCCAAGCCCACTCAGACCTTCAACATACTCAGTCACAATTAAATCAATCAAACTTAGACCTTCAAGATACTCAGTCACAATTAAATCAATCAAACTCAGAAAATGAACAAACTCAATCACAATTAACCCAAATACACTCAGAACTTCAGCATACTCAATCACAATTGGCACAGTCACAGGAAAAAATTCAGCATTTTCAGCAAAATCAATTACAGCAGATTCAGAACCAACTGAACGAAGCTAAGGCTAAGTTGAAGGTAATTAATGTAGAAATTGCGGCCATGAAGACCAGTAAGTTTTGGAAATTGCGATCGCTCTGGTTCAAATTTAAAGGGTTTGTCGGTTTACCTACAGATAACGAATAAAATTTTCAATAATTAACGTCAGCTAAAATAGGAGTTTAATCATGGTTGATCAGCTGCTTGAGCAAGTTGTCAGTGCTAAGGAATCATTCAACAGTTATGAGACGGTAAAAGAAGCTGTTGAAACCATTGATGGTTTCCTAGTTCCTGGCCAAGAAGAGTTCTTATTCAATAAAGTGAAGTCCCTCCCTGAGGATGCTCTTATTGTTGAAGTTGGCTCTTATAAAGGAAGGTCTACGGCAGCTATGGCGTTTGCCTGTGTAGGGACTAATCGCAAGATCTACTGTATTGATCCATGGATAGGGCAATGTCACGACATACCAGAAAAGAGTGTCTTTGAGGTCTGGAAAGAAAACCTTGATAAATACCAACTGACTCCTTATATCAAATCTTTTCAGGGATATTCTTTAGAAATTCTGAAGCGTTGGGGTGAATTAACTGGAGAAAAGACGATTGACTTTGTTTTTATTGATGGTTCTCATGAATACTTAGATGTGCTGACGGATTTTGGGTTATTATTACCCCTGATGAAAGTTGGAGGATGGATGGCTTTTCATGATGTTGTTGAAACTTGGCCTGGATCCAACTATCTATGGCATGATATTGTCAAATTTCGTCTTACAGACCACGAGTACTCAACGACCCTTGCCTGTGGTCGAGTTAAAACGACTCAAGAACTCTCCAAGGAGTTACAAGAACTTCATGAGTTGCGGACATTGCTAGTTCAATCACAACAGCTTCAAGATAGCGGAATCCTAGAATTGCAAGAAACTCAAACTAAACTTCAACAAACTCAAGAGCAATTACAACAAACTCAAAAGCAATTGCAACAAACTCAAGAGCAATTACAACACGCCAACGCCAAAGTAAAGCTAGGTCAAACTAAACTTCAACAAACTCAAGAGCAATTACAAAATGCCAAAGTACAGCTAGTTCAATCACAACAGCTTCAAGAGAGTAAAATTATAGAACTGCAACAAATTCAAGACGAATTACACCACACCAAACTAGAAGTTGCGGCCATGAAGACAAGTAAGTTTTGGAAATTGCGAACGCTGTGGTTCAAATTCAAAAGGTTTGTTGGTATCCCTACAGATAACGAATAAAATTTTCGGCGTTGCTTAATGATGGTATAATTTTAATCTCTGTGACCCCCAATCTTGTTGGTCACGGGAGCAGGGGGATTTAAGCAGCAAGAGACTAATGCTTTCAATAACTCATCCTTGAGTTCAGCAACGCCAAATTTTCAAGGATCAACCTTAGGAAAAAACGGAACCTGGTGAAACTATTGACAGTGCAAAGGTTATAAGCCAATGAACTGTCAAAACTGCCAAAGTAATAAGCTTCTAAAATCCTGCTAACAGACCAGGGTCAAGTTTTTGCTCTACTGAATCTGTTTACGAGGAAAACTAACAATTTTTTGATAGTCTAAAGGGTTAAAAAACCGCTCAGGAGTAAAGGGAGGAGAAAAGGCATCATTGACTAAATCTTCACGCACATAAAATCCATTGGCAGAATATAATCCGCAACCTACTAACACCATCCCCTTACTGCGAGCTAGGTTATCTAAAGCTACAAGAGAAGCTCCATAAGCCGTAGCATTACCATCCCAGCGATAATTAGGGTCATAGGGCATGATCCATTCTTGAGGTGGTGGATAGGCAGGATTATGCTCTAAACAAACAACTCTAGGTTGTATAACCGAAATAGCCTCATAAACGTAATAGTCATTACTATCAATATCCACTGACAGAAAATCAATTTCTCCAGTAATACCACCCCTTTCAATTAAATCATTAATATTTTCGGCGTTAACTACCGCTTCGATAAATTTTAAGCGACCTTCCCCGATGGCATCTTTCTGATTGGCTGGAATAGCTTGTGCATAGTCTGGATAGGATTCTAGCCACAATCCTGTCCATCCCTTTTCTAAAAGATAACGACTATTGTTTTCTTCTCCTGTTTCTGCTCCAAACTCCACAAAAACCTGGGATTTTACACCAATTCTATTAAAAATTTCCTCTATAATGCCGTCTTCATCCGATTGAGAATATATCTTAAATCCAAAATGCTCTAACCTTCGTGGATCATCCCCTGCTTGAATCTTGCGGTCTTGTTGAATTTGTTCTATAACTGAATCCTGTTTATTCATGACTGTATTACCTTAAAACCCAACCAAATTTTTGGTCACTAGTTATCATTGGTTGTATTATACATTAAATGTACCTCACATCAATCTAAATACTACCGTGTTCGGGGTTTGATTAGCAACTGATACTGCTGAGAAACTTATAGCGGTGTCCAGGATTCATGACCTAATTGAGCGATAACCATCCAAAGTCAGTTGAGCAGTCTTTTGCCATGTTAAAAGCTTAGCACGTTGCCGTCCTTTCTCAATCTATAGATGCCCGGTGTTCTGAGTCTTCTACAACTATTTCCATAGTGTTAACTAGTCCATCCACAGAATCTGGCTCAAATAAACTAGCTGCATCTCCTACCAATTCAGACAAGGAAGAGGTTAAGCGGAAGATAACTGGACATTGGCATTCCATTGGCTCTAGGGTGGGCAAACCAAATCCCTCATAGCGGCTGGTATAAATTAGGGCTTGGGCGTTACGATATAGGGTTTTGAGTAATGAATTGAGCAGTCAGAGTTTTAGTTTTTCTATGGAATTACATGCTCAAAAGTGCTTGGATTCAATTATCTTTTTCCAGTATTTGCTTTAAGAATTGCTTTATTTTTATCCTTACACCCCCCCCGAGTCTCCGGATTATCTTAAAGGGATGAGAGTTGCTTCCCTTATCCAGTAGACTTTCTAGGAAACTTATCGCCCCCGCATATCTACGAGGAAAACTAACAATTTTTTGATAGTCTAAAGGATTAAAAAAGCGCTCAGGAGTAAAGGGAGGAGAAAAGGCATCATTGACTAAATCTTCACGCACATAAAATCCATTGGCAGAATATAATCCACAACCTACTAACACCATCCCCTTACGGCGAGCTAGCTTCTCTAAAGATACAAGAGAAGCTCCATAAGCCGTAGAATTATAATCCCAGCGATAATTAGGGTCATAGGGCATGATCCATTCTTGAGGTGGTGGATAGGAATGATTATGCTCTAAACAAACAACTCTAGGTTGTATAACCGAAATAGCCTCATAAACGTAATAGTCATTACTATCAATATCCACTGACAGAAAATCAATTTCTCCAGTAATACCACCCCTTTCAATTAAAT
>NZ_JAAHHX010000033.1:0-7826 GCF_010672065.1 Moorena sp. SIO4A1 | reverse complement strand
TTATGCTCTAAACAAACAACTCTAGGTTGTATAACCGAAATAGCCTCATAAACGTAATAGTCATTACTATCAATATCCACTGACAGAAAATCAATTTCTCCAGTAATACCACCCCTTTCAATTAAATTATTAATATTTTCGGCGTTAACTACCGCTTCGATAAATTTTAAGCGACCTTCCCCGATGGCATCTTGATAATTTTCTCTAATAGTTTTTGCATAGTCTGGCAAGGATTCTATCCACAATCCTGTCCATCCCTTTTCTAAAAGATAATGACTATTGTTTTCTCGTCCTGTTTCTGCTCCAAACTCCACAAAAACCTTTGATTTTATCCCAATTCTATTAAAGATTTCTTCTATAATGCCGTCTTCATCCGATTGAGAGTGTACCTTAAACCCAAAATGCTCTAACCTTCGTGGATCATCTCCTGCTCGAATCTTTCGGTCTTGTTTAATTTGTTCTATAACTGAATCCTGTTTATTCATGACTGATTACCTCACACCGATCCAAATATTACCGTCTTCGGGGTTTGATTAGCAACTAATATTGCTGACAAACTGATAGCGGTGTCCAGGATTCATGAGCTAATTGAACGATAACCATCCAAAGTCCGTTGAGCAGTCTTTTGCCACGTAAAAAGCTTAGCACGTTGCCGCCCTTTTTCAATCATAGATGCTCGGTGTTCTGAGTCTTCTACAACTATCTCCATAGCGTTAACTAGTCCATCCACAGAATCTGGCTCAAATAAACTAGCTGCATCTCCTACGACCTCAGGCAAGGAAGAGGTTAAGCAGCAGATAACTGGACATTGGCATTCCATTGCCTCTAGGGGCGGTAAACCAAATCCTTCATAGCGGCTGGTATAAATTAGGGCTTGGGCATTACAATATAGGGTTTTTAGTAGGGCATCATCACCCCTAAGATAGATGAAATTTTGCCTGATATGATGGTCTTCCATAACCCTTAATTCGGATTCCAAAAAATCACAGGAACCCCCAAAACACACTAATTTGAAATTATTCCGTAATTTAGGACTAGCAGCAAATGCTTTGAGGACTATTTCAAAATTTTTATATTTTGAACGAGTTCCCACATAAAGGAAGTAAGGCTGACTAAGGCAATTCTTTGGTAACTCAGATTCGTTAGCGTCTTGAATTCGACTTGCCCAATAGGTTACTTTAGTTTTTTCCGGATTAACTCCCAATAATTCTACTAGATCATTGCGGGTATTTTCGGAAGCTACAAAAATTAAATCGGCTTGTTCAACTAGCTGGTGCTTATTTTTAATTAATGGCTGAAACTTAGCTTGTCCTGATAAAAATTTTTCGGGAATCATATCATGGATCGTTATCACAAGTTTCTTAGGGTTAACAATCTCCACTAAGTCAGCATCATAGTAGGTAGGATGATAGATATCATACTGTCTACCGAATCTACGGACAAACCATTGAAAGGAGAGTTTATTGATAGTCTCATTAATAGCCTTACCTGTTGGAAAGGTAAATTTTGGTATCACCCCATATCCGGTGAGTTGATCGCGATACTCTGAAATATCATACCCATCGCTCTTGATGCCACGATGCCAATGAATTGAGCACTCAGAGTTGGGCGATAACTCTCGCATTAACTCAATAAAAATTCGGGATATACCACCAAATTTCTGGATGGCAAACATTTGATGGTCGTAGAGAATATCCACCGATTACCCAAGCCCCCGATGTGACAGGCTTTTTATAGAAAAAATATCAGGTTCTTTTAGTTGATTACTATCTTCCTGTGTCTGTAAATTATGATAGACTTTATTCAATTGATGTTCACGCTCTGAGCCAGAAACCATTAGGAATAAATTAGCGCTTGTTGCACTCCCTAATGTTAGTGCTGCTTCTGGAGTTGGTATAGATTTTAGTACTCTTGGGTTAGAATCCACGATCCAGCCCCGGAGGTTTTGATTGTAAAGATTCACCAGCGAGGACATCAATGCTTCCCGTCGCTGCTCATTTAGATTCTTGGCACTCACTTCCATCATGATCACTAGATTTGGTGAGCGCTGAATGGTTTCCATAGCACCATTTAATACCGCAAATTCGTATCCTTCTACATCAATCTTGATAGCATCTATTTGGGATAATCCCAACTCTGGAAGTATGGAGTCTAGACTACGCACTGGAATTCTGAGCTTTTCACGCAAGACAGACCGCTTAGTATCATCCATACCACTAAATGCGGATTCCTGGGTAATATAAAAGTCTGTTTCTCCATCTTCAGCACCGATGCATAGGTCATGGCAAGAAACTAACTGTTGTAAGTGGTTAACTTCTACATTCTGTTGTAAAAGCTGGTAGGCATCTGGGTTAGGTTCAAAGGCATGAACACAACCGCTGGGAGTTAATTTTGTAGCTGATGATACGGCGTAGTAACCAAAGTTTGCTCCTACATCTAGCACAATGGAATTGGCATCCAGCAGACCTAAAAAGAGTTGGGCATCAAAGTATTCTTGGTAATGGCCATAGTAAAAGTCACACCCCAGTCGATCCCCGACATCAACGTGGAATGTCAAGCCTGATGGCAAATTCACTGCTTGGATATCCCGGACCCCTGCTGGATGGAGTTTTTCTCGAAGCGATCGCAAAAACAAGGTGTAGGGTACCGCCAAGTTGGGAAAATCCATCGCCTGAGGCAGAAAATGGTGGAATACCTGAAGATAAATCTCCATCTTATCCAACTCATTTATGGACTCATGGCTAGGTAAATGCTCTTCCTGACTATCCATTAATTCGTAAACTCGTCTAGTTATTGTTTAGCAAAATTATACTTTGGTGTGACAATCTCGGGTGAGGGAACTAAATCACTGACTTGTAAGTCTACTGTAGATGCTAAAAATATTCGGCGTCTTTGGTGCTTGGTCTCCGTTTCCCAGAAATCTTCATGGTCTACATAACCCTGATAGTCGTATAGATAAGGAAATCCTGAAACTTGGAGCATTTTCAGCAAGCAGCTTCGGCTAGGAATCATGGCATGGTAGGTTAACCCCTGGGTTTCATTTTTGCCTTCTTCAACTAGATAGGTAACTGGTTCATTTAAGGGGACATTCATACTTTCAATAAATAACACTTTTTTGGTTAATAACTGCAAATTACGAATGACTTTGAATGGATTTTCTGTATGATAGAGCAAGCCGAAGCAAAACACTAAGTCTGCTCCAGCAAATTGAGACATCTGTGGGGTAGATTCAACATCAACCTGATAAAAATTAGCTTCAGTTACCCGTTTACTCGCTTCTTCAACAAGTTCTTGTCTCCCCTCTAAACCAATTACATTTACTCCCCAATTCACTAGCTTTTTAGAAAACCAACCAGGACCACATCCGACGTCAATGCAAGTGGTGAAACTTAATCCCTGATTGAGTCTAAGCTGATTGAGAATGTTTTCCGCTACAGCCCAGCGGGCTTGATTAATCGCAATATAGTAAGGTTCATCAAATAACATGGTTATAATTTCGATAAAATTATTGATAACAAACTTGTATAGCAAAGGGAGTAGGGAGTAGGGAGTAGGGAGTAGGGAGTAGTGAACAGAGGCAAGAGGCAGCTACCTCTACCCCCCTCAGACTACCCGCGCAGACTTCCGACACTTCCGACACTTCCGACACTTCCTTAGATTATGGGTATTCAACCGGACTTGATATCAGTCCCAGGGGCAACAGTGGAACTTATGACAGTTTTCCCTGATGCGATCGCGACAGATTCCGGTAAACTGAGGGGTGGTTTATCGTATGATCTAGTAGCAATGAAAATTGGGCAAAAAGTAAAAGTGTTTCGTCTAAGAGACCGGGTAGGCAACAACATCGCAAATAAACTGGGACAAATAGGCACGATCACAGATTATAAAATGACCGATGGCAGTGGAGTGGGCGTAACGGTGAAATTTGAGGACAACAGCTCTACCTGGTTCTTTGAGGATGAATTGAAAATCGTAGACTAGATTTTAATAAACGCGATCGCACCGAGGCACGAGACTTGCACTATGGCACGGATTCTAACATTTCTGGGTAAAGGCGGCACAGGTCGCACTACTGTGGCAATTGCTGCCGCTAAGCAGCTGTCGAGCCTCGGTCAACGAGTGCTACTGGTAGGACAAGACCCAAGTCCTAGCTTTGGACTGCTGCTGGGGCTATCCCCAACGTCTGACCCGGTGGAAATAAGTCCTAACCTCCGGGTAGTACAGCTAATGACTACAGTACTACTGGAACGCAGCTGGGAAGATGTCAAAAAGCTAGAGGAGCAATATTTGCGATCGCCTACCCTAAAAAATGTCTATGGTCAAGAACTGGGCATTTTACCGGGGATGGATCATGCTTTAGCCCTCAACGCCCTTCGGGAGTACTACCAAAGCGGTCAGTATGACGCGATCATCTACGATGGCACCGGCTCTCAAGCTACCCTGAGAATGTTGGGAATGCCAGAAATTATCAGTTGGTATAGTCGTAGATTTCGCCAAGTCATGGCAGATTCTGACCTGGGCAAAGCCATTTCCCCCTTTATCCAACCAGTCACTAGCGCCATTCTAAATGTGTCATGGACGAGTGAGGACTTTGCTGGTGAATCAACGAATCAGGCCAACAATATGTTGGAGGAGGGAAAAAATGCGATCGCAGATCCCAATCGGGTCGCATCCTATCTGGTCACTACCGATAACCCCCTAGCCATTGCCACAGCCAAGTATCTGTGGGGTAGTGCCCAACAAGTGGGTGTTACTGTCGGTGGTGTGCTGGTAAACCAAACCCCGGTAACCCCAGCAATAGAATCGGAATTTGCCCCTCTAGTCGTTAATACTCTTCCCACTTCCCCACCAGGGGAAGATTGGCAATCCCTGATCGATGCCCTGCCAGATTTTAAACAGGCATCCCAGGCACCCAGACCTATGACTATCGACATTCCTGGTCGCAACGTTCGTTTATTCTTACCAGGTTTTAACAAAAAGCAGGTGAAACTCACCCAATACGGTCCAGAAGTCACCGTTGAAGCGGGGGATCAACGGCATAATATCCTGCTGCCTCCACAACTTAGTGGTCAATCCGTGAAAGGGGCTAAGTTTCAAGATGGCTATTTGATAATTTCATTCTAGGTAGTTGCTATGGCTGAAGAAAATCTAACTGAACAAAGTGCCAAAACCCGTCAGCTACTGGGTATGAAAGGCGCAGCTCCTGGTGAAAGCAACCTATGGAAGATTCGCCTGCAGTTGATGAAGCCAATTACCTGGATACCCCTGATCTGGGGGGTAGTGTGTGGTGCTGCTTCCTCCGGTGGCTACACTTGGACACTCGAAGACCTTCTGATGGCCGCCGCCTGTATGTTGCTTTCTGGTCCGTTGATGGCAGGGTATACCCAAACCCTGAATGATTTCTATGACCGCGAAATCGACGCCATTAATGAACCATACCGTCCTATCCCATCAGGAGCCATCTCTATCCCCCAGGTGATCACCCAGATTGTGGTGCTACTCCTAGCAGGTATCGCTCTTAGCTACGGACTCGATGTTTGGGCTGGTCATGAATTTCCCACACTCACCTGTCTTACCCTAGGCGGTGCCTTTCTAGCCTATATCTATTCTGCCCCACCCCTGAAACTGAAAAAAAATGGTTGGCTGGGAAACTATGCTCTCGGTGCCAGCTATATCGCCCTTCCTTGGTGGGCAGGTCATGGCTTATTTGGTCATCTTAACCTGACTATTATGATTCTGACCCTGTTCTACTCCCTGGCAGGGTTAGGTATTGCAGTAGTTAATGATTTCAAAAGTGTGGAAGGCGATCGCGAATTGGGCTTAAAATCCCTACCGGTCATGTTTGGTGTTACCACAGCAGCTTGGATTTGTGTGGTGATGATTGATGTATTTCAAGCAGGGATTGCTGGTTATTTAATCAGCATTGATCAGAAGCTCTACGCTGCTATTCTCATCCTATTAATCATCCCCCAAATCACCTTCCAAGATATGTACTTTCTTCGTGACCCCCTGAAAAATGATGTCAAATACCAGGCTAGTGCGCAACCGTTTTTGGTACTAGGGATGCTGGTTGCTGGTTTGGCTTTGGGTCATGGAGCCATTTAAAATAGGGAACAGGGAATAGAGAATAGGGAATAGGGAAAAAATCCTGTGTACCTCAGGTGCGACCCGTGGCGAATTTAATTCGCCTCGCAATTAAACCCTTAAAAATAGGGATAAATCGGTATTTAATACCACAAAATGGATATTGACATTTCCTTAGCGCTAGAGTATAATAGAAGTGTAGAACCCAGCTCTAACGATGCCAAGAAAAGAAGGAGTAACAAAAAGGATATCGACTCAAGTCGTCCCTGTGGCAGGGATGACAAAGTCGGTTGAACTTGAATTGCTGCAGGTAATGAAAAAGCTGGGTATCGTCAGGGCTGAGTCCTACAACAAGCTGGGAAGTATTAACCATTGGGGACTAGATTGGAAAAAGGCGTACCCAGAAGTAAGGAGTTTTAGGACTCCCGAATCCCTGGGACTACCTTCAAAACTAATGGAATGGACGGTCAGTGATGTAGCGAAAGCAATCACAGCCCAACAAGCAGCTTGCACTGAGGCAGTTGTCAAAAGGATTTACAAAAGGTTCTCTGGTACATACAACCAAAAGAGAAGAAAAGAGCTTTGTAGACAGCTCAAAACTTTAGCTTTCCTAGAAAATCCTCTACTACACAGGTTCGTCAGGAAGGAATACCAACGTGGGCATTCTTGGGTTAAGAACCAAATAGTCTATCAACAGGGAGGTTATACCTGTAAGCAACTTTCTCGCAACACTTATCAGTTAGAGTTAGCTGGGTTGAGAAGAGGAAAAAGGAACAAGGTAATCGTTAGATCTAACCGAAAACTGAAAGGACAGATTCGGTTGATACATAATCACGTTTTGCAAAGATTTGAGATTCATTTTCTAGTAGACCATGGAACCGTAGAAATACCATCGGAACTCAAGAGTGTAGGAGTAGACAAGGGATACACCGAAGCTTTCTATGATTCGGATGGTCACGCACATGGGAAGGGACTGGGGAAAGAAACTACCAAGAAACAGAAACGAATATGTGCCAAGAATCGCAAGAGAGGGAAACTATGGGCACTTCATAGAAAGCTAGAGGAACTCAATCCATCTAGATCTGCTCGAATACTGAAGAATAATCTTGGTAGAAAGGCGGAAAATAAGCGATATAGGCAAGACCAATCGGAACTTAAAGCCATTATAGGAGCCGCTTCTAAGTCTCTTTTCAATGGTGAATCGTTGAAAGTTTTTGCGGAAGATTTAACACAACCAATAAAAAATAAACGCCAGTCCAAAACCATGTCCCGCAAACTGAATAGTTGGATGAAGGGGGAAATGCGGGACTCCTTACAGAAGTGGGCTAATTGGACTGGGTCAGTTGTCACAGAAGTCCAGCCTAGTTACACGTCGCAAATTGACTCCGTGACCGGAACCCTGTTGGGGGTGCGGAGCGGAGACAGTTTTACCAGATTCAATGGGGTCGTGTTGCAGGCTGACCACAATGCTGCATTGAACATCCTTGCTCGGGGTACGGACTTCGAAATTACTCGGTATATGAACAAGACCGAGGTTCAGGCAGTATTGTTGCGTCGTACCGCGCGTTACTTGAAAGGGATGGGACTTAGTTTGCTTGATGCAGTTGAGCTTGGCTGGATTGGGTAGGTCGGCGGGGTTGCCCCCGCTTCGCCCCCTAAGCACCGTGCGAACAAGTCTCCAAGTACACGGCGCACCTAATTCCTTTTGAACACGTTATTTTTGCGACTTGCTTTTCTTCGAT
>NZ_JAAHHX010000329.1:0-2239 GCF_010672065.1 Moorena sp. SIO4A1 | reverse complement strand
TCTGTCAGTGCGGGTGAAACCACCTCCTTATTGCTGGACTTGACTGCAAAAGGCGCTCAGAAGTGGGTAGAAAACATTCAGTCCGGGACCCAACTAACCGGGGGACTGATATTCACTTATGAGTATCCTCAAGTGCTACCGCAAGTACAGGCTCAGATTCATGTGAAAGGTAAGAGCATTTTTGCAAACCTCTCTTCTGTGCTCAAGCTCAAGGAGGATGGCTACTACTACGGAACCAGAGAAGAAGTTGACAGAGCTTGGGAGCAGTTAGTTCAAGATCAATTGATTGAAATTAAGCTTCCAGAACCGCTTCCCCCCGAATTAACGGGAATGGAAGAAAACCTGCTCAAGACCTTTGCGGAACAGGTGCAGCACGATCTATTTAATCGGTTGTTTGAGCCTATCTCAAATACTGAAACTGCCACAATTGGGACTGCTGATCATCCAGAGAGTCCCACGTCAGGAGTAATGTACAAGCTGACGTGGCGTGAAGAAATGGATGCGGTTGAGCTGAGTTTTGAACTCAGTGTCGATGGTGGTTGGACGTGGTTGAAAGGTAGCGTGAGTAAAGATTTCACAACGCTGTTCGGTGAAATTGATTCCAGCTACATCAACACGATCTACCAAGAACAATCGTTTCCTGTTTCCATCACAGTCCAGGGTGACCCTCTGTTGAGTACAGTAGCGCTGTCCTGGTCAACCGATGACGGGAAAGTGCCAGAAGCTCTCGTTTTTGGTTCTGAAGGTGGCAAGCTTGAATACACCCTTATCAGTCGGAATCCTGACAAGGTCACGATTCCCTATCAGGCAAAGGTGGGTTTCACGCTAGCTAAATGGCCCGTGATTGAGGTAGAAGGGGCTGCCACTGTTGCCGAAGGGGGAAACCAAATTTTATTGGAGCCAGGCAAATGGATCTGTAATCTGATGATCCATCTGCAGATTCGAGAGGGCGATCAGACAAAACCACCTGCTGAATTACCTCGTGGTGATTATCTGGTGGTGAATATATCTTACACCGGACCCCATCTCTCAACTCGGATTCGAGAATCTGCGCGGATTTCGCCTTTGGCACCGATGCGGTTTACCTATCTGCAAGATCCAAAAGGACGATCAAGTCAATTGTACCTGAGTGCTAATGGTGTTTTAGATGGGCAGATGATTCGGGTTCGCCAGCAACTTATTCATCCTGATGAGGAGAATGTATATCTTCTGGCTAGTCACAATGGGGTGCAAATTGTTAGCCAGGAAAGTCCCTTGCCGGAGAATAATCATTTAGCACGACGATTGCTACTTGTACTAGGGCATATCTTTGAGTTATTGGCTCTCCTAGGTGGCCATGTCGGAGGGTGGTAGTCCGTTAAGTGTTTCCGCAGATCTTCTAGTACCGGGATGGTCCGGAGTGATATCAGTGACCTTGTCTGTATGACCTTCAAAGGTATGGATTAGTTGACCGGTTTCTGTATCCCACAAACGCACTGTTTTGCCCCAAGTGTCGTCACTGAGAATCTGTTTGCCATCTGGACTAAAAGTGATCGCAGTGACCCTACTAGTATGACCTTCCTGAAGGGGTGACAAGGGAGCTAGAAGGTAGACTGAATCAACCTCATGGCTCTTTGACCCCTCTGAAAAAAGGGGAGTTTATTGGATTTAGTTCTCATTAATTGAGTACCTAAAACTGACCAAAACTCCATTGCGACTATCCATAAGAGCTGATTTGTAAAGAAAATCAGCTCTTACTGCTCCCTATTCCCGACTCCCGACTCCCGACTCCCGACTCCCGACTCCCGACTCCCGACTCCCGACTCCCGACTCCCTAAAATGCCAAACACCACCAACCACTCAACAAATTCCCAGCAGTTAACGATTCTGATTATTGACGACCATCCCTTACTTCTTAAAGGAACGATTGACCTTGTCCAAGGTCGCTTTTCTGATGCTGAGATTCACTCCGCTCAAACCGCCGAAGAGGCATTAGAACAAGTCAAAGAACAGAATCCTGATATTTGGCAGTTCCTGTAATTGCTTATGAAGCTTTTTTTAAGCGGGAATTTGCACAACTTTCCTTAGAAAAATATCAGATTAGACTAATGATTTATGATCCAATACAGGAGGTAATTGTGCAATGGACACTATAGAGTATTATCGCCAGATCATTCAGTCGTTGTTGACAGCTTATGCTGAAATACCAATTGTCAATGGAACCATTGATTGCTACAAGGTGTTTGATACGAAACAAGAC
>NZ_JAAHHX010000328.1:0-2239 GCF_010672065.1 Moorena sp. SIO4A1 | reverse complement strand
GAAGTGGAAACTCGTTCCTTGCCCTAGCTTAGAGGTAGCTCGCAGGGTGCCACCTACCTCTTGTGCCATACTCTTGGCAATATCTAAACCAACGCCACGACCAGAAATTTCGGTTACCTGCTTAGCGGTAGAAAATCCCGGCAAAAATAGAAACTCCATCAGCTCATGTTCAGCCAGCTGGCTTGCGATGTCTGGGGTGATCATTTTTTGGCGGACAATTTTTTTCCGCAATTTCTCTGGATCTATGCCTTTGCCATCGTCAGCAACAGTAATCGATAACATCCCACCACGATGAAGGGCTTCCAGTCGCACGGTACCTTGGGCTGGTTTCCCCATTGCTACACGCTCTTGGGGAGGTTCAATACCATGGTCTACAGAGTTACGCAAAATATGAGTTAGTGGTGCTTCTAGTTTCTGTAAAATATCTCGATCTACTGCGGTAGATTTGCCGATAATTTCTAATTTAACTTGTTTATTCAGCTTTCTGGCTATATCCCGAATCATCCGAGGAAAACTCTGTACCCCATCAGCAAAAGGACGCATGTGAGACGCAATCACTTCTCGGTAAAGACGATCCGAAAGATTAGCAGTGCGACGTGCATACAGTTCTAGTTCACTCATGCGATCGCCCAAAATTTCCCGACATTCCTGTTCCTTTTGTCGAGCAACTTTTAGATATTCATCCCCCACTTGATTCACCTGGGATATTGCTAAAGAATCCTGTAATTTTTCTAGGATCTTCGATAATTCCATTTGATGTTTCTTGAGAGTCATCAAAGAATCAGCAAATGGTTGTAGCCAATTCGCCTCCACTAGGGATTCACCGGCTAAACCCATTAAGCTATTTAAGTTTTCAGCACTGACTCGCACAACTCTCTCTTTAGCTTCCGGCTTTTTGGCACTATCCAAAGCAATCAATGGTGGCTTGGTTAAATCATTCCCTGGGCTAGATGAGGATTGATTGTCTTTGGCAGCCACTTCAGGTTGAGGGTTGTGGCTCACAGCCTGCTTCAAGGGTTGACTTTCAATCTCTATCGTGCTATGGTCAGACTCCTGACTAGGTACTTGAGGGGGAGAATCGGTTTGAGCCTGGTGAGTTACTACCTGATCACGATTTTGCTGATTAACAGTTTGCTGATCAACAGTTTGATCTTGAGTCTCTATGGCTGTATTCGTACTATCGAGAGTGGAAACTTCAGAAGGATCATCTATAGCGCTTAGTTTTTCCGAGTTCTGTGACCCCGAGGTACTAGGGGCAGCAGATGGAGATGGCTGTTGTGGGGAGGAGGGTGCAGATTCTGGTGCGAGAATTTTAGCGATCGCAATACTCTGATGTTCAATGGCTTGCCCATGTTCAGACAGCCATAGGTCTAAATTCATTTCACCAACTTGGCTGATTTGTTGGAGGAAATCGACACCTTGTAGCAAGACATCAATGTGAGCTGCCTTGAGGGTAATGGTTTTATTCATAGCTGCCACAAAGCAATCCTCCATGGTATGAGCAATGTTAACAGCAGCATCAATTTGGACAATCCGGGCAGCACCTTTAATGGAATGGGCAGCACGCATTAGGGATTCCAGTTCTTGGCTAGAGGAAGGATTACTTTCCAGAGCCAATAAATTGTCATTTAATATCGTTGCTTGGCTTTCCACCTCCATGCGGAATAAATCCAACATGGAGAAATTGCTCATATCTTGTCCGCTGTCTGTCATAGGATTTTAGAGTTTAGAGTTTAGATTGATGATCTTTTGTAAGCATTCAGCTGTCAGCGGTCAGCCGTCAGTTTATTTTATTCAAAAGCTGTTCGCACCTCAAGTAGCGTGGCCATAGACCCAAAGCTGTTCGCGTAGCGTGCGCGTAGCGCTTAAGCTGATAGCTGTTCGCGAAGCGTGCGCGTAGCGCATTAGCTGATAGCTGAATGCTTAAATAGATAGCACTTTCCACCCATCACCCCATCGGGTTACGTAATCTTACGATTTAGGGTGTAAAACAATAACTCATCGTCCAAGTAATTCACCTTTTTATCTTGCCAGTTAATTATCCATTTTGTATAAGTATATGTAGCGTTAGAAATAACCGCTGGTGCATCGAGTAATTCATTAGCATGAAACCGTTGAACAGTAAAAATTTCATCAACGGGAAAAACCCATCGGTTGCCCTCAATTTCCACAACCACCATCCGTTGATACATCACACTACTCACATTGGTTTTGGATTTTAGAGTTAGGGGCTGTTGGA
>NZ_JAAHHX010000327.1:0-2244 GCF_010672065.1 Moorena sp. SIO4A1 | reverse complement strand
AGACAGTAGTATAAAAATTTGTCAAGAATTTTCGGATCATCGAATTAAGATTATTCATCAAACTAATCGGGGACTTGCTGGAGCGCGAAATACAGGAATTCGCCATGCCAAAGGAGATTATTTAGCCTTTTTAGATGGGGATGACTTGTGGTTGCCTCAGAAACTGGAAAGACATATTGAACACTTAGAAAAATTTCCAGAGGTAGGGGTTAGTTTTTGCCGTTCTGCATTGATTGATGAATCGGGAAATTTATTGAACACTTATCTAATGCCTAAGTTAAAGAACATTACCCGATCAGATTTATTCCGGTCTAGTCCTATTGGTAATGGTTCAGCTCCGGTAATTCGACGGGAAGTCTTTGAAGCTATTAGGTATCAAGATAACCTTTACGGCACTACAGAAGATTTTTACTTTGATGAAAACTTCCGCCGCGCTGAAGATATTGAATGTTGGCTACGTATTGCGATTCAGACAGACTGGAAAATTGAGGGAATCCCTGAAGCACTAACCCTATATCGAGTGAATTCAGCCAGTCTTTCAGCGAACTTAGTCAAACAGTTAGATTCCTGGAAACAAGTACTAGCAAAAACTCGCTCCTACGCTCCTGACTTGATTGAGAAGTGGGGAAATTTAGCCCTGGCCTATCGATTGCGAAACTTTGCTCGTAGTGCAGTACGTCTCAAAGATGGACCAATGTCTGTCAAACTAATTAATGGTGCTTTGGCAACTTACTGGCGTCTTCTCTTGGAAGAACCAAGCCGTACCCTTCGGACTTTGGCTGCTGCCTATTTACTTTTGCTGTTGCCTAAGCCCCTATATTCCTACCTCGAAGTTCTGGCTGTCAAAGTAGTGGGAATGATCCAAAGACGTCAGATTTTACAAGACAAACTTGGACAATAATTGTCTTAGTCATTCAATATAAGATAAGATGGATTATAAAATGAAAAAAGTTTCCGTCATCACTCCAGTCTACAACGTTGAGAAGTATATTGCTGCTACAGTACAGTCAGTTTTGGATCAAACTTACCAAAGTTTTGAATATTTGCTGATTGATGATGGTTCTCCTGACCAAAGTGTAGAGATTTGCCAGCAGTTCCTAGACCCCAGAATCAAAATTATTCGTCAGGAAAATCAGGGAGCTAATGCAGCAAGGAATGAAGGTATCCGCCAAGCCCAGGGAGAGTATTTAGCATTTTTAGATGGCGATGACCTATGGTTGCCTGAAAAGCTAGAAAAACATATTGAACATTTGGAAAACAATCCCAATTTGGGGATTAGCTTTAGCTGTTCTGGGTTTATCGATGAAGCAGGAAATTCCCTAGGAATCTATCAACTACCCAAGCTAAAGGACATCACCATGGGTGACATCATTTGCCGTAATCCTATTAGTAATGGCTCCTGTGCTGTGTTCCGCAAGGAGGTATTTGAAGCTATTAAGTACCAAGAGACTATTGACGGAAAGACCAAAGACCTTTATTGGGATGAGGGATTGCAAGGGTCACAGGATTTGGATTGTTGGTTTCGCATTGCTATCCAAACCAATTGGCACCTGGAAGGCATTCCTGACTCTTTGACTCTATACCGAGTAAATTCTGGTGGTATATCAGCTAACTTGTTCAAAAAACAAAGGTCTTGGGAACAGGTAATTGAGAAGACTCGTTCCTATGCTCCTGAGGTGGTGGTTGAGTGGGAAAACCGCGCCCGTGCTTACCATTCGAGGTATCTAGCTCGTCGGGCAGTTACCTTGAGAGATGGTGCCATGGCTGTCCAATTCTTCAACGAAGCTCTGGGGAGCTACTGGCAGATGCTCTGGGAAGAACCACGTCGTACGGTGTTAACTGGGGCTGCGGCCTATTTGCTCTGGCTTATACCTGAGAATCTTTACAAGCATATAGAAGCTTTAGCTTTAAAAACCACAGGGTCTTCACAAAAGCGCCGGATTTCTCAAGCAATCAGAGGTACATGAAATTTCATCTATTAGCAAATAGGTAAAGCTCTGCTACCAATGCATGCTGGTTAATGGGTAATGGATAATGCCTCTGTCAATCATCCATTACCCATTAACTATCTGTAGCATCTACAGGACTTACGCGGTGAAGTTTATTTCGCCCCCCTATCCCCCCAATTCTGATACCGCTGGCGAACTTAATATTTGTTTACAAAATAGTGAGCAGATGTGGAAAATATCCTTTGTTTGTCGTTGGTGTGGAACTATAAGTTGAAACAATTGTATTAGTTGTCAA
>NZ_JAAHHX010000326.1:0-2255 GCF_010672065.1 Moorena sp. SIO4A1 | reverse complement strand
ATGAGTTTAGGGATACTAACACCTGGCATCGTTATCGAGTAATTCGTCTGTGGGAGCAAGACCCTCAACCACTGTTAGCCAATCGAGCTCTGTTACCCTTGGCAACTCTAGCTAGGAGTAATAGCCCGAATCGATTGTTAGAGCAAGTGGTTGCCCAAGTGGATAGAATTGAAGAAAAACCATTACGGGGAAACCTAGCAGCTTGTGTGGATGTGCTGGCTGGTTTGCGGTTTGATAAAGAGTTAGTCCGTCGATTATTGAGGGAGGAAATTATGGAAGAATCAGTCACCTATCAAGATATTATCCAAAAGGGAGTCCAAAAGGGAATCCAACAGGGAATCCAGCAGGGACTCCAGCAGGGACTCGACCGAGGAAAGCAGGAGGAAGCGGTATTAATTGTGATGCGTTTGCTAACCCTGAGGTTAGGTTTACTTGACCCTGTGCTCCAACAACAGATTGAGGGATTATCGATTACTCGATTAGAGGAATTGAGTGAAGCGTTGTTGGATTTTAATACCGCAACGGATTTAGCAGTTTGGTTGGAGCACTAAATCCCAATTTTTGAATTAAGAATTTAGAATTAAGAATTAAGAATTTAGAATTTAGAATTTAGAATTTAGAATTTAGAATTTAGAATTTAGAATTTAGAATTTAGAATTTAGAATTATAGATTCTGCATTCTGCATTCTTCATTCTACATTCTTCATTCTGCATTCTTCATTCTTCATTCTTCATTCTTCATTCTTCATTCTGACAGACAACCTTGGCCAAAAGGCCACGCTACGCAAACAACCTCAGAACCTTGATAGATTAGGATTGCTCAAGAGCTATTCCGATTCAAACCACAGGAGTGATAACATGGCAGGAAAGCAAATCTTAATGCTCGTAGGTGACTTTGTAGAAGACTACGAAGTGATGGTTCCCTTCCAAGGGTTGCAGATGGTAGGACATACCGTTGATGCTGTCTGTCCTGACAAAAAAGCTGGGGACATTGTTCGCACAGCGGTTCATGACTTTGAAGGAGACCAGACCTACACGGAGAAGCCTGGTCACAACTTCACCCTCAATGCCACCTTTGATGCCATCAATCCTGAAGATTATGACGCCCTAGTGATTCCAGGGGGGCGAGCACCAGAATACATCCGCCTCAATCAAGATGTGATCAAAATCGTGCAGCACTTTGCCCAAGCCAACAAACCAATCGCAGCAATTTGTCATGGTGCTCAATTGTTGGCAGCAGCAGATGTAATCCAAGGTAAAAAATGTTCCGCTTATCCAGCCTGTGGTCCCGATGTTACCCGTGCTGGTGGAACCTATGCTGACATTCCAGTAGATCAAGCAATAGTAGACGGTAATTTAGTAACAGCTCCCGCTTGGCCTGCTCATCCCCGGTGGCTAGCAGAATTCCTCAAGGTTTTGGGTACTCGCATCGAGCATTCATAGCACTTTTCAATGGGGTAAGGTATAAATTCCTGGGTTTTAGGGAGTAGGGAGCAGGGAGTAGGGAGCAGCGATGCAGCGCGGTCTTGGGGGTTTCCCCCATGAGCGACTGCATCAAGACAGGGATCAACTTTGAGATCAGTGCTGAACTATACTTTGAGATCAGACAGTATCTACAGAATTAGCAGCATTGGTGACCAGTAAATAAAATAGCGATCGCAAACTCATCTGCGATCGCACCAAATACAACTAATGGAATTCCCGTTACCGTGGCCAGATCCAGTTCCTATAGCAGTCCAAGACAAGGTTAAGACATAGTTCTGTTCCCTGGTTAAAACCTTCTTGACTATTGCCTTTTGCCTTTTGCCTTTTGCCTTTTGCCTTTTGCCTTTTGCCTTAAAAGGATAAGCAATGTCCCTGACTGGTTCACCATAATTGCTATATATTTAGTTAGTATTGCGGTACTGATGAATCAATTTCCTGACTCCAGGCAGTAATACCTCCTTTGACATTAATCCCTTCAATACCAGCCTCTTTCAAAATTCCCAAGGCTTTCGCTGAGCGACCTCCCTTCTTGCAATGGGCAATCAAGCGATGACCATTAACCAGCTCCTTAACTTTTGCTACACCAGAACCCTGTTCAATATCCGGTAATGGCACTAGAACTGAGCCAGAAATCTTAGCAATCTCATACTCATGGGGATTGCGGACATCAATTAAAACAAAATCATCCGCACCACTATCCATGAGTTCCTTGAGCTCCTGGACATTCATCTCTTTGATATCCATCTGGCGTTTGGCTTCCTCTTCTTTAG
>NZ_JAAHHX010000325.1:0-2257 GCF_010672065.1 Moorena sp. SIO4A1 | reverse complement strand
TATTAAATTCCCCATGGGTCGCACCGCAAGGAGTATTGACCATTAGTTAGTTGACTTTTCCCTGCCTCTAGGCGGGGATTTTTGTTTGAACAAAAATGCGACGCATTCCCCCACCTGGCCGTAGGCCACGCTACGCGAACGTTCAGGTGGGGGTTAAGGAGCAGGCTGTTGCTAGTTGTTAAAAGAAGGAACATTAGTTATTCGATTGCCCTATCACCTTCGGTAGAGTAAAATAATAACTGTAAACGAGCTTTTAAATTAGTGAAAACGCCGACCAAAGTTATACGAACCGACAAGTGGCAACTTAACCCGACTCCAGGTCAAAAAGTACTTTTTGGAGAAACGGTTAAGATATATCGCCGTGCTTGTCGGTTTTTGGTTGGCATCATTTACACCCATTGGGCGGAACTAGGTACTTTAACAGCCGATCGCGTAGCGTGGCCTACGGCCAATCAGTTAACTCCTGCTGTTGAGAAGCTGATGCATGAAACGGCTAAACGTCCTAGTATAAAATACCCCCAGTTCAACAAAGCTTTTTACAAATTTCCCAGCTATTACCGTCGTGCTGCGTTCGCTTTCGCTGCTGGTCAAGTTAGTAGCTTTGTCACCCGTTACCGAGAATGGCAGTCGGGAAATAGAAAAAGGCGTAATGCCAGCCCTCCACGGCTAAATGCTGAGACTGGTTGTTACCCAGCTCTCTACAAAGGACAGTGCTACAAACTACACGACTTTGATTCGGCGAAGCCGACGCTGCGCGAACAAGTCGAAATCAAAGTTTTTGATGGCTCTGACTGGATTTGGACTGTGGTTAAAATTACTGGGTTAAGGGAACGCCACCAAGTAGCAACCAATAAAATGATGTCCCCTTCGTTGATCTTCAATGAAAGGTACTGTCATCTGTCTGTTCCGTTTGCTTGTAAGCCAGAAAAACGTAAACCAGAAGCGAATGTAACTGCTGTAGATTTAGGAATCAATACCACTGCAACAATAGCGGTTGTCACTGATGACGGCACTGTAATCCACCGTGATGTGCGACTCGTTAGCTATAAACCTTACCTGCAAAGGTCGGGGGGACTAGCTGCTTGGTTCACCCGAACCATGATAACTTGGCAACCATGGAGGTGTAAATCCTCCCCTCGTGAAATCCGAGTGACAGCCTTACCCTGATTCATGAACATAACAAACTCATGGATTGATGCAAGGGTCAAATAGTGAAGCACTGCTAACCTAATGTGGTGTTAGTAACAGGCAAAGGACTCATGGGTACGCAAGGAAAGTACGTCTGAATCATCGTAAGGATTACGTAGTGAAATAGGCTGACTCACTACAGACAAACGTCAATGGAATACGGTTTGCAAGGTTTTCCCGTCTTGCGAAGATTTCCCACATGTTCCCGGTGAAAAAGTACTACCCTAAAAGTCCACAGAATGGTTGTCAGGAACGAGATAACCGCCATATGTACTCTCAGAAAGGTCGAACATTCTGAGTAGGTAGTTAGCCGCAAGTCATATGGTGGCAAGATTGAGTCAGAAGCTAATGCCTGGGGTAATGCCCAGGATATGCCAACAGACTCACGTTATAGGAAAAGATATAGATGTAAATAGTGATTAATATGTCTAAAACTAGGGGGTTCGCCCCACAGTCGGAATGGAACAAGGTCAATTGGCGAAAGCTAGAAATGACTCTGTTTAAGTTACAAAAACGTATATATCGAGCCTCTCAACGTGGTGACGTTCGCGTAGTAAGAAAGCTCCAAAAGACTCTGATGAAATCCTGGTCAGCTAAAATGATTGCGGTTAGAAGGGTTACCCAAGAGAATAAGGGCAAAAAGACTGCCGGAATAGATGGGATAAAAGCCTTAAATAATAGGCAACGTCTCACCTTAGTAGCCAGCCTAAAAATCTCTAAAAAGGCTCAACCAACCAGAAGAGTATGGATTCCCAAACCTGGACGGAAAGAAAAACGGCCTTTGGGTATACCAATCATGTATGACCGCGCTCTACAGGCACTTACCAAACAGGCTATAGAACCTGAATGGGAAGCTAAATTTGAACCCAACTCTTACGGGTTCAGACCAGGACGCTCCTGCCACGATGCTATTGAAGCAATATTCACGGCAACCAATAAAATGCCCAAATGGGTACTTGATGCGGATATTGCCAAATGCTTCGATAAAATTAACCACGATGCACTCCTAAATAAACTAAATACCTATCCATCCATGAGACGCTTAATAAAGTCCTGGCTAAAATCCGGT
>NZ_JAAHHX010000324.1:0-2258 GCF_010672065.1 Moorena sp. SIO4A1 | reverse complement strand
ACCCCTTTTTTTCTCAAATAAGCGCGATCGCTCTGGCCCTACCACTTGTCTTTGACCGTCCCCTCACCACCGGCAACCATAACCTACGCAGAATCAGGTTTTGAGGCACTTGTGTCAGGCACTCAGGTTGTCAACAGTACGTAAATAAAGTTGTCTTCAGTGTCTTTAGTGTCTTCATCGGCAGAAGGTAAAAAATCTTTTTCGGGAGGACTTAAATCTAAAGTCTCAAAATTGTCATTTAGTAGCCTGTCATCAACTGATTGATCTGGTATCGTTATTAGTAGCGTAAAGTGCTGATCTTCTAGAGGAATAAAATCTCTAAGTCTCTCATATTTACTAATACTAACGTCATCAATTACTATCAATACATCATCTTTTGACCATTTTGACCAGAAATCATTTACTTTACTTGCTAAATCTAAATCCTCTGGTATTGGTAATTCTAACTTTGACTTGGCAAACTCTATTAACTGATCTCCTAAATTACCTCGTTTTCTCTCTAGCCAACAAATTCCTCCTGGGTAAACCTTTTTTTCCCAAGCTAGTTGAGCATATTTTCTTACTAGTTCTGTTTTCCCAGGACTATTTTCTTCAGAGTAAACAACAACTCTACCTTTTTCTTTTAATAGTTGGTGCAAAATTTCAATCTCAAGTTCTCTGCCGGTAAATTTAACACCGCTATTGGGAATATTTTGTGGTTCGGGTTTTTCTAGCTTTAGGTTTGGTGGAAGAATATTTACTATATGTGGTCTAGCAATGTTAACTATTTTCTCAATCCGCCCATCTAACACTTCTGTGTTAAAATATGTCTGCAAGATATTTCTTAGTATACTTTCATCGTCTAAAATCTTCGATTTAAAACGCTGAAGTAAAGCTTGACCATCCTTATCATTAGAAAGAAATTCTATCAAGTGTTGGGCAATATCTTCTTCACTGTTAAAGGACATATTATCTCTTTTTATAATCTTTTTATAATCGAAACACTAAGTTTGACTGAATAGTTTATGTTTGAGATTGAAGACTGGTATGTTTAAGCCCAATAATTTATTGGTGGGGATAATCTAAAATCTACTTCCATAATTTTAAATCAAATAATCGCCAATCTATCTTTTACAATCTCAAGTAAAAAAAATTTATGAGGTCAATTATTCAATTTAAAATTGGCAAACTTCAATTGGTTGGCACGAACCTACAAACAGGCTAGATGTCGGGTGAATAAGATTTAATCTACCCGAAAACACTTTTATTTAGCTGCCCATTTGACTTCTCTTAAACAAGAAACAAGCTAAAAACTTACATCTCCAGCAGAACCTATGTTTACTTGTTTGCCAACACTACCACCTTGGATATTTGTGTTAAACTCATTATTTCCTACTTGAGGAACATCTTCAATCAGTTCTTTTAACTGTTCAGCAAACTTACGGTCAGCTTCAAGTTTTTCTTTTAAAAATCTTATAAAGTCCGCTTTTTTAACTTCATTTAAAGGCTCTTCTTCTAGCCGTTCTAAAGCTTGCTGTGCTGTTCCCTCTCCACTAAACTGTTTCACAATAGCTGAGTGTACTTCTTTAGTTTTTTTCCAAACTGACCCACCCACTTCCTGAGCAACACTTCCTCCTACCTGAGCCAAATAGGGAGTTAGTATAGACACGGCTGCTTTTGCTATGTTTAAAGAATCCATTTTTTCTTCCTAATGATAAAATTACTCAAACGAACAACACTTTTTGTTTCTGAGATGCAACCCTGATAGGAAAAATATTTATACTGTTTTGTGAAGGGATAAATAGGAATATTTTTATTTCATCCCCTAAATAAATTATTCCTGATAGCTAAAGAATATCAGACTGTGTTTTTTTAGGACAAACAGCTACAATTTTAATCAGTAAAACTAGCACCATAATGCGTACAACTTAGTTAATATAAATGCTACCTTCTCTTACATATTTATTAACTACTCCTGGCATTCTGCAACGAAGATAGCGTGTTCGCCCCCCAATAGAGCATGAAGCTCCAAAGCTGTCTCCCCTAGAACTCCAGTTATAGCACTTCCACTTTCCTCTCCAATTCACTCCAGGGATCACACATACTTGAGCAGACCATCTAGCCCTCATGGACACACTGCCATCACGACTAATAGAACCCCGACTAATAGAACCAATAGTTATGTTACGAACATACTTCTTTCTCGAATCAACCCTAAAACTAGAATTAGCAGATATAAAACTATCTAGCTGTTGTCCGGCAGTAGCTGTTCCTGGAAG
>NZ_JAAHHX010000323.1:0-2263 GCF_010672065.1 Moorena sp. SIO4A1 | reverse complement strand
ATGCCAACACAATGATTTAACTAGTTTAATTCTTCACAAACTAATCAATTAGTCCTTCTTCTCTGGCTCGATTCAGGGTTGTAATCCGAATATTCTTACCTTCTTGCTTGCAGTCTTGGGGATAAATACCGAGAACATCTTGGATTTTCGTCCAATATGTACGCACCGCCCGTTCACATTTATACATGCGCTCAGAGATTTGTTTATCTGTCAATTCTTCTTCAGAAGCTAGTTTCAGGACGTCTAACCATTCTGGTTTCAGTTCTAATCCAGTTTTAATATCTCTTGTATGGGTTGCTCCTTTTAGTGCTAAGTCAACCCTGAGTAACATTTCCGATTCCGAAAGTTCCTTTTCTGCAATTACAAAGCCACCTTCATAGTTATCAATCTCATGTTTTATTCGTACCAGTGTCTTGACATGACTGCTTTGCACCAGGAAATTCTGTTGGGGATAGTTTTGTAGTAACTTCTTAAGTAAGTAAATACCAGTATCAATTTCGGCACTCATTCCTGGCTTTTCTGGTATACACAAATCCATCACCAAAAGGTCAAAGTTAGAATTAGCGATTTCCTCTTGAGCTTGTTGTGCGGTTTTTGCTTTAACTATTTCTGCGTCTGGATACTGTTGGCTTAGTTCCTTGATTGTTCCTTTTAAAATCAGTTGGTGGTCATCTACTACTAAAATTTTCAAGTTACTGGTATTGGGTAAATCTTGATTGATTATTAACCCATCAGATCTGGCATTGACCATATCACCTTCTCCTGTAATTTGTCTTAGCTAAATACACAAAAATTAAAAATTGTTGGCTGACACTAGGGCTAGACTTAATATAAGTTAATTCATCACTTCTTTACCTCCTGATACTGTCTTTACCTATAGTATCGGAGGTGGACTTAATAGGATATACAGAAAAGTGTATATTTTCTGACGAGGTGACAAACAGCATTAAAAGCCTTACTGGGTATGGGGTGTGGGGTGTGGGGTGTGGGGTATAAGAAAGCGATGCAGCGCTAAAATGCTTGATATTGCAAAGAAAAGTAAAGACCATTATCTTGTAGGGTATTCCCAGAGTCGTCAACACTCATCAAGGGGATACCATAATCTAAACGTAAATTCCAAGCGTTACTAGGCTGCGAAATTAATCCTAACCCCAAACTCGCTATGGTTTGTGGGTCTGGATTTGTACCGCCATTATTCCAAGCCGTGCCAATATCAAAAAAGGGCGTGATTTGCAATGTATTGGTGTTTGCTGTCAGAGGAATACGGACTTCTGCTGAAGCTGTGATCCCATTATCTGCTACTAATTGATTTTGCCGATATCCTCTTACTGTATCGACTCCCCCACACTAAACCTTTCAATAGATAACAAGGAATCTGATGTCAGTTGGGTATTAAGACGTAGTAAGAATAAATTTCGCGATGATAAACGCTGTACCCATTGGAATTGTCCTAACCAAGACAAAAACCGCCCATCGGGAGCTTCATTATTTACTGTGGCATCAAACGCATCTATGCCCAGATTAAATTGCGATCGCGCTGCGAAAACTCTGGTAGCATTACGGTCCACCCAATCCTGGAAAAAGCGAATCACTGTAACGTTTGATTCACCATTTTCGGGACCTTCGGAGAAAGAAAAGGGAATATCATCAAGGATAAATGTTTGACTGCGACGCAAATCTAGAGCTAAACCAAGGGCAAATTCCGTTGAGGGTTTTCTGTATAACGGTTGACGAATAGTCACAGAAAACGTTTCGGTTTCGCTTCTAATTTTGATATCGCGGAAGTCATCTTCAATAATTCGGCTATCGGTATTGTCATAACGGAAGCTAACGTCACCATTCCGGCGATTGATGGGAATCCTATAGCTAATATCATATAGATTGAGTCCTTCAGTAATGCCGTAAGTACCAGAGAGACTATCACCAAACCCTAACAAATTATCATGACCAATAAACACACTAATTTGTTCGGAACCGACGCTGGGGGATTGGCGGTTATTGGTTGTAATACCTGCGTAAAATGCTGGTGCTTCTTGGACTTGAACTTCGACGATGTTAAAGCCTGGTTTGCTGCCTGCGGTTAACTGAGCGTTTACCCGACTAATTAAGGGGTCGAGTTGTAGTAATTGTAATGCTTCTTCTAAGCGTTTCTGGTTTAATGGAGTAGAAGCAGCTAGTTCTAAACGCGATCGCACATACCCTGGTTGCAACCGATCTAAACCCCTCAGTTCGATTTTATCAAGTTCTCCCTCTACTACTTGAA
>NZ_JAAHHX010000322.1:0-2266 GCF_010672065.1 Moorena sp. SIO4A1 | reverse complement strand
TGGCGAGCACTGGTGTTGGGCTTAACCAAAGAAGCTATTGTCGATGGTCGTGAATTTGAAGCCTTGAGCAATGTATCCACAGAAGTTAAGGCAGTGACACAGACCATACCAGAGAGCAAACAGCTATTGGATGAGGAATTTACCCGCGATCGCTTACAACAAGAATTAGGTGCAACGGTTTACCCGATTATTCACATAGCTACTCATGGTGAATTCGGCACTGAACCGGAGGATACTTTCCTAGTCACCGGGGAAAATGATCAACTCACCATTGATGAATTAGATCGGGTAATTCGCAGCGTAGCTAGTACTACTGAGCCAGTGGAGTTAATCTCCCTCACTGCCTGTCGAACTGCCACTGGTGATGACCGAGCAGCCTTAGGTTTAGCAGGTGTAGCTGTTCAAGCAGGAGCCAGAAGTGCCTTAGCCTCGCTTTGGTTCATTAATGATCAAACCACTGCCCAAATTGCCGCCCAATTTTACCAGGGTTTGCGACAATCAAACTTAAACAAAGCCCAAGCCCTTCGTGCTGCTCAAATCGCTTTACTGGAAGCAGGAGGACAATATGCTCGCCCCGCCTATTGGGCACCTTATCTAGTAATTGGAAATTGGTTTTAATCTTAGGTGTATAACAGGTCTATGAATCAGTATTCTACTATTATGAGATGAAATAGCTAGATGCCATAGTGTCCAACCAACTTGAGTCAACCTGCGTCTGTTGCACAACTAGTCTAAGGATTTTTGGCCATTGGTGCCAGAGCGATCGCAAACAGCCTGATCAATGTCCCCACCCCGCTCTTGCCTAGACGGGGCTTCCAAACATCGGACTATTTTTTGTGAGTTGAGTTAGACAAACTCTTATATACTAACCAATGACTGCTAAACAGCTTGCTACCATCGTGAACAAAGTTCCTATTCTCAGCATTGACTTAGGTCGCACCTCCACTAAAGCTTGTATCAGCCGTTACCCCGATGGTGTAGTGCTCATTCCTGCCAACGTTGCCCATCTTACCGTTGAGCAAGTGCGTCGGGGTGGGTTTGAAGCTCGACTGGGTGACCCTCTATTAGATATTTGGCTGGAGTATCAAGGCAAAGGATACGCCATTGGACAACTAGCTGCTGACTTCGGAGCTAACTTGGGTGTTGGTCAATCGAAAGTAGAAGATGCCTTGATAAAAGTTTTTGCCTGCGTAGGACATTTCGAGCTTCAAGGTGACTTGGCAATTATCATGGGATTGCCCTACCATTCCCAAGAGCAGTTTGAGCGTGAAAAAGAGGAATTAATTGGTATCCTGGCTTCTCCTCATGTCATGTACTACAGAGGGGAACAAGTCTCGATTACGATTAAGAAAGTTTGGGTAATACCAGAGGGCTATGGTAGCTTGATCTGGGTTGAAGTTCAGGAAAACGATCCATCCGATGGCGGATTACATGACCGTTCCGTCGCCGTTGTGGATATTGGCCACCAAACCACTGACTTTATAATGGCAGATTCGTTCCGATTTGCTAGAGGAGCATCTCAGAGTGAAGCATTTGCCATGAATGAGTTTTATGATCAATTAGCTACCCAAATTCAGGGAGCTGACAGTCAATCGTTACTATTAATCAAAGCGGTTAATCGTCCAGAGGGAGAGCGCTTTTATCGTCCTAAGGGTGCTGCTCAGCCCACAGACCTCGACGAAATTATACCGAGTTTGCGCAAAAGTTTTGCCCGTGAACTATCTGATCGCTTGCTCGCTTGGCTACCAGAACGCACCACAGACGTAGTCGTGACCGGTGGTGGTGGACAATTCTTCTGGAATGATCTTCAACTTATCTTTAAGGAAGCTAGACTCAAGGGTTACTTAGCTCAACCCTCTCGAAAAGCGAATGCTTTGGGACAATACATTTATGGAGAGGTGCAGAAGCAATCAGCATCTCGATAAATTTTATTGTAATTATCCAGTAGGATTATAGGAATAATTCCCATGGCAGCGATCGCAAAAAAAGTAAATAAAACAGTAGCATTTACCACTAACCGGGAGGATCAAGCCCTACTAAAGGCAGTGGAGAAAGAACTAGCTAAGGGTCAGTATCCTAGCTTTAGCATGTTTTGCAAGCAAGCTATCCAAGAGTTTCTGTTAAAACCAGAATCCTCTCAGGAAAAAGCATCCTCCCAGGAAGCAACCGAGGAAACAACCGAGGAAACAACAGGTGTTGGAAATCTTGAAGACAAGCTAACCCAACTGCAGCAGCAATTAACTGAAGTGGTACAGGCTTTATCGGT
>NZ_JAAHHX010000321.1:0-2268 GCF_010672065.1 Moorena sp. SIO4A1 | reverse complement strand
CCGACCGGGGTCGCACTGTCGCTCTTCATCCTTACTCCGCCAGCATGTACAAGAAGAAGATGCGATAGCCGCAGCCGGGTCCGTTCATCCGACTCCGACGCTACTGCTTTCGGACGTGGGATGAATTGCGGCGGAAGCTAATGAATGGATATTTTTGTTTGTCGAGAGCAATTGGGTTTTGTCTAGATTTGTCCAAGTTTTTATGAGAAGTATCCTTCAACAAAGGTCTTGCTTGTGCAAGACCCACTGTGATTAGCCTAAACGCAATCTGCTGTACTTGTTCTACTGGTAGTTTCAGGTGCTTTGCGATCGCTTTGAGAGAAACTTTGCCTGTTGTATAATTCCACACTTTGCATTCTAAAACGTTGAGTCGATAATGGGATTGGGGTGGATCGCAGATGGTACTGACTAAACCCCAATCAGGGTCAGGCAATTGCTCAGCCAAAGCCTCCCAGTGCTGCAGTTCCCTTAACCCGATCAATGTTGCTTCTGTTGCTGGTATACTTAAACCGGTCATTTCCAGGGTTGGGATCGGCACGTTCTGCTCGAATTTAAATCGACCATCTTTGAGTTCAAACAAAGGACACACTTGCCGTTGTATTTGAATCTGAAACAACCATTTTAGTTGTGCAGTTTGTAAAATACCTTGACTTTGGAGGTATAAACCCAGTGGCTGATTGGGAGTACATGACTGAGCGAGTTTATTGACTATACTGTGTTTAACCCACTGATGTTGAGCAATCAGGACAATTAAACCCTGATGGTCTAATCGATTAGCTGCTGCCACAATCCGACCCTGATACACCCAAATGTGATGAACTGGTCGCCGGTATCCAGAAACTCTGGGTAAGGCAGTAATTCTCAGAGGTTGTCTGAGAAGTCTCATTTGCTACATATAAGCCCCCGTGGGTCCCCCAATTTTGGGGGACTTTTACCAGCAAATAGATTCTTGTTCCCCCCAGAATTGGGGGGCTAGGGGGGCAAAATTCAGTATCAAAAAACTTTTCAGATATCCTCTCAGCCAACCAGTTTTCTTTCCTTTCTCTAAAAACTGAAAAAGTTCTGGCAAGTATAAGTCGCTTAGGTAACCATTAAGGGACATGTCGGGTAATTAAAACCAAGAGAGCACCTTGAGAGTGTCAACTATGAGTGACAATAAATTATATAGTGTTAGATGGTTTGTGCGGCAAAATCCAAGTTTTAGCTCAACCGCGATCAGCCCCACGTGTCACCTTGGGCGTTGGCTTTTGTTGACTAAAGCCGAGAGTTCTTAGGACAAGGATAAGAGGTAGGTTAGCCATCGCTCCGGGCTTTCCAGGTAGGGAAACAACCTTTGATCACTCAGCCCCTCATAAATCCCAGACAAAGGTTGTTTTTTTTATCGGAGCAAAGATGTTGTACTATAATAGTATGGGTTTGACCATTTCGACAAAGAGCTAAGTTGGAATTAGATAAATTCAATCCTGGATTGAGGCTAGATTATTAGAATAGTTGTTTTCAATACTTGGAAACCTACCTCAAAAAGCAGGAGCTGTTGAGTTTAAATAGAACTCTTCCTCTACGTCTGAAATCATTTCTTATCGAGATAAGTTCCAAAGAAATGATTTTAGTATTCAAGACTAGTTTTATATTGCATTATTCTAGACTAGTTTGATTAATAATTCCAGCTTTGGATTAACGGTGATATCAACTGAGCAATCAACTAAAGCGCGAGCAATTCTGAAAATTTTACCAACTCTAAAACGCGCTCTGAGGGAATACAGTTGTGTTGACCTCCATAATTAAGAGTACCTTTAAGTAGTACCTTTAAGTAGTACCTTTAAGGAAGTTTTGATCCCGTTTAAAAAGGGATCATAAGACGACACTTGACCGTCAGTTCAATGTAGATAGGTCACATAAGTTGCTAACCAATAAGGGCACTTCTTATACTAAACCGGTTGTAATTAGTCTAAAAGCAACTTGTTGCACTTTTTCTACTGGTACTCTCAGTTGCCTTGCAATTCTCTTGAGAGAAACATTGCCATTGGTGTACTCCCAAACTTGCCACTCTATAGAGTCCAAACTGTATTTAGGTTGACCACCGTTGATACTGACCAAACCGCCATTCGGATCAGGTAATTTATCTGCCAGAGCTTCCCAGTTGCGGAGCGATCGCAATCCCTTCAACATAGCTATTTTTGTTGGCATACTCAAACCCGTCATTTCTCGTGTTGGTATGGGTACATTCTGTTCAAAGTTAAACTGACCATCTCGGAGCTGAAACAAAGA
>NZ_JAAHHX010000320.1:0-2270 GCF_010672065.1 Moorena sp. SIO4A1 | reverse complement strand
TCCAGTGACAGCCAGATCGAAAAATGCCTAGTCAATCCCCTATCCATAAACTTTTCTACCACAATACCGATTGCTACTCCACTCATCAATCCACCCACTAGTCCAGCTACAGCCCCAACCACTGTTGTAGCTTCTGCTGTTGCTACCAATCCAGTCAAAGCCGTTACCCAAGTAACAATACCAACTAAAATACCAGCCGTTCCTCCTGCCATTGCTCCTGAGGTCCGACCAGCTGTTGTCGTTAACCACGCTGCCAATTCCAAACCTACCGCTGCCCCAGCTAAGGTGCTAAAACCAGGTGTCGCACTAATTCCCATTAGAGTTCCGTAGATCAGCAGACTAGAGGCTATAATCCAATCAACAGCTACAGCAAATAGTAACAATAGGGCTAGGTAAGCGTAGGGGAGTTTTTTCCGAGTAATTGGGATAGGAGCAGTTTTTAAATTAATATCTAACGAATAAGTCTTCGGGGAAGAATTTGTGTGCAGTAAAACCTTTCTTTGGTAAGTTTTATCCGCCATCAACTTTCCAGTATCAATGGTGATTTTGCACTCAACTTCATTCCCTTCAAAGGTGGCTGGTTCAAACGAAATCCAGCTATGGTAATCGGGGGTATGAGGTGGATCGTGAAGATGAGGCGCAACTTCCCACTTTCCGGTTAACGTTGTCTCAGGTATAGGATTCTTGATCGAGATCGAGTGAGTCAGTTTTTTGCCCAAGCTAGTCCCGGTGAACTCCAGACTGCTGTGACTCAAGTCAACCTTTGGTAAACAAATCGGGTCAGTAGGTATAGCGGCTAGAGCAGCTCTAGCATTGGGATAGCGGTTCTCCAGTTGGGGTTCCACCATTTTTTCTAACCACTTCACCCAATGGGGACTCACCTTCGGAATTAAATGCTGAAAATTAACGTGATAGCGGATATCAACTAAATCATCAATATCCTCTGCTTTGGTATTACTCAATAAGCAAATTAATGTGATACCTACACTATAGAGATCTGATGCTTCGGTGAGTTGACGCCGAAATAATTGCTCTGGTGGCATAAAGCCTAAGGTTCCTTTAACCAGGCTACTAACCCCTACTTCTCCATCCCCCAGTCGCGCAAAACCAAAATCAATCAGATAGACATTGAGATCATCATCTACCAAGATATTAGCTGGTTGAACATCCCGATGAATTACTGAGGGAATACGGTTTTGGAGATAGACAAAAATTTCCAGCAAAGAAATCGCGATTCCCTTAATTTCATCAGGACTAAAACTTCGCGGTTTGGCCAGAGATGAGGCTTCTTTATACTCCTGAACTAGGCAAAAACCATCTTCAGTTTGGAAGGAATCTAGATAGCAGGGAATCCCCGGATGTTCCAATCCTTTCAGCACTTGTATTTCACGTTCGTATGTGTCATAATTTAACCAGTTTGTGTTAGTTTTAATAAACTGAAACTGCTTAATCACAACATACTGTTGAGTTTTGAGGTTTATCGCCAGGTAAGTGTATCTGCCGACGGCTTGATTGCACGTTAACTCCCTGATGATCTGATAGCCATGAATTTTAAATTCTAGACAATTATTCATAAGCTGATAGAAATTTATCAACACTTAATCCGCAGGGTTAAATGTTGATAAATTTAGTGGTTAAGAAACCAATAGCTATTACTGGTTTCTCTAACTGGTATAACTCTAACTGGTCTAAACTACATCACCTTTGATGGTATTGCTGGTTGATTAGTTTCAGTTCTTTCCCAGGGGAAAGACTTGTATTTTACGTAGAAACCACCTAATACCACCAGTATGATAATAATCATACCAATACCTAGGGAGCTGGGTAGCCAAAATGCCACTTCGATATGGTTGATTTGACCAGGTTGCAGTGTCCAAACTAGCTGATGTCCATCATCGTAAATCTTGGGACTAATGGCATTGGGGGATTTCTCAATACTGTTTGCTCCCCAAGGGGTCTCTAGGCTAAACTGCAAATCCAACAGTGAACCAGCAGTAACCACAACCTTGCCATTATCAGAGTTGATTACCCCTAGGCTGCGCAAATCCAGGTCATAGCTTAAGTGATTTCGTTGCACCACAAAAAAGTTGTTTTGATCTAGGCGTAAATTAGAGTTAAAACTTGGGTTACTATCACTGTCTGGTGCTAATGGGGCATCTTCTGGGTGACCAACTGGGTTAAAAAACTGCTCAAACTTGGATACTAATTCCTTACCGTTGTTAAAGGGAATTGCGATCGCAATTTCTCGGTCTGAGAGGCGCTGAGTTTTG
>NZ_JAAHHX010000032.1:0-73969 GCF_010672065.1 Moorena sp. SIO4A1 | reverse complement strand
TAGAGAAATTACGGATAATGGGATATGATCAGCACGCAGCAGATGCGGCAGGAGTCACAATGAAGGCCGTCATTGAATGGAAAAAGGCTAAACCCGAATTTTTAAAAGAATACGATCTAGCTAAAAGCGATTTTAAACGAAATTTGAGAGGAGGAGAGTTGAATATACTAGCTCTCTTAGCAGCTAAGAAAATTTTATTAAACGGAAAAACTGTCCTAACAAAAACCTTAGGAACAAGGACTACCATCGAAAGGTACGACAAAAACAATGACCTAATATACAAGGAAGTTATTACAGTAGATCCATCCGAAAGCTTCAGAACATACTCTCCATCGGAAAGCTTAATAGGGATGTTTGTAGATAAAGAAGATGCTGCCTTCCAGTATTTAACCGGCCTAGGTTACGAAGTGAGAGACCCTAGGCTGAATGCAAATACTGCGACTCGGGGGTTGACAACAAAAACTGTCAACATGCTCAAAACTCAAATGTTTGGATTAGAGAATGTAAATTGAATCCAAAAAACTCCTTAAAGATAGCAGAGGCATCAAAACGAATAAAGACAGCTTCAATAAAAGAAGTCGAACCTGTTTTTACTGAAGACATATTACTTCAGTATCAGAAGGATTTTATTGACCTAATATTGAATAACAGGTTTATTGTCTGCCTTAAGGGTCGGCAAATAGGGATGACTTGGTTGCTGGCTTTGATATGCGTTCTCAGGGCTGCGGCTAATAAGGGTCAAAATCAGTACTACATCTCATACAACAAGGAAAGCACAGACCAATTCATGAAGAACTGTCGCTGGTGGGCGTCGAACCTCCAGTTATTCTGTAATGAGATGTCAGAGTCTGTCTACGACGGAGAGAAAGATCTACTGGTCTACAAAATGACTTTCTCTAGTGGGTTTGTGATAGAAGCTTTATCAAGCAACCCAAATAACATCCGTGGGAAAGGCGGAGACGTGGTAGTAGATGAGGCGGCCTTCATTGAACATCTAGATGAAATTGTTCGAGCCATCACCGCATTAGTCCTATGGAGTCCTGAGCGCAGCATTGTCCTAGTAAGCACTGCCGACACAGTGGATAACCCTTTTCACCAGTATTGCGAGAAAGCAAAGAAAGGAGAGAAGGGTATGGCTTACTATCAAATGGGATTCAAAGAGGCCATTGAGAAAGGTCTGTACCGCCGAATTTGCTTTCTAAGTGGGCAAAAGTGGAGCAAGGAAAGTGAAAGGTCTTGGGAGCAGGGTATCAGAAACCTGTACGCCCCTTTTGGAGATGCGGAGCTTGACTGTATCCCTCTTGACTATTCCCAAAATGGTCTATTCAAAGCTGAAGACTTTGTGCTTATGAGCTGGGAAGAGTTTGCGAAGATAGAAAGCGCTATCCATGATGAAGCTATAGCTTTTGACTTGGCAACAACAGGTAGAGACATGGGGGACAGACAGAAAGGGAGAGATCCGTTCTACACCTTTGGGATCCATATGATGCGCCACAAGAAGATTTACATCATTGCTGACATCATTTACGCTCAAGTGAATGTAGAAGATGGGGACGAGATGATCATGAATTGGGTCAAAGAAAAAAAAGTCAAAAAGCTAGTTTTAGAGCAAGAACCTACATCTCGCTTTATTTCTTCTATGCGTAAGAGGTTGAAAGGTACCTGTAAGGTGATAGGCTCTAGACCAGTAGGTGACAAAGTTCTTAGGGCTAAGCCTTTCTTAAATGAAACCGTGCTAGGGAATGTAGCTATCTTGCCATTCAAAGACAGGAGCAAACTCATCTCGCTGTTCTGTAGGTGGCCACCTCCTCAACCCCTTCCTTTGATCAGTGACAGTGTTGACGCTACAGTTCACGCCTACAATAGTATTGCTTTGAAGCCCGTACAAATTCCGGTAGGCTCACGATGAGATACTCAGTAAAATCAAACACTTTTGGTATTAGACCAAAAAGTAGGAAAAGACCAGAACAACAAGTAAAAGAAGATTACGAGTTTTACGAAGGAGACCAATGGAATCTTTCGTTTTTTGCTGAAAAAGCGGCCTATGTTGATGATCACATCCTACGTGAAATCATTGAAATAACAAAAACTACTTTTCAGTTTAATAACATCATTAGACAATGCGTAGATAGACACATTCACGGGTTGTTTCAGAAAAAGTTTACCTACTTTTTTGCAGATGAAGAAGGAGAATCTTTAGGCGAAGCTCCGACTGCTCTAGATAAGGAATTAAAACAATTTATTAAAGAATATGAGAATATCTCTCTGTCTTTGATGGCAGAGAATCAAAGTGCTATAGAGAAAGCAATAACTGATGCAAAAATATGCGGAGTTGGATACATCCGTCTATTCAATCCTCAGTACCTGAACCTAGACCTTACCATGCATTCCCCTGATTATGATGAAATATATGTAGCCAGGGACACTAATCAATTTCCGCGCTGGCTTTGTTACTACTACACTGACGAGACAGACAATCAGACACTGACAGAACTCCAACACCTCAACGAAGTGACCGGGCTGACAGATTTCTATATAGTAGAAGGGGAAGTTAGTCCCAGCAATAGAGTTGGCAGCACAACTTTTAAATTTTTGCCTTTCGCTGAAATTCTAACAATGATAGAAGGAAGGGTTAGAGAATCGTGGAGCCTAGATTTAGATGGCCATTTTAGTGTTGTTGAATTTAGATTGAAGAAACTATTAACTGACGATGTAAAAAGTCTACAGAAAGGATTTAATCATGAATTGACTTTGATGAGTCAATACATCGCAACATTCCAGCAAACTCAGATATTAAATGGATTACCCCCAGGTGAATACAAGTTAGACGAAGACACCCAAGAGCTTACTTACGAATTTACTCCTGAAATAGAACTTAGGGTTAATACACGAGAGTACATTCAGGGTCTTTGCAAAAGAAATGAAGACGGTCTGATCACAGATTATACTACTCCTCAGGTTGTAGCTCCACTTCCAGCTAGCATATCTCATTTCGTTGAATCCTTGACAATCAAGGAAGTCCTGCTTTACCGAGCGATGAACCAGGGGCACATCCCTACAGAAAACAATTTGCAACTTTCAGGACGTTCAAGGACTGCAATGAGAGCTGATCATAGAGCCTCTCTGGAAAAAGACTCAATGATAATTCAACCCAGACTTTCTACTTTATTCAAGACAATACTTTTGCTTAAAAATATTGGAAACCCTACTAAAGTAAGTAAGATAAAAGAAGCGAATTTAGTTATTCAACTAAACATAGAGATTGGCGAACCATCACCAGAAGAAAAAGCTGAAGTTAGAAATAATTACCAAGCCGGATTACTTTCTCTCTCTTCAGCAATAAGTGCAATAGGAAAAGACCCTCTAGAGGAAAAGCCTTTGATAGAAGAAGACCAAGAGAACCTAATACAGTTTGATCCAAATCCACTAGGGAGCTCGCCAGTCCCTCAACAACAAAAACCAGGAGTTAAAAATGGACAGAACCCTAATAAATAGTTTACCAACAGTTGTTTCCCCTCAAAGATCATATGGGAAATTGATGAGAATTGACAGATTAGGGGAATGGAACTTGGCTTTTATGCCAGCGCAAATGAGTCTAAGAGTGTCGTCCTCTTACCAGCCATCTGGAGCTACAGGGGTAATGCAAAATCAAATCTTTCAAAGTCACTCAGAAGAACTTAGTATTCCTTCTCTGAACATAGCTGTCAAGAACTACAGGAAAGGACTGACTGATTACGTCAACGATTTTTTAGCTTTGAGTAGACCTTATCCAGGGTACAACTCCCCATTAGTCCTTAGATTCATATGGGGAGAGGAATTGTTCTCCCCTTGCGTCATGACTGAGGCTCAAGTCATATCTAAAGACTGGTATCCTAACGGAGAAAAAGCTGAAGTCACAATCAGTATGACTTTAAGGAGAGTCCCTTACGATCAAGTGATAGAAGTACCAGATATCTGAATCGTGTATTCTCCCCAACAAGGAAGGAAGTTGTCTATCGTATACTGAACCAAGTTATACTCGACAGTTCCCTCTATGTAATTAGAAGGAACTCTTATTGTGTAGGCAAACGGGTCTACCAACAAAAGCGGTTCAGTCCCAGTAAAGGCCGTTTCTGCCAAAATCCAGCCTGTAGCTTGTCTCAACTCTGCTTGTAATCGAAAGCAGTTGATAACAGTCGTAAACCCTACGATATTGCCTCGGTTACTCCAAATCTTGTTAGTGTTTATGAGCAAACAGCGCTTGGCTTCGTCTGGCCAGGTAGAAGACCACAGCTCTCCCCAGCCTGTCCATTCCGCAATGATGTCATACCATTCAGGTTGGCAAGTATACGGATCCAAGAATAATGACTCGTAGTTATCCAAGAATTCGTTGATATTTGTCAAAAAGGTATTGATAGCACTAGTTAAAGCTTCTGCTATCTCGGCCTGTTCAATATCACTCCTGTAAGCTTTAGGAAGTTGTTGAATTATTGGATCAATGGACATAAGTTACCCCCTCCGCTACAAAAATGGCCTTCTTTTGACAGCAACAGATGGAGATCTTGAGATTTACACCTGGATTAGATCTCTTCTCGCTACCCTCAAGGGAGAAAGGGACAACAAAAACTACGGTATAGATCCAAGTATATTCTTCGAGGCGGGAGTCCCTGGGTTGATAAAAGAAGAGTCTGCAAGGGCTTTTGCCTTAATCCCAGAAATTAAAGGTGAGATCAAAGTGGTCTCTTTCGAGAAAGGCGTGGTGACAATAGAAGCCATCATAGTACCTTCAAGCTCAACAAATGCCAGAAGGATTTCGACAAGAATAGACCTGGGGGAATTTTAAAAAAAGCCAACTTTTCTCACCCTAACCACCTTAGACCCGATGGGGTCACAAGGGAAACCTACTCTACAAGAACTGGATTGAAGGTTAACAGGATTATCGCAGGGTTCGCAATAGGTTAATTTAAGGGATTCAGGGATTGTCGCACCACTGGCTCCATCTATACGCCATTGAAGGTTACGGTAGGTTTGGGCGGTGCGATCGAAGTTAGTAAACTCTGTTCCGCCTTCCGCACGCTTTAGAATGTTCACTTCCTGGTTTGTCTCAATGAAAATAGCAGCGACTAAATAATAGCGGTAAAAATACTTTTGACCTGCTTCAGGATTCTTTTCGTCTGGAGGAAAAACGCCTCTGGTGTCAATTAGCCATTGACGCAACTGCTCCTCATGTTTCGCTATCTTATAGTAGTCAGCAACTGTCTGTAATGTGATCAGTAACTCTAAGGACTTGTCAAGGTCAGTGTAGACCGGCTGATCGTTAGCCATTGTGGTACTATTGGACGGTAAAGGAGATTATATCATGAATTATACCGAAATACTAAACAAAATAGCTGAAACAGAAGGCTTAGGCCAAGAGGCACTGGATATCATAAAGTCAAAGATGAACGGCTACGTAAACGACAGAAAAGCAGCTCAGCAAAAATTAGAAGAGACTAAAACCGTCCTGTCCACCATCGCAAAAACAGCGGGAATATCAGAAGAAGAACTTCAGCAGAACTCCGACAAGCTCAAGACAACCTTAGACCAGAAACTGAAAGAACTCAAGGCAGCGAAGCAAAGCATCGAGGCAAAAACGAAAGAACTAGATGAGACCAAAGGAAAACTAGAACAGGTCACAGCCGCCGCTGGTAAGCAGTCAATGGTCTACACGGCAGCAGAAGCCGCAGGGGCAAACTACCATGTTTTGACAAAGCTAGTCGGCAATGAAAAACTAGAGATCAAGGAGGGTAAGGTCATGGTAACAGTGGGAGACGGTGATTCAGCTACCTCTAAAGAGTTAAGAGATTACGCTCAAGAAACTGACGCTTGGAAACCGTTCGTCCCAGCACTATTTCCCACTCCAGTCGGAAAAATTCCGACTGGTAGTAGTGGAACGGGAACAAGTAAATCTACTCCTAGAGAAAAATTGCTTGCAAAGAAATTAAATAAATTTGGAATAAATAACAATACCTAAAATTAGACCTACTATTGATAAAAAATACACAACGAAAAAAGATTCTACCTTCCCAGAAAGTACTTCTGGGAGATGGATGGCTGGAGAGCCAAAGCCTTTTCAATTGATACAAAATGAAAGCTTTACAACTGGGACAGAGTTTTTGTGGACAAAAAACAGAGGACTCTCAGGGACTTTAGTTTTTAGACCATATTTTGCGACAAAACCAAATCGTGGATGGGATTTAAGTAGAGTTTATGGAAGAGATAAAAACATTGATCAACGACAGCAGTTATGGAGGGGGTTTATTCAATTATGTTTGTTTTCCAGCATTACGATTTGATTAGGTTAAATTTTTCCATGGGTGGCAATTCAAATGAACATGTAGGAAAGATAAAAGGTGATATTATTAGCAACTCAGAGATTGGATTAATTTACACTAATTATATCAAATAAGTAAAAACGAATATACTCTTTGAACATGACAAAGAATCTTTTGATGAAGTTACATACAACAACGAAAAAAAAGGATTCCTATATATGATACAAGGACAGGTAAATTAGTAAATCAACGAAAAAACCGATCTTGGAAATGAATTTCAAGTAGATGTAATACGGGGCGGAACAGGGTTTAAAATATACAAAAATCTACTACTTGATTGGTCATGGCTAAATTATTTGTCGGGCAACGATCCAACAGTAGACAGAATAACAAGAGACTTCAAGATAAAGCTTTTATCTAAACTTAGAAAAGAATTTGTTTGCCTCGCAAGTCCAAAAAGTTAGACTATCTAGTAGACCTGTGCTATAATTTCTCAACGTGATCAGGAGAAAGCGTAATACCGCTGACAGGAGTCAGCTACCTATCGAGCAGGAATTGGTAGGGCGACAATAACACAAATAGGTGACTAAAAGGCAACCTGTAACAAATAAGTACTTTGTCTCAAGTAGAAATGAAGAACCCTGGAGCCAGGTAAATACCTTTCCAGGCCGATGGATGGCAGAGTACGTTAGGCCATGGCATATGCTTGCAGGAGGGGCAAGAGTAAATCCCTCGGACTTCATAACGGAAGACAACAAGGATGGAATCATCCATTCAGGAAGGTTATTATTTAGACCCTACGACACTAACCAGTTAAGCCTCAAATACAAAGAAGTCGGCGGAGATGGGACTATTGACGTCAACCTCAATGGTAGAGGAGCCATGAATGACACGTCTAGTCTTTGGAAGCCTTTATTTAGCTTTAAGGACTGGGTAATAGAGGAGGGTGGGAAGGCTTACCGATTTGATTCATCAGACACGGTAAAAGATCAAATAGGAAAGATGTTTAGAAGAGTCGTGGATAGTGAATTCGGCTTTGTTTACGACACCAACACTTATCCGGAAAATAATCCTCAAGTTGATTTGATAGTAGGATATACAGGTTTTCGTGTTTATGAAAATCTATTACCAGACTGGAAGTTTTTATTTGAAAACAAAGAAAATGATGAGTACAAAATCCCGAGCGGTGAAGATAACAATGGAAAAAATGGAATAGCAATACTAATAGCGGAGATTAGGAAACGCTTCCCTACCTCTGTTTACCCAACGGCTGATCGACTTGCTCCAGTTTGGAGTGATGAAGGAGGTCAACCATGATTACTTGGGCAGAACTCCATGACATTTTCTTGGAAAATGAAATTTTTCAGAAGATAGCAGATAACCCCTTTTTACAATTTGGGACTCCCAACAATCAATTATTAGGTGCTCGTATACTTCCAGACGAGCCAACATTTCTTCGGTATTTTGAGCGGGATGAAATGCGCTACCGCATTCCCGTGGCACTAGATACTGGTAGGTACTCACCTCCCCCAATGCAGGGTGACAGTATAATGATTGGTCAGATAAGGGTTTCCCTTTCTGATCAAAGTACAGCTGATCAATTAACCGCTGCCAAACTAGATCAGGTGACTCTAGCTCTAAAGAATGATCAGCACGGCACAGCTGGGGATTCTTTATTAATCGACTTTGGAACCAACTTGGTTCAAAGATTGGTCACCAAAAGCGAGGTAATGAGATGGGAGGTTCTTTTGCGATTCTGTAGCACTAGAATTGGAGTTAACAATTATTTTGAGAAGATTAATTTCCGATATCCATTAAACAATGCTTGGGTTGCCGGTCAAATTGACGGAAACGCTTCTAGTGTACATAACGCAACAACCAACCCCAGAACTGGGACAAATAATTGGCATGGAACTGAAGTGTCAGAAGCGGCAGACCCGTTAGACGATTTTTACAAAGCCAGGGATATTCTTGATAGCCAAGGGTATCAAATGCAAGCCATCTACACTGATCGCTATGTTGCTAAGTTGCTAGAGCGCAACCCTCATATAGCTGAATGGGCAAGAAGTCGGATAGTCATCCGACCAGATATCGATTCTCAAAACGTAGTAAGCACTTTAAGCAGACGACCAAACCGCCAACAAACGAATGAATATTTTTTAACCAACGACTTTCCTGTAATCAATGTTTACAATCAGGCGTACAGCATAGAACCTGAGAACGTTGGAGATCCTACATTCAAGTTCTTTATGCAGCCTCCTGGAACTCCCAAAGGAAGGCACTATGTCCTAATACTTGGCAGAGTAGATAACACTTCTGAAATTTATTACGAGGAAGAAGACGAAACCATCACTTTAGAAAACGTGATGGGGTACAACTACGTCGGAATTGTAGCCGGTAGAGCTAGCCCTGGCAGGGTTGTTTACTCCGAAACCCGACAGCGGCATCCGATGGGGATTTACGCGGAAGCCATTCAATCCACTCAACCGGTGATCCTTCACAAAGGGGCTGTTATTGTGATCGCAGTAGATGAGCTAGGTGACGAAGGAGAACCGGTAAACCTAAATCTCCCAGCGATCGCACATGAACCAAATGGAAATTACAGGTAACAGGAGGCAATAATGGGATTTCCTAAACGTACAACAAAAAAAGGTAGGCAGAAAACTGTCACCGGACGGAAAACTCTGGTCATAGTTCCCGCCTACCGAATTAAGGCCAAACGGGTCAAGGGTGGCGGTGGGTCCACTAAAGGTGGCGCTAGTCACCGCTTAGGAGGCAAACTTAGAGGTTGATAGACGGACCAAGAAACTTAATACCCGGCGGCCTAAGGGTAAGAAAACATTGTACCCCCAGGGCAGCTTAGTCTGTTCTAGACTCTAAATACTCCATCAAAGATTGCTTATTATACCGACGGTGTCCACTGTCGGTTTTTTTGTGGACAATTTTACCAGAGTCCGCCCACCTAGCCAATGTCCGACTGGTCACCATCGCGACAATTTTGGCCTCCTTAGGGGTCAACCACACCAAGTCAGTTTGGCTTCTCATCGATGTAAAAAGGGAACGAGTGGGAACAGTAACAAGTGGGGACTGTAGGCGTACTAAGGGTTTACCGGGAACAAGACAGAAGAGATCCCCTAGACCTAAAAGCTTCTCGCTGCTAACATTTATTCCAGTGATGGTATGACCATCCTCCCGTGTACTAGTGCGCATTGCTACTTTGATCGGTAGATTATCTCTGATATCTGAAGGAAGGTGGCTAGCCAAAGGTTTTTGGGTTCCGATTAAGCTGTGTACCTTTGGTTTCCGCCCTTTTCTTGCAATCACACTAAGGTAGTGGTTGCCCTCTTTTTTGACCTCTTTGATTCCTGAGTTACTAATGTCAGTAACCTCGTCTACGATCGCGACAATTCGGGAAACGCCTGACAAATCCGATAGGTGCTTCCGCCGATCCATTTCCTCTGTCAGTTCTCGCAGCAGAGAAACCCCATCCTCTACTTCATTAGCTACTGGTCGCCACAACCACTCTCCCAGTCCTTTTGCAAACTCAAAATCAAACCCTTTGGTGTCGATAATGGCAAACTGGATATCTTGGGGCGTGTACCAATCCATCAGGCTTCTCATGACCATCTTGATAAATTCAGACTTACCGCTACCGGTGCAGCCTCCAACTAACAAGTGAGGAGTACTAGGTGCTCCTAGGTCCACAAAATAGGGCTTGCCACCGAGGTCGTACCCAAGCAGAATCACAGCGTGGCCGTTTGGCCTCGGTAAGATTTCGTACTCTGGGAAAGTTCGTTTCCCCCTTGGGATGTCTATGCAAACTCCCTCATTAGATTTAGACACAAGTGGAACCATCGAGGAAGAAAGGAGGTATTGAAGATCAGGCTCGTGGTTATCTATTGCAGCCATCTTTTGAAACGGACCGGGAGCAAATCGGTAACGGTCATAAGCAGACCCTTTGGTTACCCCCAAAAAGGCCAAGTCAATCCCCAGCTGTTTGAACTTCTGCTTTATCAGATCGGCCTTCTGGTCTCCTGTGGTAACAATTTGTGGAGAAAAATACTTGTCGGTTTCGCTTACCTGCTCTGCTACTGCCCGAATCTGTTCCCGCTGTTCCCGTTCGTCTTCCTTTTTGTCCGCGATCGTACCAACGGCATGACCTCCTAATGCAACGAAGAAAGAGACCGGACCAGCCCACTTTCCAAGCCCTAAAGTACCAACAGCTGCACTAAGGGTAAGAGTCCATGCTGTAATTGTGATTCTAATTCCCATTCCTGACTCCAATAGATTGCCCAGTGGCAAAATGCCGCTGTCAGGATTGACAACCCTACGATACCGGCAACGTTCCAGAACCGCTCATTTCCTTCGTAGTCCGCAATCCCGAATAGCATAGCGACAATCACCACACCAAAACCTACAGAGAAAACAGCGACTCTCAGGACGCGAGGTAAAACCGAAACAATCGAGACAAAAAAGAGAGTCCCCGAATAAGCAACTGTAATCGCCGATACCCATCCCCTGAGATGGCCAGGAGGATACCAAAACCGGTTACGCCTTTTCCTTCGGAGATGCAGGGGAACAATAGAAGGTAAATCTTCAGAAGTTAGGCTGTACCTTTCTTTTTTTACATCCATGCTTAATTTTTATAGTTTTTTTTATTAATCATTGCATCAACTTGTGCTATTAATTTTCTTTCTAAAACATCAGTAAATATTTCATTTTTATGCTGTAAGTGGGCTTCTAAAGGATCGAACATGAGTACTCCAGTAAATAAAACAGCAGCATCTTCTTCCCAATTCTCGTATACCCACAAGTCAGAATACCAGCGTACAACTTGAGGGTGATTAATAGCTGAACCAACGTACACTGACACGTTTGGAGAGCACAGTCTAAAAATAAATTCTATTGGAAAAGGTGAAATTTTAGATTTTGGCATGACACGACCTTAATGCAGTTTAACAATGTCCTCGGAGATGAGGGGATGAAACTGTGACCCATAACTGAGAAGCGAACAAAGCTGTCGATGTCCAAAGAGAAGTTGGCGGACGTAGGTGTAAGAGGACAAAATTTAAACGCGGACGTCCATAGATCCGTCCATACTTTTCATTACTCTATATATTATTGAAAAACGTGGACGCCTCAAAAACATGGACGTCCGCGAAAATCCTTGCACTCCAACTGTTCCAGCGATCAAGACGGGAATTCCAGAGAGAACAGCATAAATACGCCTTGTCATTCGCTTCGTCGGCATTCCCTGCAAGCGACACTTTGAGGTAAGTTACGCAACGGTACTCAGTACCTTTCTCTAGTTCTTTGATTGAAACAGTGAGATTATCTTCTGCTTCTCCTTTCACCGGTTCTAGTACTGGCTTAAAGCTACTCCCAAAATAGATATTAGCCCTAAGGTCTTTTACTACCGGCTCATTTCCGACCTTACTCCAGAGAATCAACGGAGACAGAACCAAGTCTGTTCCATTTAAGTTGACATTGACCCCTGCTTTTAATTCGGTAGCTTTTTCGTCATAAACCGCGAACGGATACGTAGTCATGGTATTCCTAGGTAAATCCTGATTGTAACAGCGAACCCCCTGGGAAGGCCGCAGGAGGTTCTAGGTGTTGCTAGTAGTGCGACCCCACGGACGCACCGAGGGAGCAGGGGTGACCACGCCCAGCTAGCGCTGTTGCTTTATTCTACAACCGGAAGGTCTCTAAACGGAAGGCTAAAGTTGCGATTAGTTGTGGTAAAATCATATCAGCGAAGCCCCCACTAGCTTACGAGGCACCATGGAAGGCTTCTAGTCCCCCAATAATCAAGGACATACCTTATTATGACATCTAACCTTTCTATTTTCAATTTTGAAGGTCAAGACGTTCGCTTTGTTGGTACCGCAGAGGTACCTGAGTGGATAGCTCAAGACGTTTGTGACGTATTGGGAATCGGGGAAGCGCGTAATGTAATGCGTAACTATGACGAAGAAGAGCGTGGCGTGTACACTATACACGGGAGCGCCGGAAAACGAGAAGTATTAACAGTGAAAGAGCCTGGTCTTTATCGCTTGATTTTTAAGTCTCGGAAGCCTAAAGCTAAAATTTTCAAAAAATGGATAGCCAAAGAAGTACTTCCTTCTATCCGCAAAACCGGCAACTACTCCATAACAGAGTCCGCGATCGCGCCAAAAACGGAAACGCCCGATTTCCAATCAATAGGAACTGCCATTGATACGGTCTTGGGAAACACTGGAGTTAACCCTCGCCTGATAGCCGGAGTTAAGGCCAATGAAATCGCTCGACTTTATCCCGTCCTGTCCAAGACTATGGAAGCCGCTAAGAAGCTCTTACAGGTACCGGTAGAGGAGAAACCGGTAACAGTCACCGAGATAGCCAAGCTGTTCAGTGAAAAACACGGACTACAGACGAATGCGCGGGAGATGAACCTCCTATTAATCGATTGGGGATTCCAAATAGTAATAATGGACGGAAAGAAGAAGACCTACAAGCCTACTAAGAAAGGGGAACCCCATGCTCAAATGATTCTACAAGCAGGGCGCGGCAGCAATAAAACGGTCACCCAGCTAAAATGGTACACTAGCCTGATAGATGCCCTGAGTTAGTATCTCAGTATTCCTTTTTATCACTGTCCGACCCCGGTTAGTTTGCCGCCGGGTTTTTTGTTACCTTGAAATGGAACTAAAAATTTCTCACAGTCTGGCCTCCTGCGTTCAGGGGGTTTTTATTATGGCAAAACAGCTCAATTTTCACCACAACGGAACCCGCCACAGCTTTCCTTGCGATGACTACCCTGAAGGACTAAAGGAACTCAAGAAACTAGGTGGGGATTTGACCGTTGAAAAACTCATGGCTCGGCTAATAGGAGTACCGAATTTGACTCACCTTTACCAGATACAGGTATTGGAAGAAGTAGAGGAAATTAAGCACTTTTGGTTAGAGCTGGACGAAAAGCGGTCAGCCTTCACCTACGATATTCCCTTTCCGGACGGACCAGCCAATAGGTTTCTACTGTGGGAAGAGTACTGTGTGGACATGACCAAGTGCCCGTTGAGCGTAGACACAGACACTTGGATTGCCGACTGCCCCCGTGACCCTGGAAACAAGGATAACCTCCTTCTGAAGCGCGAGAATGAATCCGTTTCTGTCGCGATCGCAGTATTTAAGGAGGCCGTCGGGTTTTTTGACGGGCAAACTGTAGTTGACAGCTACCTGTTCTGGTCTGGGGAACCGCTGACAAGGGTCTACCAAAAAACAGGGGACAACATCGAGTACTGGGGGAGGGAAGTGGTGACTCAGTTTGGCCAGAAACAACCTATCCTGTATTTTCAAACAGTCCCCGATTCCATTAAAAATCTTAAAGCAATATCTTGATAGTTGCGATTAGTTGTTATATATTATAAAATAACAAAGAAATGGAACAAATAAATGCCAGAAATGTCACCTAATCTGACAGCGACAGCTCAAAAGTTAGACGAGCTAGCAGCCCAATACAAAATCAAAAAATCCCAAATGGGAATAACTGATTATCGGAAAGCAACATTAAAATACTTTGGAAAAACTGGGATAAAAGTTGTCTTGTTGGATGGTCAATATTTCTATTGTTGCCACGAAGCTGCCCATGTTGTTGGAAAAGATTTAGCTCACGTCTTAAAGTTCATAAGCTCTGGAAATTTGCAATATAAGTCTTACAACCTGTACAGCCAAAGGCATGACAAGGGAATGTCTAAGCTTTTGGCTCCTGCTGCAACTATCATGGCGTATTGGGAGTCTGAATCCGCAAAGAGTAACGACAAGGCTACAAGTTGCCTGTCTTCCCTCAAAGGCACAACATTAGATGAATTAGCTTCTCAGCTTTTCTAGCTTATAAAAGTTTTCTTTAACGAATAAAAACCCCAAGGTGAATCGCCTGGGGTTTTTTTGGCTGTACAGGTTATTTCTACAATACGGCTAGAGTATCAAAGCCGCTTAGAGAAATTGTCCTTATATCCTAACATTGTCCGCCGCCATTTATACCAAACCCTATCGGATAGTCCTCCCTATAACAGTAAGGGCTTCAATCGCGTTATTTCCGAAAGAAATGTTAGGGACAACTTGGACTATTTCCACTTCGTGGTAAGTATCTAGTTCAACTTCCAGTTTTTCGCTAAGCTCTGGCAGTCTTAGCAAGATTTGACTGCCTGGGTAAAATTCATCATTTGAAGGCTCCACCTTCTGAAGGCGCATTTCTTGCTCCAAGCCCAGCATATTTAAGAACATCATCAGATACTCGTACTGGTTTATCCCGACATGCCTAAGGTTAAATTCCCCTTCTATAACTCCTGTTGTCGAAGGTATTTCATATTGAATTTTATAAAGAATTTTCATCGTTTAATCGGAAACCTTCCACAACCGAACGCGAACCCCCCGAGCGGAAGGCGAAGGCTCAAGGAGGACTCGATATGAGTCGCATATAGTCTAGCGCAAGAAAAACCCCCTGAACAAGATCAGAGGGTGACGATACGAAACAATATTTAATAATTACTGGATTGTGGCGTTCCAATACTTATTATAGTATATCATAATTGTCTTCGATATTCAAGTAGGGAGCAGGCTTTGATTGCCGACAACACAGACTTATCCCTAAAGTTTCTAGGGTGTTTGAAATATTTGGAACTATATCAATAGGGTTTTGGGTAACAAGATCATAAGAGGACTTAAGGGTTGCTTTAGTTAGTTTTTCTAACAAGTTCAGTTCTCCTACTTCTAAATACCTCTCTAGTATAACTCCGTCCGGAAGATTCCACTGCTTCAATTGCTCTTGTCTTGACTGATGGAATACAACTTCAATTATCTGGTCTTTAACCGTAATGTAAGAATCGTAATCGTCCAGCTCTAAGTTTAGTCTTTCATCAGCCTCCAAAAGCCCCATTAAAGCGGCTTTTCGCGTAGTAAAGTAATTATCTTGATCAACTTGAATTAGGTTTAAATCAGACATTAGTTTCGCTTCCTTTTTTCTGTTTACTCCTGTGAAGGTTCCCTATTGGGGAACCCGAGAGGTCTATCGGTTAGTTATTCTTTCGAGAACCTTAGACTCTATTTTTCTCAGTGTAGCAACATCAAGGTATTCCTCTACCGCACCATCTTCTGGCATTCCACAGGAACTTAAATACGTTTCTGGAGTCATTCCAATCACGGATTCAATAATCTCATCTGTGATCGTTACAAAATGGAAACCCGAGGTCAAGATTGAGTCTAGTATCAGGTAGTTTTTGCGTAGGCTAGCTAGAGCGGTAGCGCGATTTTCGTCGGTATCGGGAATTGTGGTGGTGTAATTCATGTGTTTCGTATCCTTTGTTGGGTGGTTGTAGCCTAGGTATAATTAGAGCACCGAGCGCTCCGGTTCAAAGAGACTAACCGGAGCGGAAGGATTTATTTAGCGAACTGATTAGTGGCTAGCAGGTGTTGCTCAATATCTGTGATAGCAGTAGAGCAGGCTTTTGACTCTTCACTTTCAATCTCAAAAAAGATACCATGAGCGGGAATATGTCGGCCTTTAGCTAATAAGCGATGGTAGAAAGTTTTAACGTTTTCTGCGTATTCTAAACCTGTTGTAGTCAACAGATTAAAAACCAAAACCATGGCGTAGTCACGAGCCGTATGACAGCTTTCAAGATCGTGTGGGACATTACATTTAGCATAGACCCGACGCTGAATTTCTTCCAAAGTAGCGACATCTAAGTACTCTTCAATAACCTCGTCCTCTGGCATTCCATAACGAATTAACATATCCTCTGGATGCATCCCAAGCACGGCTTCAAGAATTTCTTCTTTGGTGATAACAAAATGATAGTTGGATTCACAGACGAACTCTAGTAACAAATAGGTTTTGCGTAAGCTAGCTAGAGCGGTAGCGCGATTTTCGTCGGTATCGGGAGTTGTGGTGGTGTAATTCATGTGTTTCGTATCCTTTGTTTGTTACTTTTATTATAGCCCGGCTATAACCAAATTGTCAAGAAAGTGTGCCAGTTTTTTAGACTGGCACACATAAGCCTACTTAAGCAAGTCAGTCAGGGTAGGGTACTTGACCAAAATGTACTCAGCCCGGTTCATGGTTGGCCAGCGCTTAACTACGTTTCCGTCGTCATCTTTCTCTGTGTAAGCCTTGCTGAATGCCCAGTAAGAGCTGGCTTTGACCCAGGACTCATTCAGAGGGCTTTTCGCCTCTCCTGTGCCCACCAGGCGAATCAGGTTACGAAGGACTGGAACGTAATTGTTGATTCCACGGCCTTCTTCCCAGATGAACTCAAAGCGTATTTCTAAGGTGAACTGGCCTTCATATCGCTTCTCAGTAGCTGCATGTAGCTCTTCTTGCTGCCATTTAGGAAGAATCAGGTCAATTAGGTTGCCCTCTAAAACAGCGCCCTTGTCAGCTAGTAATTGGAGGGCTGCAACCTTTTGCTGAGGAGTCCAGCGGTCAGCGGTTGAGTTGTTAACTAGCTTGATTGCTACATCTAAGTGTTGGCGGTCACCGGTAGCTTGAAACTGTTGAGCGGTGATGTTTAGTTGGCCGAGGTTATCTAGGTTAATCATGGTGTTTTGTTTCGTATCGTCTTAACTGCTTACATTATATTATACCCCGGGTATTACTATTAACCCGGAATAAACTGAAAACTTTTTTGGGAAAATTTTCAGTTTCTTTTAGGGCTTACTGAATTAGGTCATCCAAGGCATCTTCCGCTTCCTGGATAGCGTTATTTAGCTTCTGCTGGGATGGAGTAGGCTGTGGTCCTGCTTTAATAGCTTGGTCAAACAGGTCAACTATTTTTTGACGAGACTTGATTTCCTGATCTATCAGGTTGCTAACGTCGTTTAAGGGCTGCGGAGGAGTGGGATTAGAGGTAGTAGCTAGAGTTTGGTCGAAGATGTTGGTTAAGTCAGTCATGTGTTTCGTACCTTGTTTGTTACTTACATTATATTATACCCCGGGTATTACCGTCAACCCGGAAGAAACTGAAAACTTTTTTGGGAAAATTTTGCGGGGATTTCAGAGCTCCCCGCGCTTAGGAGTTATTACTTACTACAACAAGCAAGCTTGTACAAGAAAGAATACAGCGCTTCTTTGTCTAGGCTCTCCAACTCAGCGGTGGTTTCCCAATCCCACTCTAGACGCTCTTGATAAGGGCTATAGCCTAACTCTTGAGCCTTCTTAACGTAAGCTTCTTGAAAGTCTACACTTACCCGACCTGTTATTTTTTTGCAGCTTTTAACAGTCAGGTATCGCTCATAGGTAGTTCCGCAAGTCAGCTTAGTTTTTACTGTCCTGCCGTGTCCAAGACCAATTAGAAGGCAGGCTATATTTGTGCTGGGATAAGAGGAGCGGGGAGCTAAAGTTCCAGTGGGAAAGCCAATTCGGACGGTGCAGGTGCGGCCTTTGATTAGCTTTTTAAACCCTTTCATACTGAGCTTCTTGGTGGGGTAGCCGAGGAAGTCTTGTAGGTCTTTGGCTGTTTTAATGTTAGTCATTTGTTTCGTATCGTCTTAACTGCTTACATTATATTATACCCCGGGTATCACTGTCAACCCGGATAATTAGATTTTTTTTTCTTCCCTCCTCTACTATTTATTTTTACTGGAGAATAGCTACGGGCAGCCCGGTTTAATCCCTCATCACGACAAGTAAAATTAACCCCTATAACTTTTATCCCAAGAGCTTTCTGCCAAAGGCTCAAGGCAGTCTCTGAAATTCGCTCTACTTGACCAAGTTCGACTTTCACAATAAAAGCCACGGACAAGCCTTCTATTGAGAGCCCTCTACGCTTAGATAAAGCCTCAGCTTCCTGATTTATAAGAGCTAGTAACTGTTTCCGAGTCAGTCCCAGGGTTTCTCTTCTGTCTTTTAAACGTGTGGGTAGATTCTCTACCTCTACATGACGGGTTACTACAACTTCCATGGTTTAGAATGTAAAAGTTACGTTTCGTTTCTTTATCTTTTCTGGCTGGCTATTACCGCTTCATTAGCCAGCCATTTTATTGCGCTTTTGCTGTTTCTAATTTAGTATACCCAGGGTATATATGTCAATCCGGATAAAAAAAAAGAACCCCAGCGACAGATGCTTTGCTGGGGTTCTTTCAAGACAAGGGTAGGGTTTTGTAGTTATTCAGCTTTTAGGTGAGAGCAGTCGTAACCTTCAACATCCTCTTTATCAACCTCTTCCCACGTTTCCAGTCCAGTGGATTTAAGGACGATTCCAGCGTTAGCAAAGAGAACAGGGGTATCGGAGCCTTTTAGGCGATAACACCTAACAGGATCTTTTATAGATGGTTCGTCAGGAAAATCAAATGGGTTAAAAAATGGGATATTGTGCTGGACAGCAGGAGGGGAAATCGGAGGGCTTATCATTTCAGCTACTTCGATAATGGTTTGAGCCGCTATTTTGCCTAGAACAAGGGTAGATACTACCGCTCCTAAACCAATTGTTCCAACAACAAATCTTTTTATAAGCGATAGATAAGGATCTTCTTCTAGAAGCTTTCCTTCAATGATTTCGTCTGCCTTCTCTACATACTGGTCAAAGAATGCTACCTGATCTTCAACAGACATTGCATTCCAGGATTTACGTAATTTTTTGAGTTTGTACATTTTGGATATTATGTTTCGTTCTTGATTTTATCTTACCGCAATCAATCGCAACTGTTAAAGAAATGCTATAATATAATTTAATCTGCTCCTGTTCTAGTGCCTTCTCTTCAACACAGGCACTAGTTTTTTTCTTCTAATTGCCAACAACAAGCCCCCTGGACAACTAATCCAGGGGGCTTGTTGTGCTAGTCACAAATTATGCAGCCCATGATTGTCTTACGAAAGCGGGGGCAGGTCGCTCTTGCCAGCACAAAGTAATCCCAAAAATTCCAAGGTGCTGCTTTAATGGAGAGAAAATCTGAGAGATATCAGTGCAGATCTTGTTCTCCAACTGCTGAACCGCGTACTGATAAAGGCATTTCATCACTTGCAGAGTTCGTAAGTCCAAATACAAATCCAGACTGTCTTCTGGCATATCCCAAATGCGGGACAGCGTAACAGGGTCATGCCCCACACACTCTGCATACACGTAATGACGTAAGGTCTTGAGTTGAAACTTAGCAATGTATTGGCGCGTCAATTTCATTTGATGCTCAATTTCTGCGTAGACCTCTGCACGTGTTACGTCATTAGATTCCAGAGGAAGGGTAGAAAGAAAATAGTTTTCTAGCATTATAATGGAAGACAAACGAATTAAGTGTTTATTGTTGGGCATCTTTTTTGGTGCCCTCTTATTTGAACTATACCGCAACTAATCGCAACTGTCAAGTTTATGCCAACAAATTACAGCCGAATTTTAGTGGTGGATATTGAATCCACTTGCTGGGAACCAAGTCCTCCAGAAGGACAGGTGAGCGAAATAATAGAGATTGGAGTAGCTTCACTAGATATAAATGACCTTACATCCAGGAAAGATAAGACAATAACAATCAAACCTGTAGACTCGCAAGTTAGCGAATTTTGTACCCAACTAACTGGAATAACTCAAGACCTGGTTGACCTTGAAGGAATACCTTTCAAAAAGGGGTGCAAGATCTTAGAACAGGAACACGACTCAAAAGAACTGGTATGGGCTTCTTGGGGAGATTACGACCGTGAAATGTTTCAATCTCAGTGTGAGCGCACCGAGACCTCATACCCATTCAAGAAGAAGCATATCAACATTTCTTGTCTTTTTGCGATCGCGCAAAAACTGAATCGTGAAACGTCGATCCCCAAAGCTCTTGAAATCTTGGGATTAAATTTTGACGGGTCCCTGCACCGAGGGATAGATGATGCCTATAACGCAGCTAGATTACTTGGCCATATGCTACTAAATTTCAGCCACGACTATACCATGAAAGAGTCATGATATAGACGAAGTGTTTACTGTACCCCCACTGCTTTCCGGAAAGTAGTGGGGTTTTAATAAGGAAAACCACCTTGATCGGTGCAACCCAAGGTGGTTTTTTGTGTTTAATTCAGGTCAAGGTTCTCGCTGCTATCTACCAACGAGGCATCCCCTTTCTCTCCCAATTATAACCGGTAAACTTCCCGGGAGTATACCCCAGATTTTTTTTCGATTTAACAGCTTTTTTGATAGCTGATCGAACTTGAGCTGTATCTAGGTATAGTGATTGATGTTGATAAATCTTACGACAACCGGATAGCTTATGAGAGATTTGAGCTAAATCTACCTTTAGTGTTGTAATCTCACCAACAGCTAAAGACAATCCCATTTTCTTCACAATTGCTTCTACCGTTTCCCATTCGTCATCCAGCAGGTAGCTATTCCGAGACTCTAGCGGGCCTTCTATCGGAGTGTAATATTCCTGGCCAGCACGAACAGAGCGCTTATTAGCCAAGCTAGCATCTTTTGATAACATGAGTGTATTGTCCTTGCATATTTGGGCAGCGTTGAGAGGTTCGTCTCTTTGGTAGGGGTCTGAACCTCTCTTGTTATCTCTACTATATTATACCCCGGCTATATTGTCAAGTCCGGAAGAATCCATGACTATTCCAAAAGTTACAGATAAAAGTGTAGAAGAGCTGGTGGAGATAGGAAGGCAGGTAGCCATTGCTAAAACTTCGGGAAAGCTTCGGATGCCCCCATTCTCTCCTGCCACAGTAATCATTGAAGCTATGGCAACAATAGCGGTACAGCTTCAAGGCTATATGAACGAAGTGGCTAGTGAGATCGAAAAAAATCGACTGGCTATATTTGGGTTCACCAGAAGCAAAGGAAATAAGGCGGTGGGGAGAGTGCTGGTTACACTTAATGCACTTTATCCAGACATTACCAATATTGAGCCAGGAAGAGAGCTGAGAATAGGAGGGATTGATTACATCTCAGAGACTGACCCAAATATAAGAGCAGGGGAAAGTACTGGCATCATGGACATCATAGCCTTAGAACCAGGGGAACTTGGGAATCAACCAGTAGGCTCCGTTGTCAATTTCACAAGAGAGGGTCTTGAGCGAATAGAATCATTAAGCCTGTTGGGGGATATTTCGGGAGGGACAGAGCCAGAAACAGATGAACAATGGAGAGAAACTATTTTCCGGTCCCTGCGGGTCAGGGCACTAGTAAGTCAAGAAGATTTTGAGACGGAGACAACAGAACATTTAGGTCAAGGGTCTGCGGCGGTAGCTATAGCAAGGCTCAAGCCTGACCGTATAACTTTTGATAATGGGTACGTCCATGTCTTTGCTATTAACGCAAATTTAGTCCCTCTCAACGCTGCCCAAATAGTAGACTTACAAGCCGTACTAAATCAGAAAGCTGCTATGGCCTTGATTTCAGTGTCGCAAATAGACATAGTGACTATCACAGTAGACGTAATTGCGTCGTACACTGGAAATCCTAAAGCTATAGCTCAGGACATCAAAAGGTTAATGATGAACTATTTCCTCCCAAGCAAAAGAAGTCCAGGGGAAATGATACTCAATAAATCTATTGAGTACCTGATTCAACAAATAGAAGGAATAAAAGAAGGCTTGGTAACAGTTTTAATCGACAAGTTAGAACAACCAAAGCAATTACCAAGTCAATGGAGCTTAGCCAAGCTTGGGAGCCTCAACATAAGCTTGATTGATGACCGAATGAATACTTACAGAGACAACAGTTACCCGGAATGATTGAAGCTAGCATATTAGATCTTTGGATTTCTGACAAACTAACCCCATTAAGGGAACAGTTAAAAAAGGTAGGGATTCCAGTATCTCTTCTTCCTTTAGAGGCGGCTGACTACTCAGATGATAGTCAAAATGGGTTTGTATCAATAGCGCTTCCTCAAGTGATCGGAGCAGAACCTGAAAGAAGTCCACAGGGCTATACAGTAACCACTCAAGAACTCACTTATGAACTTTCTATCTTAGTAATGACAGCTCGCAGGTACAAATACGCTGAAGAAGAGAGAAGCAGTCTAGAGCAAATAACAGATGCAATACTGTATACCCTAGTAGGTCAACGACCTCCGTACCCCAATGTAATAGTTCCACTTTGGCTTTTGAATTATCAGTTGCAGCAACCTGAGGGAACTAACTGGATTGCAAACTTGGTGCTCCGATTTACCGCGATCGTAAATTTAGTCCCTGATTCGACCCCAAACTACTCCAAGTACACAACCAAGCTCAAGTTATTTACTGTGTTCCCAGAGTCTGAGGTTCTAGTAGAAACTTTTGAAATTCCCCCAAAATCGGAGAATTAAATTACGTGGACGTGTGTGGAAATGTGTGATTTTGTGCGTGGACGCCCAGAAATCAGTAAGTTGCAAGAAATTAGGCTGAACCCTTTGCTCTGTTTGGTTTCTATTAAACGTGGACGTCCATTAATCCGTCCACGTTTTCCAATAATATATAGAGTAATGAAAAACATGGACGTTTAGATTGGGGACGTGGACGTGTGTTATACAGGTGGTTTGCCGGTTAAAGCCCAATACACATATCCTTTGAATGGACTGACCTTTTCAGAAAACTCGTTGGTGTATCTTTGCTGAAAATGCAGATGAGGATACATGGTGACCCCAGGAAGACCGTGAGTGTTTCCTACTGTTGCAATCTGCGCCCCCGCCTTATAGACCCCTTCACGGGCAATTTCAGCGCAGTGCAGGTAATCAAAAGTTATCCCTGCCCATTCAAACCTGGCCACATTCCCGCCCCCTGCATGGTCAAAGAATCGCTTCAAGGTAATCTGATCACCAATTACATACAGCGGAGTTCCGGTTTGCGCCCCAATATCGACCCCCCAGTGCATTTTTCTGCGCCCGCTTAAAGGATGGACCCGCAAGCCATAAGGGGATGTAACTCTGAATCCGGCCACTGTATCCCCTTTTTTCAGTGGTACCTTCCACTGAGGGGGCAATTCTCTTGCTACCTTGCTAACCCCCTTTTTACCTCCAGTAATTGCCTTCTTCTTTGGCCTGCCTTTTACGGCTACTGGTAAATAAATGTCTAGAACACTAGCCCCTGGAGAATGGCCAACCTCCGATATTCTGTAATTCCTTTGCATGGCTGAGCTGTAGACAAACTCTTTTGAGAATTTAACCAAATCCCCTGGTTTTATGGTTAAAATCTCTGGGGTTCTGTAAGGGTCTATGACCAGCCTCCCTAGAAACCCCTTCCCAATACCCTTTCCTTCATCTATTACTGACTTGATAGGTTGAATGCCAGCAGCAAGCTGATTGATCTCATCTAGTATTTCGTCTGTTGTTTCTTGAGAAACCAGTGAGTCGGTCAGTACCTTTCCCTTGATCAGTCTATTACTGGTCGCTTCATCACCCCAGTAAGAGCCTGACAATAATTGATTTCTTTTGACTTCTAAAATTTTATCTCCAAAAGTTATTGGTTGTATTTTTATTTTGTCAGTAGAACCTCTCACGACAAATCCAGATTGTTGAGCTACTTCTAACAAGTTCTGATACGTATTGCGATTAAAGTTAATAACTTCACTGACTTTTGTTTCTCCTCTTGGAATATCTATTTTAATCTGAGTTTCTCTCTGCAATAGCTTTGCCGCCTGCCTTAAGGTTAGTCCTTGATAGATCTTACTAAGCCGAGGTTCCTTTCCTAGCATGAACCTCAACTGCTTTCCAGTTATTCTGGTTGAATTATTTGCAGATGTCCGAATGCCCGTCATGAAGTACTCAAATGTGACCAGTTCGGTTCCTGTGAATCCTATGCCTATCTTGATCCTAATTCCTTGACCTTTTAATACCGGGGGTACAACAGAACTTACTTTATTGGCAGCCACAGGAGATGACGACTCTCCTGTGGCAAACTCCCCGGCTCTAAGTCTTGCTTCCCACTGTCGAGCATGGCCTGCTATCTTTTGAGCGCGATCAGTGCCATTGACTATCCGCCTAGCCCCTACATAATCCACAAGTCCCGGCTTTATATATCGGTCTAATGTCCTCCCAGTGAACCACCCTTCAACCATTCCTTTGGTCAATATCACTAATGCATATTTAGGCTCTTTTGCTAATTCAGGTTTTTCCAGTAATGGTATTCCTAGCTTGTCCCCAACAAGCGCATAATTCCTACGTCCGGTGATGTGAACCAACCCCATCCCCTTGTACCTTGGCCCATCTCCAGGAAGAGTATTGCCTAGATCTGCCCTACCATCGTAAGCGGTGCCGTCTGCTATCTCTTCCCAGTACTGCCCCATGTTGGATTCATGTTGAGCCGTGGCTAGGATGTAGGCTATTTGCTCCAGCTGAGTAATCCCTTGCCGTTTAGCTTCGTCCACGATTTCCCTGGCCAAATCATCACCCCTTGGTCTCCCTTGTACATTTGCTTTAGGGGTGGGTGCTCCATCCTTCTTCTTTGTTTCGGTAAGCAATCCGTCGGGAGTTAGAATACCACCTTGCTCTTGGAACTGGGTAAGGAACAGGTTCGCTATTTTGGCATCGCGATCAAAAAAATCAATAGCGCATTGACTAGCCCGGTCTTGTTCCGATAGAGTTACGCTAACGTTCTTCAGTAAACCGTCTCCACTACTAAATACTACTTGTTCCCCTATTACGACCTGAAATTGCTGCTGTCTTAACAAACTGACCATAAGCGTTGAAAAATAGCTTGATATACTGTATTATCATTATCTCTAAAAAGGCGAAAAAAAAGTCAATGAAGCTTAAATTTCATTGACTTTTTTAGTTTTTAATTATTGATTTTAATTGAATTTTACGACTCCAAAATGTCCCAAGCACTTCCTCCTGTTCTCTTTGTCAAACACTATTCCTGCCGGATAGACCATCCGATGGGAGTTGGGAGTGTTGTTTAGCTTGGCTCGAATAAGCGTATTTTTGTCAACAATAAAGACAGCATTTGGATTATTTATTAACTGCCTTGGAATTCCAGTTTCAAACACTTTTTCGTACCTAAACACGGAAATTATCCCATCTTTTTCCTTTTGGTTAATATTACAAGTAACTTGACATTGACCTTGAGAATGATAAACATTACAATAATACTCTGGATCTATTCCTGAGGCTTCATAGTAACTCCCATCTATTTCCTGACTTATACTTTTTAAATCCAGGAAAGCCTCCCTGTTATACATCAAAATAATGTATTTTGTTAAGTTGTAATAATCTTGGTTCATTGTCTTTGGTAGGGGAACAACTAACCTCATCTTACCACAACGCTTCACTTAGCTACAAGAAATTTTTCCCTTGTTACTTCTTCCGGTGGAGCAGCTTCAAATAAAGCCCTGTCAGTCCTCACCCTCTTTCCTTCTCTAACAGATTTTGAATAGTTATCGATCGCGACAAAATCGAAAATACCATCGCGAGCCCAATCAGGTGCGACAGGAAGAATCGAACACCGACAGTTGAAATGTTGGGGAATCACCATATCCTTTATTCGGTAAATCTTTCCAGACTTCCCGATACACCAAGGGCAAACATCCTGAACTGTAGTGACCCATACGCCGTACCTGAGATCACTGTCAGTGTACAACTGCTTTACCGCGCCAATTGCTGCCCTTGCTGTTTCCGTCCTGACAATCCTTTCTACCTGCACCTTGGTGGCCTTCTTTTCCATCGCGCGAAGAACTCCAGCAATCTTTCTACTCCCTAATCCTTGGATTATTCCCTGAGAAATTACATTGGAAGCGTTGTCAGCAAACTGCTCGCCATACCCCAGCAGGTTCTTGTAAGTTCGACTTGCAGCAATAGCTGCGGCTTTGATAGGAACCTTGGAGTAGGAAGCGACCTCAAAGCTTGGGTCCACCATTTTGACCAATTCAGTAGCCTCTTCCGCTCCAATCCTATGCCCTTCGGTTATTAGACCTTTAAATATCTCTGTGTGCTTCTCTTCCTGGCTTCTACTGACTATATTGAGCAGTTCTCCTAACTCACTCGTTATCAAAAGCAAACGTTGAGCTGGGAGGATAGACAGGTTGTTTTTGATGTCTGGGTACTTTGAATTCAGACGTTCCAGTAGTTGCTCCAGCGATACGTCTAGGCTTTTCGTAAGTCTCGCGATCGCATCTTGCTCTAAGCTAGCTATAGCCTCGTTATACTCTTCTACCAGTGAAAGGATCCTCGGGTAATCCATTAAGCGACCTTTAGTTGAAGTTGAATATGCTGTGTCTCGTAAAAGTAGTCTAGTAGATAATCGTCAATTATGGATTCATTCCACAACGTTATTTTGTTTTTCATTCCCGAAAAATTAGCAGCTTTTTCTTGAGGAAACCAGACCTTGTACTCTTTCCCTTTTTTTGTTGTGTAAATACCAGTTTTTTGTAGCCCTAAAAATGCCAGCCTTTCATTGGCATCTTTGCCTAGCACGTCCCTTCTTTGTACAGCGTTACCGGCTTTGATTTTCATTCTTTTTAAGATTTCTGCTAAAGTACAAAGCTCTTTATTTTTTGTTAATTTAGTTTCTAAAACTTTAACAACTTCTGGACTCCATCTAATAATGGCACCAGTACCTACTTTTTCCCCTTTGCTGGTTACTTTCCAGTTCTTTCCTATCTTCTCCTGTAGTCCTTCTTCTTGTAGTATTTTGTTTAATTGCTGAGCTGTAGCATTGATTTTTAGTTTCTTGTTCAGTACCACTCGAATATCTCTGACTTTAAGCCAGTCGTGAGGAATCTTGTTCGCTTTTCTTTTTACCTTCTTAGTAACTTTTTTGTCATTGGTAGGAGCTTCAATTCTGTCCTCAACGTCTCCATTCTTTAAAAGATCAAAATAGCTTGGAAGTAAATCTTCTGCTATCCAAGTCACCCCATTTTCGTCATGCTGTAAAGCAAAATCTTCAATCTGAGACCTGGGAATACAAAGGGAATCAGCCAGTATTTCCACAGCTTTCTGTCCTTTGTTTGACTTCATCCAGTCATTGATAGAGATTTCTGGATTTTCATTCGCTATTTTTGAAAAGTTAACCAAAGGCAAGTAGTCATGACGCTCTACCTCTTTATCCGCAGATTTGATTTTTCCTACGTATTTCTCATACAAAAAAATTAACCTTTCGTCAATTTCTAATTCATTGGTTCGTCCACAGGGACTGACATACAGACGAGAGTCGTAGACCTGATCGTTGTTGTCCTGGCTACACAACTTTGCAACTTCTTGATTCAGGTCGTTACTTCTTAAAAATTCGGTGGTTCCTTGTTTATCTTGAGACCCTACGTTTACAAGGCGGGGAATTGTGCGGTGATACTCTGCCGTGCTAGTATATGAACGCACATCGATTGGTGTATGTTTTTTAGTCAGGGCGGGATTCCGCTCTTTTTTTTCTACAGGAATAGTACCATTGAAAGTGGCGACAATTTCTTCAATCTTAGTCTGCTTCCAATTAAGAAAAGCTGAAACGTGCTCCTTAGGAAGCCTTAACACGCTACTTCCATCCCACTCATAATTTTGATAGTACCAACCATTCTGTTCTTCTTCTAAGTTGGTCAATAACGGCCATACTTCCGGGCTACACAACCAAGCGCTAATCATCCCTGGCTTCAGTCCTGCTGTATCTACCCTTGCGTAATCCATTTGTTTCGCCTCGCCTATCTTTTTTTATTATACCTCGGATATCAGCAAATGACCAAGTTAAAAAAAAAGGAGACCTAGCTGTAATTACGCGAAATGAACAAAAAAAGCCTTGACGTAAACACGACTCTCAATTTTTTGATAGAGAAAGACTCCGGAATGATATTGACTTTAGTAGGTTCTATAATCCCGACAAGAAAGGAGCACTCCATGCCTCCCGGTCTCCATCGGACTATGTGGCATTCACCTTTAGAGATTAGAGGGTTGAAGTACGGAGTAACCCCAAACGGAGAGGCAGAGGAGTTTTTGATAAAAGGGGCTATTACCTACCAGGTAACCAAAGGGGTCCCAGAATATCTTTGCTGGGGAGTCTATGAGCCAACTCAAAAATACTATTACCTCACTAGCCTGATGATTAACTACTCACTGAAACAGCGTCTGGATTTTGCGATGGAATACGTTAAGTTTGAGGCAGGGAGGCCACTCCCTTGGCAGCCAAGGGAACTTACCCCAAGAGATAAAGTAGCCTATCAGCAGTTGTTAGCAAATCATTAGATACGAAAAACCCCCGGCGCAGTGCCGGGGGTTTTCTTTACATTTCAGCGGCTTGTCGAAGTATTACCTTTGAGAAGTTCTCCGTCGAATGGTAAGACCAAATGTCGTCGTACTTACCTTTGATCCAATTGTCGGGGTGGTGACAAATCTCTTTGTGGCATCCAGGACATACTGCTGCTACGTTGTCCTCTGAATCCTCCCCTCCTAGGTACTCCAAATGATGAAGCTCTTTTGCTTCTTCCTCTTGGCACAGGGGGCATACTCCTCTTACTCGTTGAATAGCCTCTTTTTTAACCTCTTGGTACCAAGGGTAAGAGTAACGGGCGTCCCACCTTTTGAACTCTTTAGTTCGACAGAAACGCTTGCCTAACTCCTTTTCATTTTCTTCTAGGTAGATAGCTATCCCGTTTATCAAAGTCCTGATAGCAGCGCCATCTTCTAAACCTAAGTCATTCGTAGCAAAAGACCAGAAGTCTGTTTCAATAGTAGATTTCAGCCTTTCAATTAATTTATCAAAGTTCTCTGGGAATTCCTCTACTTTAGCATCCTGATAGTTTTTTTTTACAGGGACTTTTGGTAGGTCAGCAGGACTGCCTGACTTGTACCACTTCTTGTTCGCTAGGATTACGTAGATGCTATCTAGGCCAGGGGTAATGTCCTGATAAGAACCTTGGAAATTTCTAGATAGAGAACCTAATACTCCATAATCTGTGTAAACAGCTTCACCGGTATCGGGGTCTACAACAGAACGCCCAAGGTTAATAGAACTGATAACTAAACTACAGTTGGTTTTGATGGCGTTCTTTATTGCATCATTCCAGACCTGGGGAGATATTCCTGCGCTGATCAGGTGTAACCCAATGTTAGACTTGATCGCTGTATTGGAATATTTGGTAATCATCCCGGCTAGTAGCTCTAAGAATGGATCACATACCTTCTCTTTGCCATGAGTGTGACTTTTGGCTGCAATTACTCCCAACTCGTCTACTACAACCAAGATTTTTCTTTTTGTTTTAGATGATAGTTTAACCAGCTTCTTGGCTTTATTCAGTAAGTCGCACCCTCTGGCCACCCAAGTCCGAGCCTCCTCGGTGTCCATGTCATCCAAGTCTACTTCAATCTTGTGCTCTGAAGGCACAAATGCCCACTTGTCACTTTTGACGTCTACTTCCGTTGTCGCAAAGTTTATATATATGACAATGTGACCTTCTGCTGCTTCAATTTCACAGCAATTAGCAGACAAGTAGGTCTTACCACTGCGCTGTCCGCCTCCAATGAACAAACAGCGGTAAATCATCTTTTTAAATGCAGTGAAACCACACTCTTCAGTTCCCAGGTCTATGTCCTCTATGTCCATTTGCGTAAGCTGGTCGCTTACGCCTTCTTTGGGAACCGACATCTTTGGGAAGGAAACCGGTGTTTCAACCGGCTGTTGTGTTGGGAGCGCCATGGCCGGAGAAGCCCTAAATGTCATTTGGGCTTCTTGATTTAACCGGTTAGTGATGTTAACCGGAAGTACCCCTTCTTCAATAGCCTGGACGTCAATAGTTTGCTCTACAGGGAACCTATTGGCGATTTTCTCAATGATAGGTAAGTAACCGGTATCTCGCTCCTCTACGTAGTCTTGATGACAGACGTCTAAGTACAGACGGAAGCGACCTAAAATAGTCAGTTTTGGGTCTCTCATTGCAATGTCCAATTCCCGAATAAACAATCGGACAAACTGAAACTCAGATGACTCTTTGGGAGGGAGAAACTTCCATTGGTTATCTAGTTTAACCATGGGTCTTACCTCTTCTTTTGCCTTTGCTGCTTGTTGCTGTTCAATTACCTGACGCTCTTGGAACCTGTAGGCCGCCTCTTCTGGGGTATAGTAACACCCGTCGTCTTGCTCTTGGTTGACAGGCAGGTCAATATGAAATTTACGCTCGATAGCCTCTCCCACTTCCCTGGCTGTCAAAGAAAATACTTTAAACAACTTGGTACGCCGGTGGTCTGTAGCTACGGCTGTACAGAAAGACAATCCCCCAAAAGTTACAGCAGTAAGTCCCAACAGCGGAGACGCCAGACACAACAACCCCCCTCCTACCATTCCAGTCAATCCTAAAGCTTCTGCTCCTCGGACTTTTCCACCTTCTTCCTCTCCATGGTCTTTCAGTAAATCCATTCTTTTGGTCATCCAAAGGCGAGGGTTAGCTAACATCCTCAATTCAGGATATGGAACTAGTTGTTTGATTCTTTCATTGATGTCCGAAGCGCTGATAAAATTATGGTCTGAGATGAGTTCATCGCACATAAAATCCTGATTATCGTAATGCATTATATTTCTCCTGATTAATAAAAAAGAGGGCTTTCACCCTCTTTTGTTTGTAGATATTAATGATTTATTATTATTTTCTGGTGTAACCTAATTCGCTCTCTGCTGTTAGTTTAGTAAGACCAAACAATGAGGCTCCAATCGCAATAGCAAAAACAACGTAAACATTCCACCCAGTCCAGGCAATGGACATTGCTACTTTGTCGCCTATTTTCAACCCTGGGATCCAATAGACGTCTAGCGGCCATCTGTCTGCAAAAACCCAGATAGCTTCACAAGCACTCAAGGACAAGCCTGAAACCCAAAGTAGCTTTCTCTGACCTACCGGCCAGTTTGATACCAACCGAGAAGACGTCTGAATCAGAAGAAAGATTGATTGGGCTGCATTGAAGACCAAGGTCTGGATTGCACTGTAAAGTAACCGAGCCAAGTTTATCTTGAGCAAACCAGTTATTCCCCAACCAATCCAAGGCTCATCCCTCACTGGACAAGGTATCAGACTAATTCCCCCATTGATTTGATAAAAACTATCAATTGAAACAACAGTTGAGAAAACAAAAAAGATAGTCATAGCTACCAATCTCATACCTACTGACAAGGTAATTTTTCCCACGGTCAAACCCAACATTGCCGCTGCACTTGCCACAATTTTTTCAATCTGGTCAAGGATGTTTTCGTACTCTTTTACAAAGTAAAGCCCTGACTTTTGAGTGTTTCTTGATTGATTGTGATTGACTGTTTGCTGTTGGGATTGAGACGTTTCGTAAGTCCCCACGTTTCTAGTAGCCCGATACCTTCTTTGGCCAATTCCCATTAGTTTCTCCAGTTTTGTTTGTGGTAATTAGTACAGCCGTCTTTTGCTTTTTGTGCTTCAGTCTTGTCTGGTGAACCGACAAAATAAAACTGCTTCTTGTTAGCCCATCCGAAACAGGTAGTAGGATTGTTACTGTCCCCTGCAAATACATAGCCGTTTTTGGATTGTGGGACTATGTTGTTGATTAATTTCCACACATACTCTTCAGTGGGCGGAGTAGGCGCAGCTGGGTTGTAATAATACTCGCTGGCAATATAAACCCGGAACCCGTTGATGATTTTGTTTTTGGCCTTATTGTCAGCCAACTCCCTGGCTCTGTCTTGAGTGTTCTTCTGGGATTGAAGGTCTCGGTCTTTCTGTCTCTCCTCGCTTTCCACCCGACGGTCAATGGAGGCATTGACCATCTGATCAGAAACTCCAAAGTAGACTTGGGTGCCGCAGCCCCCAAACACAATCAACATTGACAAGAAGCCAAGCATGTATGACATGGAAATGCCGTCTACTTTATTTTTCATTGGCTCGACCTGTTTGCTAAGACCTGAGCAACTAGCTGAGCTTGGGTTAACTTTTTTTTTGGTGTTGACACAGAGTTAAAGTGGGCAGAGTCCTGGTTTTGAGATTTGACTGCCATTTCTTTGTTTGCTTTGCGGTAATCCTCAAGCTCAACCTCTGGCTCTTCATCTTGCTCATCAGTGACAGCTTCAACGAATCCTCGATCGAAAATGTCGTTGAGTTCCCTACGATTCTCTTGTTGAGCACCAAGGACTGCTTTAGTGAACTTCCGCTGATTAGTCTGCATCCGCTTCTCAAACTTGGCCATCTTAATTTGATGGAGAAAGTCAGCTACAAATTCAGACCCTTCAATTTCGTTCTGAGCCATGAAGCCGATCACTTCAAGAGGCAACCCAGCACAACCCGAAGTCTGAAGCTTGTTAGTGGCTGCGTCAATGAAGAATGTTTCAATTTCTTCAGGGCTGGAGACTGTCATCTCTCCACCTTTGCCACTTACAGACTCTTCAATCTTTTCTTTAGCTTCTTCTATCCCTAGATAGACGGCTTCCAGTCCAGTAATTATGTCGTCGGGGATTTTGGTGTCAGAAGGTTCATAACCTGCTTTTTTTAAAGCGGCTACTGCTTGTGCTTCTGACATTCCCTTACCTTCAGGGTCTACTAAAAAATCGATTGCTTCTGACCAGGTTGATGTATTGCTTTCCATCTATCTAATGCCTCAGTGAATTTTTCTGGAGTGAAGTAGTTTAAAAATTCGAGTAGAATTACGGCGACTTCTTTGTAACTTCGTCGTCGTCTTCCTTCTGGTTTAACTAAGAGCAAGCTAATAAGCCAATAGACAAACAATTGATAAGGGGGTATTCCTTGAGTTTGCTCACCTTTGACTCGTTCCTGACTCTCGTAAAACATTTTTTTGAATTTAGTTCGGTATTTTAATGGACTATTGTCTATTACTGATACCCGCCAACACCAGAGTTTCTGCTGGCTAAAACCAAATTTTTCTTTTACTTCTTTTCGTAACGCCTTCTCCAGTACTCCGTGAGAGAAGAAAACTTGGAGGGCGTACTCAGCTACTGAGATGGAATCACCGGCGGAATTGTTAATCCGTTCCAGTAAGACCATAGTCTTCTTTTTGACTAACGAAGCCCGATCACATGGTTCGTACTCAGTGTAAGGTGTAATATTTTTGACAACCATTTCTTGCTTATTGCGAGCCTCTTTTATTAGTGATTTGAGTTTTGGTCGATCAAAACAAAAGACGCTGACACTCCACAAACTGGCTTGAGAAGCCCAAAATGAACTAGTTCATTTTGGTGTCTTTCAGTAGTCTCCCACTGCTTCCCTCTTGCCTTCTGAAACAAAATAATCGGTGATAATCACTTTCAATAAGGCAAATCACCGTCCTGAGAAAAACCTAAGTGGGATTTATGTACTCTGTGTACTACCGCACTGGTGATATTCTGCTCTGTGATGTTCAATCGCAGGGACGTGATTAGGTTAACTTGCAATAGTCAACTAGCCGGTGATTAGTATTCACTTACCCGTAATCTTGTTTAGTAGTAAAAAACAACCGCTTTGCTTGTAGTCGCTTCTATCGCGCTAGCAAGTTCAAATGGCTTGTTTTCCTGTTATTTAGGGAAGCAGTGAGGTATTCGATTTTCAAGGTACAGACAGGGAGCTAATATCAGTAGATAATACCTAATAGCTCCGGGTGTTCGGGGCTTCAGGACAAGCGTCTCGCGTTCAATCAATTCGCTTGTCCTTTCCGACCACACTTTTAGTATACCTCAGAGTAAACGAAGTTGTCAAGTCTTTTTTAAAATCTGGTTTACCGTACTAATATGGACGGTAAGAGGACGGTATGATGCAGTGATATATCCTATTACCTAAACCCATGAAGATTACTGAGACGCTAACATGGCAAGCTCCAAACCTTGCCACCTTTCTGAAAGAAGCTAGAGAGGCTGCTGGTAAATCGCAAGCAGAGACAGCAAGGCACATGGGGGTCACAAAATATAGAATATCTCACCTTGAAACGGGCTATAAAAAGACTGTAAACCTAGGGTTTCTGAGACGGCTGTCTGTTTTTTACGGGCTGGAAGAATGGACAGTTGCGAACAGTTGCGGTAAAATAGTACTAGAAACGAACGGAACCACGGAAAACAGAAGATGACAGATATCCCTAACGAACGCCTTCGGGTACACCAAGAGCTATTGGTTGAACAACGAGATTTTTATTCCGACATTGACCGGAAAGATTATCACAAAGTCAAGGACGAAGTCAGTATAGTAGTTCAGGGCGCTCATGTGGCGAAAATCGGACGGGTTTGGAAGCTTCAGCCTTTTGATCACATTGAAAACTACATGCCGACAGAGACACTTAAAAAATATCTGCGAGTGTACAAGGCAATGGCTGTAATCTTAAAAGATCACCCGCAGTGCTACGTTCAATCACTACCACATACAGTGGCTAGCCTCTTTAACTTAGTGGGATCTTTTTCACCTGAGTTGGGAACGAAATGGGGTCATATCCTAGGAACCGATGTAAAGAAAGAGCTTCGCGCTTCCCTCTATTGGGAACTTTGCAATCTTAAAGTTCAAATTATGGGGGATGCTCATGACTGGTACCGCGACCTCTACGACGAGGAAGAAGAAGGTCGTCTTGAATACGAGATGACTATCATGCTTGAAAAAGCCGACCAACTCCTCCTTGGTTCTGATCGCGGAATCAGTCACGCCTGGGACCTGATAGAAAAAGAACTGGGATACCGTCCAAAAACAGGGCATTCGCCTTGGCTGTATTTTGATATTAAGGCGCTACAAGAATACGTCAGGTTTTACCAAATCCTCTGGGAGTCTGTATCTTGTTCTGACAGCCCAGATGAAATTATTGCAGAAGCGTTTGACACTTCCGAACCCAATCGGATTAACTTAACTCCCGAACCTGCTTGCATTGACCCAGAAATCAGCTTCTAATGGAGGGATTAATGATGGATTTTTCAGAAGTAGATGTAGTGTTTAAGTTCACTGACTTTACAACTCCAGAATATACATTCTCCAACTCCAATATGGAGAATTTGCGGCAAACGCTAAAAGTGGGAGACAATATTGTATTCATTGAAAAAGTTTACAATAGCGTCACTAATCAAGAACACAAATTACAAGGTACTGTCTTTGAGATAACAAAAGTATCTTTTTGTCATCACGTGTTTGACTCAACAATAAGAGTTGTAGCAATAATTGAAGTAAAAGGATAAAAAAAGGGGCTGCAAATACCAGTTGCAGCCCTTCTATTACCTTATCTACCCACAATCAATTACGGCTTTGTAGCATGATAAAATCATCGAATTCAATCCTAATATACCATGAAAGAACCGATGGCAGCATGATGGCTTCCATTGCGGCAATAGCGAAACTGGCTCGCACTACTGTAACCGACGTAACACGATATGCCCGAGCAACAAAAATCACTCCTGAATATACTCACTTTCGCCAAGGGATAGACCAGGAACTAGTTCGAGTGGCATTATTTGATGAGACTTTCATTTTAGATTATCTCACTAGTAAACACCGCAATGCCCCCTACACCAGCGTCCGTTATCTACGAATTAAGCTGTGGGCTGAATCGGGGCTTACGGCAGATGAAATATTAACTGTAATAGGAGACGCCTGTGTGTAAGCTTACTCCCAATGACGTCCGAGGTTTTCAAATCTACGTTCGGGGACAAATCGAAACCCTTGAAGGGGAGATCGGTATCCTCGCTAAGCGGATGCAAACAGGAAGCAACAAAAAGAAACGAATGGATGCTTACTTCAGCAGCCAGCCAAAGCAAAAGGAGCTAAACCAATGGATAGCTGTTACTAAAGAGGAATGGCTTGACCCCGACAACTTGGGAAAAGCAAAACCTGGCCCAGCTTACAAGCAATGGTGGGAGGAGCGCGAAAAACGAAAAAGTTATTACGCCAGCGGGGCTTATTGGAAAAACGTACGTAAGTAAAAGGAATGAAGTAGAATCAGAGATCTAAAGCAATAGGAATATCAATAGGTTCCTTGATGCTTGCAAGAAAGAACAGAATTAATCCCTTAGGAAAACCTGGGGATTTTTTTGACAATTGCGATTAGTTGTGGCAAAATAAAGGGAGTAACAAATGATAGAGAAACAGCATGGCTAAACAAGAAGTTACCACAACCCAGACCACAGAGACACAGGTTACAGAGACGACAGTAGTAAATGACACTTCAATCACAATAGGAAAAGCAAAAAAACTGAATAACGTGACAATTGAAACTGGCTCTATTACTGTTAAAAGCTCCTCTGGCCAATCTAGTGACACTTCAATCACTATTGGGGAGTAGTCCCAAGTCTTGATTGCTTGAGCAGCGCTCTCAGGGAAACCTGGGAGCTTTTTTTTTGTCGCGTCAGCAAATCAACTAAATAATTTTATGATTACCTTATAATCTTCTTTTGAGGTTTCAGTTGAAATTTTAAATCTACCTACCCCGTCTTTTATTAGCAAAAAAGAGGTAACCAAACTTCCTTCTCTATCAAGGGAAACCTTCTTGCCATCGTAGCGAACGACATCACTTATTCTATCTTGAATTCTTTGAGCTATAGATGATTCTAGAGCCTTTAAAGATTCATCTTTAATCTGAAAAGGTACTCTTACTTGAATCCTAGAACTGTAAGTTTTAAAAAGGATATACCCAGTCATGGCTTCATTGTTTATTAAGTCAGAATAAACAATCCCTTCCTTTGAGTCTTGGCCAACCAATTTATAGACAAACAAATTTGATACCCAGCAATATCTGGGATCTACTTTAAGTTGACTGTCAAGAACCGAAAAGTCAAAACCATTTGGTCTGTACATTACCTGGGTAAAAAGAGCTAATATTCTTTCTTCAAAAAAAGATTCCCATGTGTCGATAAACAATATTTTTGGATTCTTTTCTGGTACAGTTCCAAAACCCCGTGGCTTAGGTCTTTTCATGTCGCACCTCCTTTACTATCTCTTAAGTGTAGCGCAAGATAATTATAGTCTACAATAAAAGAGTCCCCGGCGGTGCTAGAACACCCCAGGGTATGACCCCTAAGACTACTAGGAGTAATTCCATGATAGCAAAGAAACTTCCCGTCACCCAAGTCCAATTTGGAACCAAGTCTTTCCAAGGTGTTCTAATTTCTGATGACCCACTGACTTTTGGGATTGCAGTTCCTCAGTTGTTTGCAATTTTTCCGGTAGTAATGGAAGGAAATTACAAGGATTTCCGTACTGCCAAAAATCAAGCTTCTAAGACACTCAAACGTATACTAGGTAAGGAGTTCCGTGCGACCAAGTATTCCACCGAGTTAAGCAATCAACAAGTAAATGTCATACTGCTTGGCGATTTTCGGAGATTACTCCTTCGACTTACTGCTACTGGAGACTTAGACGCTTTAGCTTTTTCTGAAGAACTCCTTGATCTATCTCTGCATCAGCTATTCTGCGACGCCTTCAAGATTAAGTTTGAAGCAGAGGACCGGCAGGAGTTTCTGACTCAGCGCCAGCAAGGCATTCTAGCCCGTAACTCGTACACAGACGTCATAAAGGCTTACTTGGACGCTCACCCAGAGGTGCAGGGGAAAAAGCGGCATTTTATGTACTCTACCGTCAGTGATCTGGTCAATCGAGATGTTCTAGGAAAGACAGCCAAGGCTTTGCGGGAGGAGCGGGGACTCGCCACTGATGACCAGGTCCGGGATTCCTATGATGCGAAAACCCTGGGCGAAATACGGCAACGGGAGCGCCACGCAGCCACCCTGGTAAAAAAGCAAGACCTGTGCCCGATCGCGGCAATTAAGGAAGCCATCAGGTTCTACAGCTAACACCTACCCCCTACTGATTAATACCGACACCCCAAACGCGGACGCCATCCGTCCGCGTTTTTAATATGTCAAAATGGGGACAGAGAAACGAACAAGGAGAAAACGTGGACGAACCTATTGATCAAACCCAAGCACTTCCTTTCCTTCTTAAAGCTCAAAAGATAGGAATGCCTCCACTGAGGACGGAAGTTGTGCGCTGGGAGGTTGGGATGTTGAAATTTAAAAAAACAGAGGAATTACGTATGGGGGTTAACAGTTCCTTTGAAGTAGTACAATATGAAATAAAAACTCCCCCTACGTTTACCCAAGATGTAAGCGAATAATAAATCTTATGTTACCAGTGGTCATAGTCACTGGCATTTCTTTTTATTGTCTCTAAGCTAAAGAAATGACTGAATCAAAAAACGTTCCTTTGGAATCGTCAGGAAAGCGATATATTGACGAAGGAGGAAATATCCGCTTCAGGATTTCCAACCCTAAATTGGAAAAAATGGAAAAACTGACAGAGGAAGAGATTGGCGAACTATTCAATAGTGCGATTACATCAATAGTAGCGAAGGCAGTTGAACAATTTAAAAACGACATACCTTGACACTTTCAAGATCTGGAATAGAAACACTCCAAACGTGGACGCCATCCGTCCGCGTTTTTTTTAAACCTTCTTAAGTATAGCGCAAGATAATAAGCTATAATAAAAGAGTCCCCGGCGGTGTAGCAAGCACCCCAGGGAATGACAACCTAATCCAAGTAGGTCATACCTTATGATAGCAAGAAAGCTTCCCGTTACCCAAGTCCAATTCGGAACCAAGTCTTTCCAAGGTGTTCTGATTTCCAACAACCCGCTGACTTTTGGAATTGGTGTTCCTCAGTTGGTTGACATTTTTCCTTGGACATTCTCAACAAAGATTCAACGGAAGAATGGGGATTTTCGCGCATCCAAACGAGTAGCATCGAGAAACCTCAAGCGCTTACTAGGAGAGGATTTTCGCGCATCCAAATACTCGACAGAAATAGATAATGCTCCAGTCAACGTAATTAAGCTTATTGACATGGAGCGACTTCTGTTAAAGATGGCTGTCAAAGGAGATCCTGAAGCCATCCAATGGACAGAGGAATTAATTGGCCTTTCCCTACACCAGCTATTCTGCGACGCCTTCAAGATTAAGTTTGAAGCAGAGGACCGGCAGGAGTTTCTGACTCAGCGCCAGCAAGGCATTCTAGCTCGGCGGGAATATACGGACGTCATCAAAGCCTATCTGGACGCCCACCCAGAAGTGCAGGGGAAGAAACAGCAGTTTATGTACTCCACCGTCAGTGATCTGGTCAATCGAGACGTCCTAGGAAAGACAGCCAAGGCTTTGCGGGAGGAGCGGGGACTCGCCACTGATGACCAGGTCCGGGATTCCTATGATGCGAAAACCCTGGGCGAAATACGACAACGGGAGCGCCACGCAGCCATGCTGGTAGAGAAGCAAGACATGTGTCCCATCTCGGCAATTAAAGAAGCCATCAGGTTCTACAGCTAACACCTACCCCCTACTGATTAATACCGAAAATGCATATATCACTAAACAAGTCTGAACTAGAAAGTGTAGATGAGCTTATTTCCTACATGGAGATTTCAAATGACTCAATTGTCATCTTAGCTCTGCTTCCAAAAGATCCACAAAACGTAGTATTGTCTATGCCAACCTACCTGCATCCCATTCCTAAGAAAATTCGAGACCAAGCATTAAATAATAGCAAAATAGGCTCTATTTCAATTTTTGATTACGTTGTAAGTGACGAGGAGTTGTCTTCTTATTTGCAGTTTGGAGAGGCCAGTTGTTGCATCCACGTATTTAACTTTGAAAAAATTGTACAAAGGCTACTGAGGCATGAACTAAAGGAGTTGAATGATAACTACGACAAGATACTAGAGTCCGATCGTCCTTACAACATAACCCTGTGGTTCCGTGATGCTAGTCTTTTTGAAGAGATCAAAAACTATGCGCCAAAAATCTGGGATCAGCACTATGCAATGATCGAGTTCTAGAGCCTACCCCCTACTGATTAATACCGACACCCCGAACGTGGCAATGGTTCACAGGAAAGCGACCTGAGACGCTAAAAACCTTACAGAAACTAGGTTTTAAAAGTTCACAGCTCCAGGAGATTAAGGTGAGAAAAGGCCGCAAGCCAAAAATTCTTCCTACCGACCAGGTAATGATACTAGTGGGCTACATCGGGTTTACAATGCAGAAACCCGAAGCTCAAGCATTATTAATGGCTTGTTTTGCAGAGGCACTAGAGCGTCGAGCAGACAAAGCTTTTGGAGTAAAACGTGAGGAGGAAGAGTACAACGCAAAGCTTAGCGAACGCCAGCAAGGCATTCTAGCCCGTAACTCGTACACAGACGTCATAAAGGCTTACTTGGACGCTCACCCAGAGGTACAGGGGAAGAAACGGTAATTCATGTACTCTACCGTCAGTGATCTGGTCAATCGAGACGTTCTAGGAAAGACGGCCAAGGCTTTACGGGAGGAGCAGGGACTCGCCACTGATGACCAGGTCCGGGATTCCTATGATGCGAAAACTTTGGGTGAAATACGGCAACGGGAGCGCCACGCAGCCACCCTGGTAAAAAAGCAAGACCTGTGCCCGATCGCGGCAATTAAGGAAGCCATCAGTTTCTACAGCTAACACCTACCCCCCTACTGATTAATACCGACACCCCGAACGTGGACGCCATCCGTCCACGTTTTCTGTATCTAAGGCGCAGTAACTGTTTCAGCCATCCGTCCACGTTTTGAGACGTCCACGTTTTTCAATAATATATAGAGTAATGAAAAGTATGGACGTAAGAACGTGGACGTCCAAGAGAATATGGGCGCATCAAACTCGTCCACGTTTTCCCTGCGGTTACTGGGTCTCTACGGCCTCGTTTTTCCGTCCACGTGGTCTGGGAGAGTCGAGTTAGTCAACCCACCTTGTAGCCCATCCTCAAGAGACGTCCCCAGAATCGAAAAAACTCTCCTGACAGTTGCGAATAGTTGTGGTAGGTTGGAAGAGTAGGACAAAACTTAACAATGAAAAGCTCAACAAACGAGAGTCAGACTCACGTCCATTACCTATGCGCCGGGTACGACATAGTAAAGACTTTGTCTAGTTTGACCGTAGACGAGATAAAAGCCAAGTACGCACCAGGGGATCTGATAGTGTTTTCTGAGCCTCTAAAAATGTCTGAAACTATGAAAGCTCATGCCGAAAAGTCTATGCCCTTAGAAGTCGAGGAAGGGGTTGTCAACAGCTTAGTAACCAGCAAAATTCATCACGTATCTTGCGACAAGGTTGAAGACCTTGTGCAAATTCATATAGACAGATACAGATAATCAACTAAAAACGATGCGAAACAACAGAACTAGAGAACAACAGCGCCAATATATTTCTGAACAGATTGAAGCTGGAAATATTAAAGATTTGGCTATAAATGAAGCGGTAGCCATTGCCCGAACCTATATCCCAAACGCCAAAGATTCTATTGAAGAGGGGTATGAGTTACTGAAGCTAACTAACCCAGTTTGGGATGGGTATACCTTCGTTTTCGAGGACGAAGGGAATCGGTGGTTTAAGAGTTTTGAACTTTCGACTTTCTCATTCCACGTTGTCTGCTACTCAAAAGTCCCAAAATTCCCGCTTAAGGATTCTAAGAAGGTGATTGTTTATGTCCGCGATTTGAAGCAGCGGGTTTGTATTGGGGAGACCTACTTTCTGACTATTGGAGAAGTGGAAGATTTTTGTAAAAGTCGTATTCATCTCAAAAAATAGGGCACATGAAACTCGGGAACAAAGGAAAAGTAATTCTGTATTTTGATGTCATTATGCCCCTAGGTGATAAAACTCAATTTACCCACGAGACTCAGATTGATATAGACTTAATCCCTAAAGTCTGGGAAAAAGTCAAAGGCCAGTCTAAATTTTTCATTAACAATAAAATGGTGGGAAAATTAATGAAGCAGCACTGTCAGTACATTGACTGGAACGGGCAAGTAGCCAAGTTAGTAACCGGAGATGAGCCAGGATGGAAATTTAATTCAAAAGGGGCTGGTCATAACGCCTTTGTTTGCAAAAACTACGGAGTTTTTGATGAGATCTACGTATATCTTGAATATCAATTTAATTTTGTAACATCTTGGACAGCACTAGTCGATATCCAAGAAGTACAATAAAATTATCACCCTGAAAAAAGGGACAACAAAAACTTAGGAACCGGTAGTTTTACTGCCGGTTTTTTTTGTATAATAAAAGAGTCCCCGGCGGTGCGACAACACCCCAGGGAATGATACCTAAAACTACTAGGCATGCAATCATGATAGCAAAAAAACTCCCCATTGCTCAAGTCTATTTTGGAACCAAGTCTTTCCAGGGCGTTATTATTTCTAATGATCCTTTGGCTTTTGGGATTACTGCCCCTCAGTTAGCTCGCTATTTTTCATCCTCATTCTCAACAAAGGCGGAACGAAAGAATGGGATTTCCAAAACATCCAATAATACCACTACACGAGACCTTAAGCGCATACTAGGCAAAGATTTCAAAACATCCAAATCCTCTATCGCTGGGAATAAGAATCACCAAGTTGTAATCAAGCTTATTGACTTTGAATTGCTTTTACTAAAGATGGCTCTTAAGGGAGATCCTGAGGCAATCCAATGGACTCAGGAGCTAGTCGGACTGTCTTTGTACCAGTTGTGCTGTGATGCCTTTGATGTCAAGTTTGAGACAGAGGAACGGCAGGAGTGGCTGAAGATTCGTCAGCTGTCCAAAAATACGTTCTGGGAGCTGTCGGAGGCTATTGAGCAGTATTATCAGAAGCAAGGGCGGAAAGCCGAGCACTACCAGTACAGCCAGCGGTTTGACCAAATCAATGAAGGGCTGTTTGGACACAAGGCCAAAAAGATCAAGGAGTTGGCCGGAGTCAGCCCCGACGCTGAGACTTGTGAGTACATGGGTGTGGATGCATTGGCTCAGATCAAGCTAGTCCAGGCAACTGCTGCCAAACGAATCCTCCGTAAGGAAGTACACCCGAAGGAAGCCATTACGGAAACTTTAGAGTTCATCATGGCCGAACCCATAGACTTCCGAAACTAATCCTCCATCGCGCCCAAAAAGAAAACCCCCGGTTCGGTGCCGGGGGTTTTCTTTTGCTTTAGTGGGGCAACGGAGGAGGCAAATAAAGCCCGTTATAATCCAAGTACTTTTGGAGGTTTTGGTCTGAATATTCAAACCACAGAGAGCCATCTACTCCCGCCGCCAAGAAGACGGAGACAACGGACATCAGCAGCCCTTCTAAGGGAATCTGAGATCGCGACAAATCCAAAGGTGTCAAAAGGGCATCGTAATCATGCCTTATGGTAACGTCAATCTCATACTGATTTCCCGTAACCTCTATATCAACATGACCAGTGGCTATAGGGGTGACGCAGGGATGTATATTTTCGGTAACAGTTTCTAGTTCATCTAATTGGTACCCCTGTAATTCAAAAGAAAAGAATCCCCGGTTTTTATCAAAAACTGAAGAATCGCAAACAATAACGAACCCACAATCATCTTTATTCCCTTTGATGAACAGACTATTGTTTTCCAGTACCTTAATAAAGGTAACCTGAGTTTGCTTTTTTAGTTTTGGTCTAAGATCTTGCCAGCGGCCTTTGTTGAGTACTTGCCACTTCCCGCGATAGCCATACTTGGCATTAACCTCATACCCTCCAAAACAGCTTGAGTCAGCAGTCAGCTTCATCATGGTTTTCTTTGGTAGGTACCGGTAATCTAGCAAAGCTTCATCCGCTGACTGTTCCAACAATCCTGATGGTTCGTAGTCGCAGTCTAGAATTATCTTTTCTTCTTTCTTCTCGATGCTACGGTAGAGGTTCTGGGTGAGCATTGCACGGAAGCTCTGTACGTCCTCTTCTGGCGTCTCTTTGGCCAGGGAACCGTCCCACCAGTCAACGCACCAGTCAGTCAGTATACTTTTGCTGTTGTGCCACTCCATTATTTTGCCTCCTGAAGGTGGATGGTTGTAACAGTCAAGGCATTGAGCAAGAGAGCAGACTTTTGTCCTATTTGAGCCGATATTTCGTGGCGATGAGACACTTTTGTCACTAAATAGGGCTTATCTACCGGAATGGGGAACTCAGCCACTCGTTCACGCCAAGTAAGAAGCTCGGTCATTGTGTCGTCAAATGAGATGACATCCCCTTTTTTGTACATATGCCAATGGATTTGGCCAGGGGTGTATTTTATTGCCATCACTGGAGTTGTGTAATTCGGAAATCTGAATCGAATCTTTGCCTCTAAAATATCCACAATTATCGTTCGCTTCTTTACTGTTTCTACTATAGCACAACTAATCACAACTAAAGCATCTCTTTCTAGCTTTCATAATCAAAAATCCACTCCTTTTGATACATCACTGGTTTTATAAATTGGCCAACCTTTTGAGTCTCAACCAAGTTCATTAGATGATTAGAAGTAAATCCAATAATCTTTTTCTCAAAAACCTTTATAATGTCAACCAGAACGGGGTTTCCTCTTCACCAGCCCAATTAGTAAAAATGAGCTAGTGGTACGAGTACTGGTCGCCCATCATCGAAGGATCATGATCCTGTTCAACCAACTTCAAGCTAAAGGTGAGGACTCGGACACTCTTGCCCTCCCGATCCCAAGTGTTTTTGACAAACTTGCGACAGACACGATAGTCCTTGAGTCGTGAGTGGGGCTGAGGAATATAAGGTTCTCCGGGGCAGAGACGCCCAGTCACTTCAGCTTCTACGAAAATCTCATCTCCAATCTCGTAATAGCACTGTCCCACGGCTTTCATGGGTTCGGTATAGAAGCAACTGTGACCTTCCATCGAGGGAAAAGAGAATACAAGGTAGGTTTGGAATCGAATATGGTTCATAATGATTTGAGTATATAACTATTGTTTTCAGAGGTTCAGGGGTGGGAGAACACCCCTGATTATTTTGAGTTGCTAGATAGCTTGTAAAAAGACAGTGACAAGGTTGTAAATCACTTTTTCTGTTTTGTGGTAGCGAGTGCTTGTCTGATTTACCTTGAAGGTTTGGCCTGTCACGTGAGGTTTGGGCGTTTCGTGTTTTTCGGTGTCGCTTTGTCCTTTGACTTGAAAGTCAATTGTCACCTCTTGACCTTCACTGTAGAAGCAAGAGTCAACAATAAAAGTCTCAGAATAGAAGGATTTGTGCTCGTCAATAGAAGGGAAGCAAAAGGTGATGTGAGTCTCAGAAGTTAAGTCAGTCATGTGTTTCGTACCTTGTTTGTTGCTTATATTATATTGTACCCCAGGTATTACTATCAACCCGGAAAAAACTGAAAACTTTTTGACTAAAAAAAAGAACTTCCTGCGCAACAGACGGCTTGCGCAGAGGGTAGTTGTTGACATTTAGAAGTTAATATCCATAGAAAGCTTGCCGCGTCCTTGGAAGAAGGAATCAAAGTTCCGTTTAAAGTCAGTCTTGTCCTCAGAGATGCGCATCAGGCTTAGGACGTCTTGAATGTGCCGCCGGAGGATGTACTCGTCCGCTTCAGCAGAGAAAAACTGATGGTGGCAGTAATTCCGTTTTTGATTGACTGTCACCAGTCGGTGGTAGACGTCATCTGGCAGTCGCTTGTAGACGGTTTGGCTAATGAAGTTAGCCATCACTATAGAACGCTTCCAAGGGTGCCCAGTAATCCGCTGAGCCTGCTGCTGCCATTCTTTATTGAAGTGGAGTCCCCAGGTGCGGGGGTCTTCCAAGATAGCTTCCTCTGCGGTGAGAATCCGGTTGGCCTTCCGCTCCTCAAAGGTACGGTTAATCCCGAATGCGATCGCGACACTTTCGTCAATAGAAGTCTTTACTAGGACTCGCACCAAATCCAGAGCTGCTAAGTTTCCTTTCCCCGCTTCTTTTATCCAAAATTCTGTGATTATATCAGAAGGGACTCCTTTTATTGTCTCCGTCTTCGACTTTCCTTGAACTCGGAACTTAATAAGCTGAAATCCCAGCGCCCATGAGGGTTTGACGTTTGTGCTGCGTAAAAAGTTAATAATGTAATCATTGCCTTTTTTGACAGCTTTTGCCCCGTTAGTCTGACTGAAGACGTACCGCTTTGGATTCTTGTCTAACCCTGGAAGAGCATAAACCTTGACGTCTATCCCAACTGCCTTAAACTCAGGCAAGTAAGCTACCTTAAGGGGATTCCGGTAAGACTCTTCAGAATCGCGGCGGTACTGGTCATAATCAAATGATTGTGGCATAATAACTCTAGTGCTAATTATTTAGTTGGTACGGTTCAGTAATGTTTTAGAGACGGGGATTCCTTTGGTCGGGTTGTTCCCGTCTCTAATATTATTCTACCACAGCTATTCGCAACTGTAAGGATTTTGCTAACGAAAAGCCCCTGGCACTGCGCCGGGGGCTTTTCTTTTTTGTATTGATGTTATAGGTCTGTTATTACCTTGAATGCGAAAGGTCGGAAATTCAAACCCCTTAGCCCACAAAGGTTTAACCTTTCTTGATTCTAAAAATTCGGGAATCCGCCATCCTTTCTTCCCCACGCATTCAGCTGCGTTTGTTTGGCTGAAAATATACCGACCTGGATCCTTCTCTAATCCAGGTAAAGCAAATACTTCAACTAGCGTTCCCACAGCTTCAAACTCAGGCAAATAAGCCCGTTGTAGCGGATTCCGGTAAGACTCATAATCGCGGCGGTACTGGTCGTAATCAAATGATTGTGTCATAATAACTCTATTCGGTTTCCGATGTGTAATAATTTTTTTGAGGCGGGGATTCCTTTGGCTGGGCTGTCCCCGTCTCTGTTATTCGCAAGTGTGTGGAGGAAGGTACAAGCCATTGCAGTCAACGTAATGCTGTAACTTCTTCTCCCCAACATTAAACCACAGAGCTCCATCTATTCCTATTTCCAAGAACACTGAAACTACCGACATCAGCAATCCTTCTAATGGGATATCTATTGGCATAGGCTCGTAAAGTGGGACGATAATAGGGCTACTGATGTACTGTTTACCGGCAACAAAGATTGAAACTATACCGTCAGCCAGTGGGAGTAGATTTGGACTCGCAATTTCCCGTTTCTTGTCTTCCGCTGAAAATTCACGGCCACTTAATTCAAAGCGGAAGAGTCTTTGGTTATATCCAGGAGACAAGGGAAGACAGAGCAAAAGAAATCCCCAGTTTTTCTTGTAGCCTTTAATAACTATGGTCTTATCATCACTTAAAACTACTGCACTCGTAATTTGTATTTGTTGTCTCTCAATCATTTTTTTTCTTTATTATTGGTCTCTCCCCTTTGTTAAAACAATAGCAAAATTGTTAACAAAAAACCCCCGGCGCAGTGCCAGGGGCTTTATTTACTGATTATGATTAGGTTAACTCCAGTTTCGGAGCACTTCGCGTAGCTTGCAGATGTAAGCTATGGCTGAGTCGTAAGTGAGTTTCCTTCCGGGAACGTGTTCGGACAAATTTTTAGCGAGTACAGAGACCTTTGCCGTTAAGACTTCATCGGGTTTTAGTTCGCCCAATGGTCCGAGCTTTATCCACCACAGGTTTTCTTGATCTAGGCCAAATCCTTCAATTTGTTCGGGGTGCCTCCACTTACCATGCTCGTCAATGAAAGTATGAAGAAGGGAGTCTGATGGATCAATCTTGCTTAGACTGACGGTGTACCGTTTCCGGTTAGTGTGCCCAAAGTAAAGGTTCCTTGCAGACACGTTAGTAACCCGAAATTGGTCTGTAGTCAGGAAACGGTGCATTTGATGGTCTTGTCCTGCAATTGAGTCATAGAATTCAATCACATCCCCAATTTCGTAAGGGCACTCACCCTCAATCTCTTGAAGGATTGAATCAAACTCTGGAAACCTGAAAATAATTCCCACTTCAAGATTTCGCAAGGTACTGTACATTACCGTTGTTCCCATTAATCATCTCCTCTGAGTCGTTGACATTTTACTGGACTGGTGCAACTCTTTTGTCCCACGAGTTTGGAAAAATCAAGTGCTGCTTCAACAGCCAGCTGAACTGGTGTTTTGTAGATTTTGACTTGTCGGTAAGCGGCAAAGAAAATGGCGGTAAGTCTATCCAGTGATGCCTGATCCAAGTAAAATTCCAAGGTGTCAGGATCTACACCCCAGTCTTTGGCTATTTCCTCAGATTTTCGACCGAGGGCAGCTATATAGACTTGAGCTTTAAGGGTTTTAACATAAAAGCGTTGCTTGGGGCGCAATACTTCACCAAAAAGCCCCACGCTACTAAGAAGACCGTGGAAACTAATGCTACGAGCATGAAGCTCTTCTTTAATGGGGTTTACTAGAATTGGGTTCATGATAATACGGGGTAGATGAGTTTTTTAATTAATGGTCAAGATTAAAATTTGGGATATGGTACAGGCGGCACTTGATTTGCATTAGTGCTCGCTCCCCATCCAAGCAGTGAATAACTTTCAAGTCTGTAATTAAAAAATACTGACCTCGTACATACCAATGCTTTACTCCCTCGCTTCCTTCAGTTACGGGTTGAGCAAAATAAATAACCTGATCCCTCTTGTATGGGCATTTGTCAAAATAAATAACCTCAGAGGTAAAAGCAGGATTTTTACCCATTACTGGAAAGTTAAAGACAACCTCAGTTTGGAGTTCTTTTACTTCAGTCATCATTCGATTTTCGCGGTTCGTTTCTTTTATATTTCTATCGTACCGCAACTAATCGCAACTGTCAAACAAAGTCCGAGGAACTGGGCGACCCCTTCCCTAACTCCCCGATGGCTGCTTGACCGTCCACGCCATAACAAAGCCCAGACATGGGGACTTGGAGTCAACCCGAAGTAAGCTAACTTGAATTAAAGAAGCAGTACTAGAAGAAAGATTGCTTGAGCGAGGTCCAGGAACCGGCAGAGGGGGCAAGGAGCTTGTTTCGGGTTGACTACTTTGTCTTAACTCCCGGAGGTGGTCGAGAAAGGATTTTTGCGGCATAGTTCTAGGCGTCCACGTTTTTTAATACGTCCATTAAAACGTCCACGTTTTTCATTACTCTATATATTATTGAAAAACGTGGACGTCCAAAGCAAATCAAAAAAGCCTGTAACCGTTGCAGTAGCTGCTGTTCTAGAGAATTCATGTAAAGGTACTCCCGGGTCTGGTATTTTTTGCCATTCACGTTCACCACCGCCGCCACTTTACCCACCGATTCTGCGAGGTCCACGTTTTTTGTTTGCGCAGTGGGCTGGCCGTCCACGTTTTTCTTCCGCTCTATGGGAATTGACAACAGCAGCATTCCCGCGTGCTCCTCAGGCGGTAATAGCTGAAGCAGGTCCATTGCGTCCAGTACTGGGAGGTTTTTGTCTGCGTCCGTCCGTGGCTCTAAAAATATTGCCATGATGTTTATTCCCAATTCCTTACCCATTGCTCAATCATCTCACTGACGCTTAGACCTTTGCTAGCGGCTTTTTTCCTCAATAAGTTCCAGGTACTGTCAGTCAGTCTGAGGTTGTGAGGAAGTTTCATTTCGTCGTAGTGTGCTGGTACTCCCTTTATTCTTTTTTGTTTTTTCTTTCTGAAATCAGTTGACATTTTTCTGTTCGTGCGTCTATACTAGTAGCATCCTAACAAAAGCTGTTAGCAACTGCCACTATCTTCCTGTTAGCACTATGGCTAAGTTATCTGAACTCAAACAACAATTTACCGAGGTCACCGGCGCTCCAGCCAATAAAGCTAACGCTATGCTGTTCTGTAAGTCCGGGACTACAGATGGTCGCAGCATGAGAAGTAAGGATGACTGGGAGTTTGCTAACACAAATATCGAACGAAAAATGATAGCAGTACAGGAGGAACCCCCGGTTAATGAGTCCGTAGAAGAAGATAACCTGAATACAAAAGAAATTCAAAATAGCGAGCAAGCTGAATGTGAAACTATAGCTTCAGCGCTTTGCAATCTGCCTTCTACGTTTACCCACGAATTAGCTAAATGTGTAATCAGAAACGGATTCTATCCCAGAGTAGTAAAATACTTACATCCTGACACGTCTAATCTTTTGTCTACCGATAGAATGTTAAATGGATACCAAGCTCTTTTGGGGGCAAAAAAAGATGCCGATCGGGGAATGAGCAGGATAGTAGAATCTTCAACTGATTGGATAGATCCAAAAGACGATTTATCGGATATTTCATTCTAAAACTAAAAACATGGCAACAAAAAACAACAGAGTTAATCCTAACGGCGGAGTCACATCTTTTACCGAGGCGGATATTGTCAATCGTATTTCAGACTTTAGAAAAATATTGCCAGAAAAATATCTTAGTGCTTCTAATATTTTAGTTGAATACACTTTTAAGGATTGCCGCCCTATAAGAAGTACTAATACTCGTAGGTTTGATGAGGTAATACAAAATCCTCTTACGAATGTAATTAATGTTATTGAATACAAAAGAGGATCGGTTACAAAGGATGACGTAACAAAAGTAGTTTACGAACGAGGCTATATAGAAAACGCAAGATTTATTTTTGGAGACCGACTAAATTTGTTTTTGATAGTAGGAGAAGAGCTTGAAAATCAAGCAATAACTGAGATTAAAAATATTAGTAAAAATCTACCTGTTGAATGGAATTTGCATTTTGAATGTTGTACGACTTCTAAATATGCAAGAAAAAATTATCAGATTTTTTCCCGTTGGGCGGCTAACCGTCTCCCTGTAAAGCAAATTCAACAAATAGCTTTTTCTGTTTATCAAAATCATCCAGAGTGGTTTGATATCGATTGGATGACTGAGGAATTAAGAAGACTTGACGGTTTGAGGTAATCAAACCAAGTTGCCCGGCGGTGCGCTAACACCCCGGGCATTGATCAACTATCGAAGCAATTGATACCTACAATGATACGACATTTCGCCCCCATTGCGCTAACTTTGGGAATCCTTGGTTTTCCGCTTCCCATTTCCGCTGCCAATACCCCGTGTTACACGGTCACAAGACGCAGTAAGATTACTGCAACCCCTGACGGTAAGATTATCGGCTACGTCAATAAAGGAGGGCTATACGGGCAAATTGCGGTAGCTCGCAAGCACGCTCATTCTTCCGTTACCCACGTGAAACTTGAGACAAACCCAAACGGATGGGTGGTTCGGGGTAATCTAAGTAAGAAGTCCTGTCCTGGCACGCTTACCTTGGGAGCGCAATGACTGACCAATCTTTCTCTGTAATGACTTCTCGAAAGTCCAATGAGCATTACACTCCGGCTAGCGTACTAGAGCCGGTTTACGAGTTCTTTGGCAAAGTAGACTTAGACCCCTGTTCCAATTCTCTGACGCATCCTAATGTTCACTGTCAGCAGGCGTACACGATAGAAAAGGACGGGTTGAGCCAGCGATGGGAGGCCACCAATGCCTTTATCAATCCCCCGTTTTCTGACACTTCCAAATGGGTGTGTAAGGCCATCCTTGAGCACGAAACTACGGGTATCGAAATCCTGTTTCTTGCTAAGGCTGCTGTCGATACCCGCTGGGGGCAGTTGCTACTGGATTATCCTCACTGCCACTGGACCGGACGGGTTAAATTCATTAAAAAAGGAAACAAAGACCGTCCGGCTCCGTTTCCTTCCACCCTTTATTACCTAGGAAAGGATTGGAGAAAGTTTACCCGCATCTTTAGCCAGTATGGAGTTGTTCAGCCTGGGACTCTATTGTTCCAGCGTCTGATTCGGCTAGAAAAAACTTCTTTTTTTCGCTAAGGTAAGCTAATATTGACTCCTTGTCAAACTTCCAATGTCCAGTCCAATCATCTTTACATCCATTTATCTGTCCTTGAGTAATCAATTTTAATAGCTTGTAATGAGATAGTCCTGTTAATTCAATGGCTTCTTTATTTGATATAAGATTGGGGTTATCCTGTGTTTTTTTCCTTTGATGCTGTAAAATTGATTCAGTTTTATACCAGACTCTATTCTTAGAGTCTGTTCTTTTTGTGAACAGACCTTTTTTTGCCCACTCTTCAAAAGTAGCTCTTGGAAAGTTAGACAGGACTATAGCCTCTTTTCTTGGGATCCACAAGGTATTATTAAGGGTTACTAAATCTATTTCTTCAGTTTTTGTAAAGCTACTATTTTTATCTTCATTTTTTTTGTATTCATTCAAAGACTCTTTGTTATATAGCCAATGTCCTTGGTTATTTTTTTTGGTTTCTATCAATCCATTTTTACGTGCTCTTTTTATCTTCCCTTCAGAAAATTGTGTGAGCGCCGTCGCTTGACTTATAAGAAGCCAGCTACCTTCTTCTTCTTGAATTTTTCTTAAATGATTCAGGAATGTTTCTCTTTCGTAAAAAACAAACTTACCCCTTTTTATCCGTTTTATTTTATTCTTTTTCGCCCAGTAATCGATCCCAGCCTTTGTATACCCAGAAAGTAAGGAGGCTTGATTTGTTGAAATCCATCCTTGATCAGGCGTATAATGTACCTTTATGTAGTCGCAAGAATTTACCAAATCTTTTAGCGATTCTAAGTCATAAATCCAGCGTCCTCCTGTATTTCTGCGAGCCTTGATTAACCCAAACTTTCTGAATTGAGTAAGTATTTGGCTGGTTACGTCACAAATCCCTTTTGCTAAAGTTTCACTCACCCATCCTTCATTACTCTGCTTCTCTATCCTTAGCTTATCTAGCGAGTTATAATCATAAAGCCAACAATAATTTCCTTTAATTGCTTCTACTTTATTCTTTTCCCTCCATCGTTTTAGCGTGCTCTTATTTATACCAAGCATAATTGAAGCTTCTTTGGGAGTTAACCATTCTCTTTTCTCCATCTCACTCTCCTTTTAGCCTTTCTTGTAATAGGTAGCCTTCTCGTGCCCATAGTTGATTTGATACGTCTTCCCTGGCTACCTTTTTCCCAATCTCGACATCGAAATTAGCAGGAGTAACACAAGCTCCTACTCCCACCAGTACGTGACCGTTTTTTCTTAAGCGGTAAACGGCTACTACTGTTTTTCCGAAAGCTTCAAAATATTCTACGTCTGAGTCGTCCAGTATTTTGTCAATGTATTCTTGAGTTATTTTATCCATTTCCCTGATAGTTGCGATTAGTTGCGGTATAATAGATTAAGACTCAGGGTGGTTAGACACCCTGAATCCGACCACCTAAGGTACTAGGCGATACTTTTGTTATGATATCTCAAAATCCAACTTTTATTTCTCATGGAACCGGCGTTACTTTTACTCAATGCAGTAAAGGAGGGTGGATCAAGGGTTATTACATCCCTAAAGGTTATGTCAATGCTTACGAAGTCCTTGAGTTTGTGTACCAAGGATGCCCAGAAGACTACCATCATTCTCTCTTCTGGATGTACACCAACGACCCTGACAATGTGGCCGTATTGAAGGCTATGGCCGAAGCAGCAAATGTGGCTCTTTATTGTCCAGTTTGTCTGCCAGTTGCAGAGCCAGCACCAAAGTCTCTGATTGTGACTGTGTTCGATCGCCCTAAAGGGCGCGCCAAAGGCGATCGCGACAAAAATAACTTGGGGACCTATGTACACCCTGATGTAGCCCGACATAGTCTTAATTGGATACAGTCTTTATTTTCTACAAGCGACCCATTTGCTTCAAAATTAGAAGACATCCAGTTTTAACGGTGTTTAAGCTGCTGCCCCCTGTTACTCGATAGCAGGGGGCTTTCTGGACAGAGTCATCTTACGAAGACGGACAGTTTTCTTAAAAAGGTACGTGATCCCGTTCTGGAATCCCAAAGAAGCCCATCACCCAGCGATTCAAGACTTTGATACTGGTAATATCTGGAGGGCTGTCTGAGAAGACTACCATGATCAGCCCTTTTTCGTACTTGTCTGAGTCATCTATGGAATCTTGTAACAAGGTTACTCTGTAGTTGATCGAGGTGTGTTCAGCGGGAGTCCCTACATTATCCGGGCTGAATATGACTCCGTCATCAACCTCTATGTGACACCCTCTATCGTCCCTGTAGAACGTGATCAGGCAGAGATCAGTGTCTCCTACTAGTTTTAGTTTTAGGGAATCAGAAGCTAATTCGTCCGTGAATTTAAGGACGTCTCCAGTCAGAGTTACGGCTATCCTGTCTTGGGAGTTTAAACCTTGCAATTCAAATAGTGTCCAGGTTTGTCTACTTGATGGTAACTTGGAAAACTGGACTACTATCCAGCCACAGTAACCTACTCGCTCTATTTCCATCGATGTAAATTCGGAGACAAGACCAGCCCCTCCACTGATAAGCCGAAGTCCAGCTATTTTTCTAGATCCAATAAGTACGCTGCTAGAGTTTTGAGTTTTGACCGATACATCCCCTATGTTTGACACCCATCTATAAAGCGTGGTCACTGATTCGTTATTAGCTACTAATCCTTCGCTCGAAATGAACATTAGCTTTGGTCTGAACGGTGGTAGTCGAGTTGTGTTTATGTCAAAAAATTGGAAGCATCCAGCTTTCATTACTGGAACTCTATCTATATCAGCTTTATCTGTTGAAAAGAAACCAATGGCATTTACAGTTTTGTTTGTGTTCTGCCTTTTTAGCCTATATACAATATCTGACAAGTCCAATCTATAGGGAACCCAATAATTGCCTAATTCAGAAAAATGTCCTTTTGTCGTTAATAATTCTAGGTTTTTACCATAGGTGAGTATTGTGAATTTTTTTACAGCATAGGACGTTATATCTGTAAAAAAGCCTTGCATATCAAACTCTTTCAATCTATTGGGATCTGAGCCTTCATGTCTATTCCTTTGAGTGTCTGTATAAGTTACAAGTATCCCTTGCTCTTGCCCTTGTATTGGTGCTTGAAAAAATAGATAAAGGTATTTTTTGGTTGACAAGTTAACATGGTTTGCTAACATTCCAGCCTTGTAAGTATTGTCTTGGACGGATATCGCATAGTCTGAATCAAATAATTGCCCCCTGAAATTATTGCTATCTCTGTCATGCTGAACTAAATCGTCTATAGCCTTAAAAATAACGGGCTTAGAATTTATGTTATAGATGACGAAATTCCGTATCTTAAAAGTCCCTTGTCGTATTGCAAAGACCAATGATTTAACCGTCCCTGCTACGTTTTTAACCAAAACCATGGGACATCTGTAATGGATCCATCCATCTTCATTTTTGTAAGAGTCAACTAAACTAGGACTTACTTCCATCCCGGTTCCACCCTTACTATTTGCTGACAAGTATCTGCCTCTTACTTTCTTTCCGACTAAAGTTATGACCTTATCATCGGCATTTTCTATGCTAGAATAACTAGGTTTAGAAAAATGACTAAAGAGTATAAATACTTCAGCATTGTCCTTTATTTCTACTGCTTTGAAGTCAAATTCAACAACCCAATTATCTGTTATAGTTTCACCGTAGCTGTATTGGATCTTGAAAATATCTTCTAAGCGTAACGTCAAGCCTCCGTCTTCTATTTTGAATTTTCCAGATTGATTGTGCCAAGTGTTTTTCGGTTTTGTAGAAAAATCAAAAAACCTGCCCGTATGTGATTCCCCATCTTTTATGTCGAACATTAGTTGTATCTTCCTTCTATTCGCCACTCAGTGGTTGTAATTGCCGTTAATCCAACACTTTCGCCTTTTCCTCCTATTAAAATTGCAGAGGTACGATCTCCTATAAAATCTCCTGTAATAGGAACCTGCTCTGATTGCCAATTTATCAGCTCAAAATAAAAGCCTTCTCGGGGAGGATCTGGAATGGATATCTCACTGTTTGCCTTGACTCTAAAAATAACGAAGTCATCTTCTGCTCTAAGTCCCCTATTAGGATCCCAATCTCTGACTTGGAGTTTTAACCCACCACTATTTTTTGGCTTTAGCTTTTTTGCGTACCCTACGTTAACTAAGGCTTCATCAGATACCGTATCAGGGTCTGTGTTCGCCCCAGCAATTTCGTAAGGAAACAGCGATGTCTTCAATTTGGGTGTGGCTCCAGGGAAGAACCGTGCCATGTACCCTACATTGACAATTTTGAAACTGTCGGTATCTACAACTCCTGTAACTACGTTGATATCCGCCAGTACTTTAATGGTTTTGAGGATTCCCGGATTGTCGTCGTCAAACCCTTCTATATGATCGGACGTAAGTACCTTAGGGTCTGTGTAGTTGTCTGAGTCATCTACGAAGTACAAACCATCTTTTGCTGCCACAGAGGACGGAATAAATGAATTTATTAGTTTACCTTCTGAAAATGGCTTAGTCTCGCTTAGCAAGCCTACAGTCTCCCTTACTGCATTCGGGATGTAAGTAACGTCAGTTAGTTTAAAACTATAGTCTTCAGCTGGCTCTTCCCTTAATCCGTGTATTACGGTATAAGGGAAGTGTCTTCGACTTAATTCAATTTCTCCGCTCTCTTTAACATAAAACGTCTCTTCAAACTTCTTGAGTGCAAATTGTCTACTTTCAGGCTTAACTTCGCCATCTACAAACAGGTATCCAGTCAGTACATCCACCTCTCCTTGAGTTGTCTTAATTGCGGCGCTCAAGGCATCGGTGACTTTGTCTCGCTCCCCAGTTATTGTGGTGTGTTCTGCGGAAATCAACCGATGAGCCTCTGTAGTTACTTGTTCTAGCGTAGTGAATTTGACCACTGTAAGGTTGCCATCTGGATCTTCTGAGTAAATTTCGGGCTTCTGTACCACTTCCACGGGGAGGTAAGATATGTCCATTTTCGTCCCATCTTCAGACTTTGGGACAAACAAACCCTCGGCTATGGCTTGGGTAAACTCGTTCTTGTCCCCTTTATTGGCATTGAAGTAATCCAGGGTTATGGGACTACTTTTGTCGTTTGCCCCGTCGGTCTCTAGATCGGACGTCTTGATAAAGTCTTTAACCCCATCTCGTAGGAAGGCAACGTTAACCAGCCCTGAACCTGCTCCAATTGCGGCAATATCGGAATCCTTCAGAATGCCAGTAGGTAATACCGATTCCTTGAGTTTGAGAGGGCTGGCATCTCTGTTCTCAAAAGCTAGTAACTGAACTGATTCATTTTTCTGAGATCTTTCGTCTACGGTATTCAACCTGATTTGATCAGCTGTTAGGTCACCGTCTTCTATCTTTTTCAAATAAGAGCCTATGTTCTCTGCTGTGATAATTTTTGAATGCAAAAAAGTCAAAGGAATCTTGTTGTCTTCTGGCTCTTCATCTCCTATTTTTACGGGTCCTAGGGGGATTCTATTTGCCGTATTTAAGCTCACGTTCACTAACTCAGCCTTGATATCAACATACCTTAAGACTCCTTCATCCCCCTGGACCGTCTCATACAATTGCGATCGCGACAAAAAAAGATTGGTTGCATCTGAATACCTCAAGGCTCCTTCTGGATGCTTTTCGTCGTTTGAGGCGCTGGGGTTGTAGAACACTATAAGGTTTAGTCTTTTCTCTAAATCAGTCCTTAACTGATTTAGAGCACTAGTGGAAGCGTAGTTATTATTGAGACTGTACTGAATCCCCTCTACCTGTTGCTTGAGGCGGTCGTGGTTGGTTTTGTTTGCGTCCCCATCTGATTGCGAGTAGTACCGACCCATTGGTTGGTATCTATCCTCTGCTAGTGCCGCAGAAACCCAACAGTTAGCTAATGGGTGGGCTTCATCATAACCTTCTTCATAATCTGGATCTCCTGGCTGTAACCCGTATTTCTCAGGATGGTAAGATTCCTCTTGAGTTAGCACATGCTCCCCAAAAGGGACTCCCCCAGTAAACCGTTGCAGTCGCTCGTCGATTCGTGCCTCTATGTAGGGAATGGTTTCGTCCGTTGTCAGAGGGACTTTCATTGGAAACCCAGGCGTGTTCGCAAATTTATTGGCCGTCTCAAATGTGGTCAGAAGGACGTATCGAGAATCCCCAGCTTGTTGAATCAGGTCTATGCTTGACTCTTTCCTTGGCACCTGCCCAGCCGCTCGCAATGTTGTCAATTGGTAAACGTCGGGTTCTTTGCCGCCTATTAGATTTTGATTATCAATAGGATTCAAGTCTAGAGATTCGCTTGGCATAGTAATCACAAACCGAGGGGATCCGTCTGGAAATTCTACAAGATAGTTGCTAGCGGGGAACGGAGGCAGTACAGCTTCTAGCTCCACAGAGAAAAAACCAGTGTCATCCGTTTCCACTACCACGGGGATTACTGACCACTGGGCTTTAGGGCTGTAAGTATAAGGAATAGCCTCAAACGTTATCTTTTTTTTCGCGATCGGATCGCCGTTGGGTTTCAGTAGCTTAGACTGTACCGTGACTAGTCGCATATCGTTAACTAAAGCGGGAGTGTCTTCTACGATACCGCTTTATTTCAATTGATTCAATTTATCTTACTTTCTTTGTGTTACGATTGTAATTCATTCGCCTATGCTTACAGTTAATTATGCCTAAATATTTTTCAGATGTTAGACCTCATTTCAAGGGAGTGACTTACCATCTCAGAGTGGTGGCACCAAACGAACTTTTAGAATTAGGGGTAGAGGAGTTTTCAGTTGAAAAAATAACTGAGCATCTAGAATCAGTAAAAGCAGACACTCCTTGTATTGTTTATTGCGAACCAAACAAGGAGGGCAAGCCAGCTTTGTTCTGTATAATAGGCTTTACTAATGAAGTAAAAGGAATTAACCCTTATGAGATGGTTAGGTTCACTACTAAGGACGCAGAAGAAAAGACAGGAGAACTTTCTTATGTCCATCAGGCCATATCTAAAGATATAAACAAAGTGGCTAAGAACTGGTATAGAGAAAACAACAAAACTAACGGAGGCTTCTCTGTTTTAGCTTTTAATTAAATTCACTGCGATTAGTTGACACCGCAACTAATCGCAACTATACTAGAATTAATACATACACCAATTGCTACATATGGTCTTTGATTCTAGCACCGACTTCTCCTTTCTTGGTTTTCGTAAACTACCTGGCCGCGACTGGTTTAATTTTCAGGGAAAAACTGGGCTAATGGTTTGGTATGACCGAAAAGAAGGCAAAGAACACCCAATCACTGACAAAGAAGGGAATCCCTTGCGATGTATCTTTTGCCAAATAGAAGAACTTTTTTATCATGTAGGGTATTTTAAAAAAGAACCCTACCTTAAGTTATGGGTAGCTCTTAAAAATGAACACTTCCGAGGCATGGGAGTTACCACTATTTCTAGTACTTTTGCCCGAGGCTTTTTACTTGCCTTGTCTACTATTCCCCAAGATCGGATAAAAGATCCGGTAATCTTAGGTATTCGGGAAAACGACCCAGATGCCGAGAGTCTAATTGGCCTTTGTTCTTTATACGACCAGTACGAAGAACGTATCGAGGCTGATTGGAATCCTGGCTTGGACATATTCAAGTTAGCTAATGATTGCAACAGAAAGCTTACAGGTCACGCCATCAAGCTCCCCGACGCTCCCGAGAGCGATTTACAATATATTTGGGAAAAACAGGGTCTAAAGCAGCAAGCAGCAGCTAAAGAGTATACTCAACGACAAGGACAGCATGCAAAAGTAAGTCGAAATGTTGATGAGTGGATAGCAAGTCACGAACTAAAGGATGAGCTATTGGCCATAAATGAGGAAATAAAGCGAATTGGCTATACAGGGAAAGAGTGTAAGGAGCTCCTTCTTAAGTATTATGACGTGTTTGAAGGTGTTACAAGTCGCCAATTGATGAACAATGACCAGATAATCCGCCTATTAGGCATTCTCAAGGAACTGCCGCCAAAGGAAATTCAGGAAGGAGTTTTTTAGGCTAGACTAGGCTGAGTTCAATTAGACCTGTGAAGCCCCGGAGTTGATCTGGGGTTTTTTCTGATAACAGGGTACCATTAGATCGTTGAGAAAAGATGCAACTATGGTACTAGGCATAACAATCAAGATAGAGTCAGGGTTAACCTCGGCGACCCTGACAGATCCCAATTCAATAAAAGATATTTATGTTATTGGTAGTGGGAAGTATAAAGCGGAACACAAAAATAATACTCCGATACTAATAACAAATGCAAATGATATCGAAGCATCAACCATAGACGCTATAACGAAAGAGACAATAACGGGAATCTTCTTTGTTTACCCCTTGGCAAGAGTATCATTTGTTTCTGCGGTAAAGGTCGGGGATTACTCCACCGGAATTCCAGAACTTGGACAGTTATACGAAGATTTCGAGTATTCACTTGACGTTTTAAATGAACAGAAGAACCTTGAATTAGGGATTTTTCTGTTTCCACAGATGGCTAGGTTTAAAGACTATACTCCCGAAACAGGAGCTGAATCAAGCGCCAAGGCTATAACAAACTATCGAAAACGGATAATCACAGCAGCTGACAAACTAGCCAAGGCAAACTCATGGCTATTCTTTTGTAATACAACTGATAAGACTACTCAGCAAATCAAAGCTGACGGTTCTATTTCTGACGAAGACAAGGATAGTTTCACTCTTCAGTCAATAGACAAGACGATTGAAGAAGTAAATGAATATCGTGATTTGTCAAAATATGGACATGTTTCTGTCTTTTATGGAAAAACCTACGTCTCAGAATTGGAAGGAAAACCCAAGGGGCTTTCTCAGTCTGTTCCAATGGCTGCTATAGCAGCCGCTACTGTACTTAAAAGTTCTGCGAATGAAGGCGTTGGTCAACCTCCGGCTGGAGTCGCTTATCCCCTCCCAAAAGAATTTGAGGACAAACTAGAAGGGAAGATAGTCAAAGAGACCGATTACAACTTACTGAAAACGAATCATGTAAACTTTGTTACCAGCATCAAGAATACCGGATACTGCTTCTGGAGTAGCCGAACCCTTGCTAGGGATCCTAAGTTCTGGTTCATAAACACTAGGATGGTGGTGTCTTTGATCACAGAGAATCTACGTCAAGTGATGACTCGGTTTATAGCTGAACCATATGACCCTAGGGGACAAACAAGTGTTGCAGCGTTAGCAGCTACGACCTCTATACTGCAAAATGCCTATTCATCTGGATTACTGTCTGGGAACAGTATTCAGGAAGCTTATTCTGTTAAAATTAATCCAAACTCCAAACCTTACGAAATAGAAATAGAGGTTAGGATACGCCCAGTTTACACCGTAGAGTCAATTACTATCAGTGTCATCAATGAATTGGTTATAGCAGCATGACAAGAACTCAGTTATTCCCCGAGTCAGCAGGCACTTTTACGGTAGAAGGGTTGCCTGATGTTCAATGGGCAACAATGTCTACAATAGAAGCCCAGACCCCTCCTGGAGGGGAGGTTTATGATCCTGATACCGACCGCAGGACTCAACTTAATGGTCCGATAAGCTATACTCCGATAACCTGTACCACTCCTTATAGCGATCCTCAAGTCCGTCAAATAAAAGCCTTTTTTGAGAACACTCCCATTCCAGGAAGGATACGGGATGAAGTTACCGCAATATTTCAAATGGGTAACACCACTTGGAGTCTAGGAGACGTCAGGATGATATATTTTGCCACTTCCAACATGGACAAGTTATCAAGTGACCCTGCCTATATTACTTGCCGATTTAGTTTTAGTAGTACTACTATTATTTGAAATGCTAGACATTGAGTACTCAAAAAATGAAGAAGATGGCTCTTTGACTTTGTATGACGTTCCTCTTGTAAATCAAGAAAATGGAAACATAGAATACATAAATGTTATTCTTCAACGGTTGAGCTTCCGGCAAAAACAACGGCTTGTAACTATCAAAAATGAAGAAGGAGATGAAGCATTTATTTATAAAACCGCCAGTATGATGGTTCGGAAGTGGGGAGATAAAAACGGGGTCACAGTCGAAGAACTGTCTAGTGTTTCTAGTACCGGATACCAAGACCGGTGCGACATGGCGATGGAGGTTATAAACAAAGCTGTTGAGAACTTTCTTCCTCAACAAGTGGAGATCACGTTTAGAGAACGTAAGCAAAGCTGAATGGTTAAAAATAATCTATCTACTTAATGGGAATTTTTCTGATATTGAGCAATGGAAAGATGTGACCCTTTATGAATTAGATCAGATGCTAGCCGCTTTGGAATGGGTCAAAAAGCAGGAGAGAAAGGCTCTTGAAGAATCTAGTCGAAGCTATCGTAGGTAGCAAACTACAAGCAGAGGACGCAATTAGCTCTCTCTCTGCACTTTCTGACGTTATTCAGATTGACGCCAATGGAAAAATAGTAATTGGGTACCAAAACTCTTACCTTGAAATTACCCCAGACAATATAGCCTTAGTTTTCCAAGAAAGAAAATTAGGAATCCAGGAGTTGCTACAGTCAGACGATGTCACTCGCTTTCTATTGTCTGATGTAAACGTGGGGACTGACGAAGACATAGACGAGTTTGAAGAGAGGTTAACTCCACTAGGAGACACTGAATCAGTCCTTGACTTGAGTGAACCCGAGGAGCCAGAATCTTTCGTGGCTCAATCGACAGTAATACTTGAATCCAGTTTTAGGCCACCAAATTATGGATCCGCCAACCAATGGAATGATCGAGAATTTGATTTATCTACTGTTCCAGTTGTACCTTTTTGCAGGGTGGTAAGTCCTTATAACAAGTTTGAATTAGATCCTGGCACCTATAATATTCTAGCTAGATCTCCTACTGTTCATACTGATGCAAGTGCAACTAGACTTCGCAGGGACGGTGATGGGCAGACTTGGGTTGGTAGTGCGATTCAGTCACTTAACGAAAACCAAAACGCCGCAGTGACTCAAGAGAGTTGGGTTTTTGCGGCTGTTGTAGTAAAAGAGCTTTCAACATTTCGGTTTCAACATTATTACAAACTAGGATTTATCCGAAGTGGAATAAATAGATCATTAGGAGCCGAAGCTGGTATTCCAGGCACTTCAAACGTCTACTGTCAAATAATGATTACACGAATAGCAGAATGATAGATTTAGAGAAAGCGATTAAAGGCTCTGTCGATTTTGAATGCCACAAATTTAGCTTTGTTAACACTAGCCAATTTTTTTATGAGATAAGAATTGACAAAGGAAAAGAATGGAGTAACGACAAGAAATCAAAAATAATTGAGATGGCATATTTTAGGGTTCCACCCCCTCCTATAATTATTTGGGAACCGTTGTCTAAAGTAGATTTTAAACAACGGAGGGACAGGGATTTAAGGCTTTTAGCGGGTCACAATGTAGCTAAGGCTATTCATGACTTTGAGGCTTACAACCTGACGCTAAGTGGACTAGAACATGCACCTCATTTAAATGGAGCCGATTTAAGCTATTTTGGAGGGTTTGAAAGTCAGTTTTCGCAACGGAAAATAGTACCTGTTTACCTAGGCAAGACAGGCTGGTTTATGCAACCAAAGCAAATAAATAAAATGGTGAAGCAACTGAGAAGTTATTATGACTTGTATTACCTATGATTCAAGTGTCTTAAAAATATCTGTTCAATATTTCTTACATCTTGTTTATTGAGTCCTAAAAAAGGTCTTTTTGGCATAGCTCTAGTCCCTTCCTGCAAATAAATGGCGTACTCTACAGGCGTAAAATAAACGCCTTCTACAGGGCTTACAGTCCATTGTAAAGACCTGATCAATCTTCCTGTTTCCACTAGTTTTTGACCAGACCTTTTTGATTTTAAGGTAGATGCAGAGAGAGGTGCCCACTCTTTACCATCAGGGTCTTGCTCCTTCAAAAATCTTTGTTTTGTAACTGCGTCTAAGTAACCCATTGATTCTCGTAGAGGGCGAGTCATGTCAGTTATTCGGTACTTATCGCGAGTGCGAATCCATGGGGCAATGTCAATATCAGCTCGAACTTCCACTGTAAGACCTCCACTTGAACTCTAAGATTATAGGTTGTCCTAGCGCATGCACTAAGACCCCGTCAAAACTAGTATTAGATATTTCAACAATAGTCACTTCGGCCTCTCTGCTATTGAGAGTGGTTGTTCCCGCGTGACCTACGTTTAGTATTTCAGGTAAGTAGCCATCTTCAGTTAAGCATCGACTCCTAATCACCTGAGTCCCAATACTACCAAACTGGGACTGCTCTAATCTACCTGATGGGCGACTTAAGGAGAAAGGTACTGAGATCTTATAGTTCTTGCCAGCTCTATTCCCTCTTTCATCAACGGAACCGCCGTACCCATGAACGTTAAATTCAACATTGACAACTGTGGATATACTTGCAGAAAAAGGCATGATTGTTCTACTCCAAAATGTGAGACCTAAGCTAAACTGGCTTCGAGCCTTTGGGTTACTTCATTTTCCAATATTTGCAATACTTCTTCTGCTGTTGTTGCAGAGGTGCCAGGGGCAAGGTTCAAGTTTATTCCACCTAGATTGACTGTTGACTCTCTTGGAGGCAACCCTCCTGTTACATAGCTTTGAGGCTCTAACTTGAAGCTCAAAGCATCATTCCCATTGTCGGACGGCAGCAATCCATCAAATATTCTAAGTATGGCCTCCCAGCGGGAAGTAAAATACTCTTTCAGATTGTTCAGGATGTTGGAAACAGTTTCGGTAATAGAGTCCCAGTTCTGTCTGATAGCCGCCACTAATCCCGCTATACCTAGTCCTACTGCTATCACTAGCGCACTCGGAAGTCCTGCTATAGCGGCAAAAATGCCACCACTTACTATAGCTACGATCCCTCCTATAATACTTGGGGCAGCTGCCGCTAACCCAGTGGCCACGATCCCTCCTAGGTATATTCTCCAGTCAATGCTTGTGACAAACCCGATAAGTCCTCCAAGTATCCCCTGTCCAAAAGCCCCCCAATCTATTCCAGCCAGACCGGCTACAGTCCCCAATATTATGCCATTGAATATTTGAGCGGTGAGATCTCCCAGTGCTTGACCTATAGCATAAGCCCCTTCTTGCGACCCTATAGCACTACGAAAATCCTCTAATAGAGCATTTAGTCCATCTACGAGACCTTTTATCCCTAATCCGAAGGCATCTGGGGAGACCCCGGAAATATCCCCTATCTGAGCAAGTATTCCGTCACTCCCAATGACTGAATTGAGAGTCTCCTTGAAGCTTGCAAAAGCTGATTGGTTTCCTGCTATTGAATCATCCAAGTCTCTCGTCAAAGAAAACAGACCAATAGTAGGATCAAACAAGGTATCAGTGAAAGATGATATAACTGCCTTGGCCGTCTTGCTTGCCCTTTCTATGTCTTCTTCTGTCACTGCCTTGGAAATAACCTCTAAAATTCCTAGTATTCTAGTCGTAGGATCTAAGTCAGCTGTGGAGGTAACACCTTGCTCATCCAAGAACTCTCCCAATAGCCTAACAAGCCGTGGAGATTCACTAGCTAACTTGTACTGTCTAAAGCCTTTTACTGAGGTTCCTGAAAAAAGAGAATTAAAAGCTATACTCGCTTCTTGAGGCGTAGTCCCTGCTCCTTGTGACAACAAAGCAGCTGCCTGCCCGAATACTCTAGATCTTTGAAGCAAGTCTTCTGGACGATATCCAGCCGCTATCAAAGGAGTGAATTCGTCAAAGATACTTCTTGCAAACCTTTCCGAGTCCTTTATTGCCGCTGGAGAATTCTTGGCTTGATTTGCTAGATCTATTCTGAACTGATCGAATAACTGGGCTGCTCTTTCCTCTGTTACTCCAAATGAGTCTATCAGCGTGTTCAAGCTTTGAACTCTTTCCACCTCTTGGTCAAGGGCTTTCCCTATCGTACTCCCCAACACACTAAAAGATGAAGTCAACACCCCTACTGCTATGTTCAGTACATCAAGAGCTGTCTTCATCCGAAATATGCTATTAATTCCTTGTAGAGCAGCGGAATCAGCTCCTATAACAGCATCCCTTATGCCCCTCCCTGCTCCCTGTGTTTGAGCTGTAAGACCAGTAATCTGTTTTTGCAGCCCAACTACTGACGAGGTAACAGACTGAAAAGCAGAGCGAGACGTATCTCTAGCTGATATATTGATTGATAATTTAGAATCGGCCATATGACGACTATAACTTTAAACTTAGGAGATCTACCAAAACAAGGAGTTGTAATAGTAACTCCAGATCACATTTTTCCCACTGACGACAAGATTCTTGTTACATTACTTAAACCTTTTATTATTACTAATGGAAAGGCAAGTATGGAAGTTCCTGCATCACAAAGTGTCAATGGATCTGAATCAATTTCGTATACCTGGGAGGGGTATACTATAGATGAAATTGTTCAGTTTTTTTTCAGTGATGGAACCGAGTGGAAAGGAGAGGTGACGGAAGAAAGTCGTGATAGAACTTGGTGGACGGGTCAAGGAAAAGGGACAACTGGATCTCGTCAAGTAAATAGAGTAACAGAAGAGTCTCGTACATTGTTGTTTAAATTCCATGCTGTTTGTCCACAAGAAGATAGTGACTTTACTGATTTGATAACCATCCCTCAACAAACCCCTTGGTTGGGGATAGGGTTAGAAAGATTGGCTAAAATAATTTTAGATGATAAAACAAATATTAACAATATCGTTTCTAATATTATTAATTGGAAAACTGATCCTTACGACGAAAGTACTCAGTACAATACTAGAGACGCTGTCTATTACAATGGTTCAACGTGGCTAGCTCTGAAGGATGTAAATCAGCCCGCAGGGTTCCCTGAGCCCCCTCCCAATCCTGATGAAGCTATAAGTAATGAATATTGGCTTTTGATCGCAAGAGGAGTTAACAATGGCTGAAATAAAAAGCATTAAAGGAGTACAGGAGAAAAATGCCGCAGATGGTGATGTAGTATTCCCTGCATGGGTAAACGATGTTTCTTTAAAGTTCAAGGAGTTAGAAGACAAGATAGACTCGTTAACAACTCAACTAAGAGAAATTGTCACCCCGTTCCGAGTTACTCAGGTTGCAGGTCTGGGCATATCAGTGTCAGGTGGCAGAGTTAAGCTACTAGATGGAGTAATTAAAACTGTGACCCCAAGCAATCCTACTGTTGTAGATAACGCCACATCTTATGTTTACATTAATAGAGAAGGAGCAATAATTATTGGTAATTCCGAAGAAAAAGAACTGGAAACTAATAGATTAGATATTGCCATAGTTGAAGCAAAAAATGGTGATGTTACTATTCGCCAATATCCTCTTGCTGAAATTCAGAATTATGATGTAGCAACAAAAGTGGAGACTTACACCCCACTAGCCTATGCCTATATGTATGAAGCAACCCCCATCGCTGGATTTACTACAGGTCAGTATTATAATGTAGCTTTTACTGCTGATAGAAGGGCAGGGAAGGGCATTGATGCTGATGGCATTTATACATCTCAAATAAATGCATACCACAAATTTGAGATGAGAATAGCCATGACCGCCAGTAGTAAAATTCCAATCATGTCGGGTAAATTGTCTATGTTTGTAGTCAGAAAAAACGAAGCTCTTACTGGAGGCTTTGAGATAACCATAGCCCAAGCTCAATCTGCTAATGGCTCATTGATTTTGAATGGAGAAAATGACTTTCCAGTCTTCCTTGAAAGTGGCGACAGAGTTAGAGTTGCAGTCAATTTTACAGAAGCCCCTACGTCTGTATCTATAGATGCATTATCCTCTTATTCTGTTTACGAATCCCCCAGTCCACTATATGGGAGGCAACCCCTACCTGAAATAAACAGACCAACAACAAACTGAGGTGATAGGCTCTCCTATCACCTCAGTTTCACTTAATTTACCTTCTCAATTTGTTGGCGTTCGCCAAGCGTGTCTTCTGGTTCCAGTCTTTGCTGTACAAACAAGCGTAACATCAGCTGCTCATCCAATGTATCGCAAGTTGATTGCCATTGGATGAGTTTTGATACGAACAACAAAGCTAAGGCTGCTTCCGGTACTGAACAGGCATCTCCAATGGAACGGTTACGATTTATCCGGTCTTTTACACTGTTGGCTGAAGTAAACACACGACCTTTAAATGGATTTTTCTTCCACCAGCTTCCAATAACAGAGTCTAGTCGTTCCCTTAAATCCAGTTCTCCTTGATGCCCATCAACCAAGCTCTGAATTCCGGAGTCGTTACTTCCTTTGATTCGTTCTTGTAAAGTCGCAAGGCATCCTCTAAGCGATCTGTCCCAGAGTGGAACTTTTTCGTAATCAAGTCCCCGGATCCCATTGGGGTAGGCAAACACAAATACCCGTTCTCGTCGGTGAGGTTGCTTGATTCCAGGTTCTCTTCCAGTGAGAGTTGTCCATTGCACATTATACCCGAGCGAGGCAAGACTCCCAACAACTTCTCCCAATGGACTGATTTCGGATTCGCACGGGAACCGGCAACCAGCCGGATTCTCCCAAACAATGATTCGAGGCATCGTTTGACTGACAAGTTTGTAGAAGTTGAGCCAGAGGCTGGAGTGCTCTCCTTTGAACCCTTTTCTATAGGGGTTTGCGATAGAGGTGTCTGTGCAAGGGGTTCCTCCGACAATGATACGGTCATATTGTGGTCTAGGTGCGTATTTTTTAAGGTCGGAAAAAAGATAACCTTCGACTTCTCCTGATTCGATTTTGGACTTGATGAATTGATGTTTGAATTTGTCATTTTCTACAAAACCATTGAAAGAAATTACTTCTTCTAATCCAGCTAGTTCGGCAGCCAGATGACAGGACGTAAGAATCCCACTACATACAGATAAAGCTGATATAGGTAAAGTACTCATCGCAACGAAACAAGTTTTACTTTTCCATCTTCTTTAGTATAAAAACAAGAGAAGCCATTGTTTAGTGCAGCAGTAAACAGCTCAACAAGGCTATCCTCTCTTTCAAGTCCAAACATCATCTTGGCATCATAACAAGTATAGATACCCTCTTCTTTAATAGGTTCAACTGTAACTTTAACATTCTCTCCTGTTATCTTATTTATCTCTTCGACTATATTGTTTTTCAATTGTTCCAAGGTCAATCCTTCTGTCTCCCACTGTTTTATGGGAGCTGACTCATAAAATAAGCCTAATGTTTTAGCTGTTTTTGATACTTGACCTTTTGCATTGACTCTGGTTATTTTGAGTTTCCCTTTATGTTCCGGGTAGTTCTTTATTACCTGCTTGATAATTTCCCTGAGCATACTTAAAAGAATTTTGACTTCCGCTTGTTGCATTATTTTACCTCAAGAGTAAGAGTTCCTTGAATATTTAAAGGAATTAAAGAAAAGAGAATTATACCGTGTTCTTTTACTTCTTCAGATGCACTACATGACCTAACAGGAAAGGAAACTATAGTGACGTATATTGACTCAACATATGTCTTAATCTTGCTTAGCATCTCCTCCGTTTCTGAATCAAAGAGTAATTCTTTTTCTACTACAAAAACATTTTCCTCTGGCTTTCTCTTTTGTCTCTCTCCTCTGGAGACAAAAGCCGAATACATTCGGGCGTTCACTTTTCTACTAAATGGCTTGTACCACAAAGCTCCCCTTGACTCTGTTTCTGGGGTGTTAGACGTGACAACTTCCCACCCCTTGAAGTACGATCTTACAACTTCAAAGTCTTGTGTCGGCAACCATTTATCGGTGTCCGCTTCATCTTGAAGCCTTATATCTAGACTTTGGTTTGTATTAAACTGAAACGAGGTTAAAGCATTACTATACCCTGCGGCTAATACCCTAATTTCTTCAGACTTAAATTTCTGAGAATCCCATTGGCCTCCTAATACCTCTTTACTGCTAACTTGACGAAGGATATCAATAGCTTCGTCTCTTGCTGTCAAAAAATCTTGGTTGGTAGTTAAAAATACTGGTTGCTTGACGTCTAAGTCCATTAACCAGACTGGCCACGTCCCCATATAACAGCAAGCATAGATTTCATGGTGTGAATATTGAGAGCTATAGCCGAAAGTTTTGAGCGTTAGATGGTTTTCAGAAAAAATCAACCAATCTTTTAGGTCTTCTAGATCGGAGCCTAATATCTGAAAGGAAGACAGAAAGCCTAACCGTTCTCCTAAAACCGGATCCTTTAGCTTCAAGACTCCACCAATAGTTTCTTGACTCTTGGTAAAGACAGGGCTGTAGAGTATTTCTACGCCCTCTCCGTCTACCGTAACGGCTGTTAGTGATTGGGAAAGATTCCAATAATTTTGCATAATTTACCTCCTAATACCACTGTACTTCACTGCGACTTGATTGACAAATGAGTCAAACCACAATACACTTAAGTGTATGTAAACACTTTCTTATCATGCTAGAAGAACCCATATTAGAACAGTTGATGTTAGAAATAGGAGAAGTAGAAGCCTTGGAAGAAGCTGAAGGCAAAAAGAAGCCGCCTATTCAGTTTTTCACTTCCAGACCTGCAAGGGTTCTTTTGCAATACGTATCAAACTATCATGGAGTCAGCCGAAGTCGAATGATTTGCTTAATAGTCGAGAGTTACCTTGCCTCGGCTTACCCAAGGTACTGCGCCAAGAATCAAATCAAAAGATCTCCAATTATTAATATTGCGGCATGGGGAGTAAAGAAAAACGCTTCTGCCTCTACCTCTTCCATGGTCATGGCAGCACTGGAGGGTATAGAAGATGCAATAGTATCCAAACTAGAGCGAAGCCTTGGTCGCATCATTGACAAAATAATAGTCAAACGATTGAGTCAATATTTGACCGCAATTCCCGATAGTGATTCACAGGGGGATCAAGAGGAGGCTCTTGAGAGATCTCAAGAGCCTGACAGAGGTAAGGTTAAATTTCTGACTTTTAAGTAAAAAAAATCGGGCGGCCTTGATTGGAGCCGCCCTTTGTGGAATAATATCCTTACAACAAAAAAAAAACTTATATATAACTATGATACACCCAAAACACCAACAAGAATGGAACGAGTCAGCCGTAGACTCAGATCTAAGAGACTTAAACGTAATCTCATTCATGGATGACACGGGGAACTATCCCGTATACTCCTTACTTCTACCGGCAGAAAGCAAGAGGACTAACACCGGGGCATTGCCATGCGGAATATTGAAAAGGTACGATGCCTTTATCAAATCAGGAGGTTGGTGGTGCTGGGGGGGAGAAGATCTACTGAATCCTGGAGAACTCTTGGAATGGGGGACTTTTAAACCAGAAGAACCTCGGACAATAACCAAGGAGAATGGGAAAGAGCATTTGATGAAGTACGAGAATCCCCGTGGGGTTCCGGTTAAGGTGATCACTCCCTTACTCCCAGAGAGGTTACAAGATTTAATCCTTTCTCAATATGGCTACAATCCCGAGGAGGGACTAACTCCTTGGGGTTTCGTCTTACAGAATCCTGAGGTGCCTGTCGTTATTACAGAAGGAGCAAAGAAAACGCTTTGCGTCGTTTCTTGCGGTCACATGGCTATTGGAGTGTCAGGGGTCTCCACAGCTTATTCATACAACAAACGAACCAATCAACGAGCTCTAAAGCCACATATAAAAGCTTTAGCTACTCCTGGGCGCAAGTTTATCATTATGTACGACCAAGATGATAAGCCTGCCACAGTCAAAAACGTAAGAAAGGTCACGAACAGATTGGCCGAGCTATTGTACAACGAAGGATGTGAAACCTACAAAGCAAGCTGGAACAAGGAATTAGGCAAAGGCATTGATGATGTAGTGGCTGCTCATGGGAAAGAACAGTTTAAGGAGATCCTAGAGCAAGCTGTAAAGATAAGACCAGAGAAGTGTGAAAATCTAGATCCAGTCAAACAATTAGAGCTATTTACCGGCAAAAAGGTTGTAAGAGTCAACGAGCAGTATCTCAAGTTTGAAGATATTGGCTTTGAGGAGTCACGACTGGTAATGATTCAATCTCCCAAAAAAACGGGTAAATCGACTCGAATTGCGGAATATGTAAAGGAATGCATCAAAAGGGGGATAAAGGTTATAGTTCCCTGTCACAGAGAATTGCTGGGAAGATCCCTAGGAAGAACTTGGGGACTGTCGTATGTAGACAATCTCTCACAGGCACAACTAGCCAATTGTGCTGGGATGGTGCTCTGTGTCAACTCGCTTCACGCTAAATCCAAAGCTTTCTTTTTGCCAGAGGAATGGCAAGGAGCTGTTGTGATAATAGATGAGAGCGAGCAAGTAATAAAGCACTTATTAACTTGTTCCACTTGTAGGAAGCACCGGGTAGCCATAATAAAATCACTATCGACATTGCTGGCGTTAGCTCGCCGAGTTATTGCGGCAGATGCCGACCTAAGCGATCTTTCAGTTGATTTCCTTGAGGAATTGGTCAATGCCAAGCCTCGAATCTTGGTTAATGATTACAAGTATGAAGGTCAGGAGTGGGACATCTTCTCTTACAACAAGCCAGAAACTGTTTTAGCAAAACTAGTTGAATCAGTAGAGGCAAGGGAGAAAGCGTTTGTCTGCGTTAGCGGACAAAAACCCAACTCTTTATGGGGGACTCAAACCGTAGAGAAATATTTGAAAGAAAGATTCCCGAACCTTTCCATCTTAAGAATAGATTCGGAGACTACGGGACAAATTGGCCATCCAGCTCATGGCGTTATTAGCAGGATAAATGAGGTGGCTCCACGCTATGATCTGGTGATTTCGTCCCCTTCACTCTGTACAGGGTCGTCGATAGAGGTATTCGATCACTTCAGTAAAGTCTTTGGCTTTGGGACAGGGGTTGTTGACCCTAATACTATGAGGCAATTTTTGGCTCGATTACGGGATTCCAAGGCTGAACGCCATATATACATGGCAAAAACTGGTCATAGCTATATGGCGGGGGGATTGCTGTCTATAGATAAACTGTTAAATTCTCAACAGAGGGTTATTAGATCTCAAATACTAGCATTACAGAAGGCCGGAATCCCTGAATTAATGGGAGGAGCAGTAACTATCGAAGCTATATGCCCTAGTGCCGCAGCTCTAAAAGCTTGGGCTAAAATTGTCACAAATCACAATTTTTCAATGTTGAATTATAGGACAAATGTACTAGAAGGACTAAAGGCTGAAGGTCACAGGATCCATGAGTCAGAGGATGACCTGGATGGGGATAAGGCCACATTAAAGAAGATTAAGACAGAGAACTACGAAGAATACAAAAAAAAGGTAGTAGACGTTACTCCGTTGGAGTCTGAAGAGGAATTCAAAGCCATTGACACGTCAAATCAGAAAACTGAAACGCAGCGACTACAAGCGAGAAACTGGGTTTTAAAGCAGAGCTATGGAGGTGACCTAACTCCCGAGGTTGTCGAAATAGATGACAGTGGCTTATACCAGAAGCTAAGATTATTGTATTATGTCACCAAAGGCAAGAAGTATATAGAAGGAGAGGATATTGATAGAGCCAAAGCTCAGATAGAAGAAGGAGGAGGACAGTTATGGCCATCTGATTTCATCAAGTCTCAAAAGGGTAAGGTTGTTCAGTTCTTGGATTTCCTCAATATATCCCCTCTTCTTAAGGAAGGATTGATATTTACTAACGAAACGCCAGAGCTTGTTTCTATCAAAAAATGTTTTTTTGATAGAGTTTTAACGGAAAACTGCTTACAAGACCTGAAGCAGCTTGGTTTTACTGGGCTCAAGGAATCTGATACTCCTATCATGATATTCAAGAAAATACTCAGGCTTCTTGGTCTGAAGTTGGTAGCGACGGGGAAAAGACAGGGGGGAGGAGCGAGGCATAGATTTTACACTATTCAGTCAATGCCATTAACTGAGAAGATTTTCAAGTTTTGGGAACAACGATCTGAAGAGAGACAGAGCAAGAGGTTAGAGAGAGCTGCTCGCGATGCGGAAAAAGCTTCTGTAGAAGTATTACAATACGAAGACAGGAAACCAGTGCCTCAGATCGTGACAGACACTATTTCTTGCATCAGGGACGCTGTCGGTCAAGATGGAATAACCAGTAAATTAAGGGATGTTGTCACTTCTGAGACTTGGAAGAAGTGGGGAGATCAGATTTTACTAGGTATGGATCAAAGTTTACAAAGGATTTTCTTAAAGGAGATTCCGGTTCATTTATTTTAAGAGGAAAAACATGCCTACCGTCAGAAGAAAACCTTTCAAGGTTGCCTCCCGCGATTTTTTAGAGAAATTACGGATAATGGGATATGATCAGCACGCAGCAGATGCGGCAGGAGTCACAATGAAGGCCGTCATTGAATGGAAAAAGGCTAAACCCGAATTTTTAAAAGAATACGATCTAGCTAAAAG
>NZ_JAAHHX010000319.1:0-2243 GCF_010672065.1 Moorena sp. SIO4A1 | reverse complement strand
CTGGAATTGATAAAGGATTAAATATAAGAGGAATTGAACTTAATAAAGCTGCCGTTGCTGCCGCACACAAAAAAAAATTTCCAGTAGAGCGTCTTGACTTAAAAGAAGCTGCAAAATTATATTCGGAATCATTAGATGCTGTATGTAGCTTTCAGGTACTTGAACACGTAGCAAATCCCAAAAACTTTATTGATTTGTCAATTCAAATGTTAAAGCCAGGAGGGAAGCTAATTTATTGTGTTCCTAATTCAGAGAGCTTCCTTAAATCCCAGTATAACTTGCTAGATATGCCTCCACACCATATGCTTCAATGGTCTAGGGAATCTTTTAAATCACTGGAAAAACTGTTTTCGATTAAACTTAAAAAAGTGGTTAACGAGCCACTAGCTTCTTATCATGTTGCGAGTTACGTAAGTTCTTACAGTAATCATTTTAGTTCTGTCTATCCTTTTGGAAAATTATTTTTTAATCGCTACACGATACCTGGCTATACCAAAATATTAAATCTTGGTTTTAGAATGTTTTTAACTGGTCAAAGCTTATATATACTATTCCAAAAAATTTAGATGAACTACTTAAATCTTGGCTGTGGTCGTCGCTTCCATCTAGCCTGGACAAATGTGAATTTCACATCATCAGGTGAAGGCGTAATTGCTCACAATCTCACAACAGGTATTCCCTTTCCAGATAACTCATTTGACGTTGTTTATCACTCCCACTTATTAGAACACTTTCCCCAAAATATAGCTGAATTATTCCTAAAAGAATGCTACCGCGTCCTGCGTCCTCAAGGCATTTTGCGGGTAGTTGTTCCGGACTTAGAACAAATTGCTCTAACTTATTTAGAAGCTCTAAAAAACGCTAACGATGGTTCTCAAGAATGGGCTGCTAATTACGAGTTTATTCTATTAGAAATGTACGACCAAACTATAAGAAACCACTCTGGGGGAGAAATGGCTGCATATCTTTTCCAAGAACATATCCCCAATCAAGACTTTATAGTCAAACGTCTTGGTATCGAAGCTAAAAACTTAATAGAAGCAGGACGCAAACGCCGGGAACAACATCAGCCTAATTCAACACCAGAAAATAAACCACTAAATTTACTTAAACAAGTTTACCGTTTTGTACGTCATCCCAACTACCGCCGTGAGTCCATGCTGAAAAGCTTGCTAGGTGAAGACTATAGCGCTTTACAAGTTGGTCGCTTTCGTCAAAGTGGAGAAGTTCACCAGTGGATGTATGACCGTTATTCACTAGCAACGTTACTGAAAAAATGCGGTCTGGAAAACATTATCCAACACTCAGCGAGTGAAAGCTACATTCCACAATGGACTAGCTTTAATCTTGACACAGAACCGGATGGTAGTGTTTATAAGCCTGACTCTTTGTTTATGGAGGGGATTAAGCCAGCCACATGAACATGAATGTTTTACACATCAACCAGTCTGATATATCTGGTGGAGCGGCGATCGCTGGCTATCGATTACACCAAGGACTACTGGCTAAAGGTATTGATTCGCGCTTATTAGTAGGAACAGTCAAAACCAAGAGCGATCGCGTAGCTCATGTTTCGCGCAGATATCGTCTAGAAAACCAACTTTTTCGACTTACTTGGGGCTTTGGTTTTAATGACCTTAATCTAATCAGTAGCTTTGATATTCCAAAGCATAATTTTTACAAAAATGCAAACGTTATTAACTTTCACAACCTACATACTAACTATTTCAATTACTTAGCTATTCCTTCGCTGACTAAAGAAAAACCAGCTGTTTTTACTCTCCACGATATGTGGAGTTTTACCGGACATTGCGCCTACAGTTACGACTGCGATCGCTGGAAAATCGGCTGTGGTAAATGTCCTTATCCAGCTACTTACCCAGCTATTAACAAAGACAATACTCACCTAGAGTGGAGGTTAAAAAACTGGGTTTATAGTCGCTCGAACATAACTATTGTTACTCTTAGTAACTGGTTAACTAAGCAAGCAGAGCAAAGTATGCTCAACTGTTTTCCTATTCATCATATTCCTAATGGAATCGATACGGAAGCATATCAGCCCCTTGATACCGGACAGTGTCGCTCTTTACTTGGTATCCCGAAGAACAAAAAAGTTCTTATGTTTGGAGCAGATAGCCTTAAGGATTCTCGCAAAGGTGGGGATTTGCTGCTAAAAGCGCTGTCATTATTACCAAAGTCGTTGAAAGCAGAAACTGTTTTGCTGACGATGGGTAGTAGTGGTG
>NZ_JAAHHX010000318.1:0-2278 GCF_010672065.1 Moorena sp. SIO4A1 | reverse complement strand
TGTACTTACTCCAATTCAATATCTTATATTTGGTCTTGGCGGTTGCTTCTGTCATGGCTAAGGGGAAGCTCTATTTTTCTCTCTATAGATTATCTCACTCAACTCATACTCTTTATGCAACAAAGCCAACGCAAACAAAAATCTCTACCCAATTACTGAAGATGATTTGCTAACTTTACAGAACAAAATTCTCGTTCGCGAAGCGTGACCAAAGGTCAATCTCCCAATACACAGATTTTATAGTTTTTTAAAATCGGGATAACTTTTGATAAAATACTTTGTTGTTCTTTTAAATTACTACTACTCACATCTTGCACCAAGAAATGTTGATATCAATTCCCTGTGCTTGAAGCAGAGGTTGCAATCGGAGGATATCAGTTAATAATATGCAGACAACAAGCTGAGGGAGGAAAGAGTGGAGAGCTTTTTCAGCTACTTGCCCCCAATCGGGTAAGGTGGTTGAATCAGTAGAAAGATAAGCCCAGTGTGCCAACAGGTAGGCTATCATTGATAAAATCAGCCAACGGTACATCCCTAGTTTGGTTTGCGCAAGCTAGCGGTGCAGTCGCTTAACGGTGCTTAGCAGCTCTTTTACCAGCCCTCAATAGGCGACCTGCGCTTGCCCCACCAGTTGATAGTGCTGGCTTTCATAGGTCTAGTAGACAGCGACATTGCGCTTGTTAGATTTGCCGTCACGTTTGAGATAGAACCAAGAAATGGAAACAACTATGGGTTTGCCATTAAGCCGAACTTGTTGCCCTCGCTTGTACAGACTAGGGCGTGTCATCAATTAAGCCAGATAACAGTAGCAGCAAGATAAATTGCCCCGAGAAAGTTTATTGCTCGCTTATCATAACGTGTCGCGATTCCTCGATATTGTTTGAGTTGGGCAAAGAAATTCGTGGCGCAGATGTCGTGCTTTGTACAAGTATTTATCATATTCACGCTGGAAATTACGGTTGCGTTTGGGTGGAATCACCGCTGTAGTTCCCTTTTCTTCAAGTCGTTTAATCACGCGCTCGTCAGCATCATATCCCTTGTCTGCAATCAGTGTATCGGCTCTAAGGTCTTCGAGTAGGACATCGGCTCCATCGAGGTCACATGCTTGTCCAGGGGTCAAATGAAAGCCAGTAGGTAACCTGCGGCATCTACCACGGCGTGAATTTTCGTACTCAGTCCACCTTTACTGCGACCGATGGCTTCGCCCGCACCATCCCCCCCTTTGCCCCAAGAGACGAAACCTTAGATAGTTGAGCCTTATTACAAAAGACTTGAACCTTTTACCCATAACCTACTAACTATAAAGGCTCAACTATCTTACGGTAACTTCAAAGCACTATGCTGGTGGGCGCGTACAATTGTTGAGTCAATCATTGCATATTCATTGTCTGCATCCTTGGCTAGCTCCTCAAATATCTTTTGCCACACGCCACTTCTTGCCCACCGACAGCAAACGGGTATGAACTATCTCGTTTATCCCCAAATCTTTCCGGTAAGTCCCGCCAGGGAATACCCGCAAGGGTACCGATACAGCACTGCTTCGACAAATAATCGGTTATATGCATGCCGTCACTCCAACTGTCTCTTTTCGTCCTGGTAGTGAGTCTTTGATTCTTTCCCACTGGTCATCCCGCAAGGCATAGCGACGTGTCATGATAGCACGGATCCTAATTGACTCAACTCTCTACATTTATCGATTCTAAACTAGATTGATTCCTATTTGATGACACGCCCTAGATAGTGGGCGTCCATCAACCAGTTTACGGTCACGGCGGACTCCAACTACAGCGTGATATCTGAGCTTGCGAATGCCTCGCTTTAATTCCACACTACATTTGGCGGTATCTGCTAATATCATCACCTGAAAGCGACGAGTCAAGGCTTTAGGCAATCGTTGTACTAAGCGCAAGCCTAGTTGTGCTTGTGTTGTTGTGCCATAACCGCCGAAACACTCGAAAATTCCAAGGCACACGCCACTGTCCCACCACCAGGTACAGCACGACTAAGTGCAATCGAAGTTTGCCATTGAAAACACTGATAAGGGAGTCAAAAGCTTTGAAAAACCCTCGTAACTCTTAGCTAGTCAAGTCAATAATTACCTGCAAACATGGTCTTCGCCCTTTTGGTTTGTAGGATAGCAATTTGGCTATAATATCAAATCCGGGTGTATACTTACTGTTAAGACAGAGCATGGTAAGTTTTATGCCCAAAAGGTTGACCCTGAAGCCCCACCTGAGTTGTGACGCCTTGGAACAGCGATAACGCGCGTGAAAAAGAC
>NZ_JAAHHX010000317.1:0-2238 GCF_010672065.1 Moorena sp. SIO4A1 | reverse complement strand
ACATAGAGCTGTTTATATATCAATACGGTTCAGATAAGCCTAAAACTCCTCAGAGTGATAACGTAAGCATAGGACTTCTATACCTCATAGATACAGTAAAAAATCCTTAACTGAACTGTATTGGTTTATATATGTCCGACTACTTAGGATACATTCAATTCCCTTGCACCTGAATTAGGATTGACCTTTGGTCACGCTACGCGATGAAGCGTTCGCGAAGCGTGGCCAAAGGCCTCAGCTTCCGCTAAGAGCGATCGAAAGCTTTTCTTCCATGAAGCACTCGGAAGTTTTGTATTATCATGCAGTCTCTAGGCTCTAGACGAAAAGAGTATTGATAGGCAGGACTATTTAATAATTTAAAGCAAGCAAAGTAAGCTTCATATTTTTGCTGCTAAATTTATAGGTTCATGTTTTATCAATCAAGATTAGTCGCTGTAACTCTAGTACAAGAAGAAATTATTGTGAGTTAGCTCCAAAGTCAGATGTATACCAATTCCAATCGCCAGTCTGATCCTCAAATCCCGATTTGTAAAGTCCATTCTTAATCGCAGAATCAGGAAGTTTATCTAGAAGGATGTAGGGGTGGGATTTTTGACCTTTTTCCTCAACAGGTTGGTTTGAGACAGCGTTATAGTGGCAATGCATTAGGATACGAGTATCATCTGTGTGATTTCCTTGAGAACCATGTATCGTGTTTGCATGAAAGAATACAGCATCGCCAGGTGCCATTTCGCAATCAACAACTTCTAGCCTTTCTATCACTTTTTCCATACGCTTTGGATCGCAGACATCTCCATTACCTCGCAACACAGGTTTAATACGACCCATTAAATGGGACTTTTTGATGACTTGCAAGCAACCATGGGCTTTAGTATTTTCAGTGATAGCCACTGTACAAGTTACAATGTTGGGAAAAAGACAGCCGTCACCATACCAATAGGTGTAACCTTGATGCCAATTTATGACAGTATCATCATATGGCAGCTTTTGAACAATTTTTGAGTGCCAATGATAGCACTCCTCACCTAATATAAGTTCCGCAGTATCGACAATCCGAGTTAATCGAGTCACTACGCTAACCAGACTATCATTTAAACCATTCCAAACAGCAGCATGCCAGGGTTCACCCTTTTGGTTGATGACAGTCCTGAGAGAATTGGCAAGATTGGGATCGTTATCGCAAACTTCCCGGATTAAGCTAACCTCCTCTGAATCAAATAACCCACGGACGATAACATATCCATCTTCGTGATATTGAGTGAGCTGTTCTTGAGTTAAGCGATGAGTTTTCCGTACATCTGTGTCAAATTTCGATGCAATCATTTGAGAGTCCATTTTCTACTGTTATTTTAGAGATTGAGATTTTTGAATCAGATTTCCATCAGTTGTTGTGGAATATGAGTATTGGATTGATATTCGCTATAGCGTTCCTTTATCCTTTCCCCAACAACTTCTGCGAAGACCAATAAATTGGATCTCATTTTCACGACGGTTTTACCACATCCATTGTGGGAGAGACAGTCTTTTTAGATGCTCCCAAACCGCCTAATATATTTCCATCTAGGCTTACAGGAATCATCCTACGGATGTAATCATGAAACTGCTGTTGACCTGCTTCTTTAGTAGGATGATAAGGACCACAGTGTTGCTGACCTTGTTGGTAAAGTGCTTTCCTTCCCTGATGGATCTTGGTCATCAGATCATGGTCTTCATATTCTATTTCGTACATATACTGGTCAAATGCATTTAGAAAGTCTTGATGTTGAGAAAACTGCTCTTCTACCAGACGATATTCGTGAATTGAGCATGTGTCGATGCTTTCTGGTATAACAACGGCAACTAGGGCAAAGCACTGAGAAATTTCAATAATAATATTAGGATAAATACAAAGCCAGACAGCACCGTAGTCTTCTGGGAATTTACCAACATATTTGCTATAGCAATCTATATATTCTCGCAGAGCAGAGGTTTTGATTTGAGGTTTTTCTCTAAGATGTATCGCTTGAACACTAAAATTATCTCGGAAAATCGATTCAATATATCTTGAATCGAAAAAGGTTCTAAAGTTAGGATGATATGCTTCTAAGTGGTAATTATCTAGAAAGGTATCCATATAGCTTTTCCAATTTACCTTAACGAAGAAGGGATCATGGGCATAGAACCTTAGCTTCTCGAAGTTAATATTTGTAAATGCTTTAGAAGTTTCTAGAGCACCTTTCAAGGCAGACTCGTTTTTAG
>NZ_JAAHHX010000316.1:0-2285 GCF_010672065.1 Moorena sp. SIO4A1 | reverse complement strand
GCTATTTGAATTTGGTGGCCAAGCCTTTTCTCTGAGTTTCTTAGGCAAATTCCTGTTTTTATGTATCATCGCTATTCTGATATCCCGTACCATCAAAGCTCTGATTAAACATTGGTTACTGAGCCGTTTCAGGATGGATCGGGGTACTCGCGAAGCCCTCGCTTCTATTATCGGTTACATTCTAAGTATCTTAGGGTTTTTAATCGTTCTACAAACGTCAGGGATTAACCTAAGTTCTTTAGCAATCTTTGCTGGTGCTCTCGGTATTGGCTTTGGAATTGGACTACAAGATCTAGCTAGCAATTTTATCAGTGGTCTGACTATCCTGCTTGATCAACCGATTAAAGTGGGAGACTATATAGAAATCGATAATCTGTCAGGAACTGTGGAAAAAATATCGATTCGCTCTACAGTAATACGAACCATTCACAACGTTTGTGTTATTATTCCCAATAACAGTTTTGTCCAAAACAATGTCATTAACTGGAGCTACGAAAACCCTACAAGTCGTCTCCAAATTCCCATCAATTTTCCCGATGAATTAGATCCCCTTGTGATCACAGAGCTGCTGTTAGCGGCTGCCCGCCAAGAACCTCGAGTTTTATCTTCTCCCTCTCCCCAAGTTTGGTTCAAGGGCTATGGAGAGGAAGGGATGGATTTTGAACTTTTGGTTTGGATCGATAAACCAGCAGAGAGCCAAGGGATTAAAAGTGCTTTGTATTATCTGATTGATACTGAATTGCGATCGCGCCACATCGAACCCGGCCACCCTGAGCGAAACTTGCGTATTCACAATCCAGAAGCCTTAGTCTCCCTGTTTCGGCAATTACAAACCCCCGGGGTGACTCATGGCTCCTCCTCAACCCACAAGCAATCAACTACAGCTAAACGCAAACCCAAGTCTAAATCCGCTAAAGCCTGGAAGCTGGCAGATCTATTGCGGCAAGTAAGTTATTTTCAAAACTGCAGCGATATCGAACTGCGACATATCATTGAAGAGGGCTATCGGAAAACTCTCCCAGCTTACGAAACCATCTGTCGGGAAAACGATCTAGGGGACTCATTTTATATTATCCTATCTGGAAAAGTGGAAGTGTTTGTAGAATCGATTGGAAAACGAGTCGCTACCCGTAAGTCTGGGGAATTTATCGGGGAGATGTCTCTGCTGATGGGTACTCCCCGTACTGCTACTCTTCGTACCCTAGAAGAGACGATGCTGTTTGTGGTGGATCGAGACAATTTACAAAGTCTATTGGCTAAGCACGAAGAATTAGCTGACCGAATTTCTGAAGAATTATCCAAACGTCAAGAGACATTGGAACGCTTAGGAATAACTGTTAGTAGCACAGAGGAAGACGAAACTCCTTTCGCGGAAATTCGCAAACGTATTCAATCAATTTTTGGTATTTAAAACCGATAGTTATCATGAATAAAATAAATCAGGATAATCAGTATCTATTACACCCATCAATTGATGATTTAGCTCAGCTTCCTAGCTCCTTTATCGAAGCAGTCACTAGGGTAAAAACCTTTGCTCTGTTGGAAATGGAAAAAGAAACGGAGCGAAAACAGCTTTACTATCATAATTGTGACCATGTTAAGGGAGTGCAGCGTAGAGCTGATCGGATTTTCCAAGCCATCAGACCCTATTGGGAAGCCTGTCTGGACAATGATATAGCAGCAGACTATCTGAGCAGAATGAAACAGTTAATCGATCTGTGCGCCATTGCTCACGATATGGTACAAGAGTTTCTCCCTCAAATCAAACCCCATACTTCTAGACGGCGAGAAAATGGTGTGAGCGAAGCCGCTACAATTACTAAGCTTTTGGATTACATCAAAAATCAGAATGAATGGATAAGCAAGCAAACTTCTAACCATCTGACCTTGTTTACCGATTCAGATTTACAAATCATTATAGAAGCCATTAATGCTACCATTTGTTGGTATGATAGTTTAGACAATACAATTTACCAACCTGACCTCTACTATTCTGATAAAAACCTATCTCTGGTAGCTCGGATTATTGCTTTGGCTGATTTAGGCACTTTGGGAATGGAAGGAATTGAAGCATTTAACCAGGAAGGCAGTCTGCTATTTCTAGAAGAAAATCCTGATATTATCCCAATACTTTTGAATCACGATCTTCCATATTATGAAGCTATCGATAAACAAACGCTTTATGAAAATCTTAGACAACGGCTTCTGAAAAGGACTCGCTTTCAAGTCAATTTTGCTAAGGGACGAATGGCTAGATTGGCTCGTGAACTTAAAGGGTTGACCGC
>NZ_JAAHHX010000315.1:0-2291 GCF_010672065.1 Moorena sp. SIO4A1 | reverse complement strand
TGCTCGATACATTAGTTATAAAACGGAATGTCACATCCAATGTGTGGAATTAAGAAAGAGTTTTAACGAAATTGCCCAAGAACTCACCCAACGAGTGGGACTTGACAAACGCATCCAATACCTCACAGGCAATATTCTAAGTCCCCAAGTGATTGACGCCCTGTTACCAGGCTCATTTGACAGCATCATTTCTTTTCTGTCATTTTTACACATTGAAAACCGCGATAAAATACTGGAAATTTGTTTTAGCTCTTTGAAGGAAAACGGCCTGATCTATATCGAAGATTACGTGGCCAATGACACTCTGACACCAGAAGTGCAAACCACTCTAGAAGAAGTGGTTCAATCCTCTTATTTACCAACCCGCGAAACCTACCGAAATCACTTCGAACGTGTAGGATTTGCTGACATTTGTTTCATCGATTTAACAACAGGATGGAAACGTTGGGTAAAAGAACGCTATCAAAAATTCCTCCAATCAAAAGAAGAATCAATCAAACTAGTCGGTGAAGACGTTTATGAACACCGTCGTCAATTTTATCAAACCATTAGCGACTTGTTTCAAAGCGGCAAGATTGGTGGCTCCTCCATCGTTGCCAAAAAACCTTGTGTTCCAAAAATTCACCAAGTACCTGATACATATTTCGCCTCTGTAACCCCTGTGTATAGTGAACAATACCATTTCTTTCTCGAAGATGGTTCTCTACTTGCTCTAAGATATTTCAAAACTGGAACAATCGAGCATTACTCAGCCTGGTGGAGCGACACCAAGGGCTACTCCCTGGAACTTATCAATACCTCCGAACACCGACGCTCAAATCAACACATCTCTATCCAAAAAAACGATCAAACCGGAACCATTTGTTTGCCAGAAGCCAATCTAGAAATTCAATTCCAAGTTGCCGCCGAATTCACTTGGGCGGTTCCCGCTGAAAAAAATCATCGTGCCGTCATTCACCAACCAAAACTCCTGTGCACAGTGTACACAGGCGATCGCACTCAAAAAGCTATAGGTTATTGCAAAATTTATCAGGGAGATTACCCCAAGTTTTGGGGCTACCACTTTGTTCACGCCTTTTTCCCTGATTACGGAATTGTTTGGAGTGCTGAAGCCACATTCGGCCAAGAAAAATACAATTATTTCAAGCTCCTCAACAGCTCCGAAACAGAAAAGCAAATATTGTTAAACGGAGAAGATTCTTACCATCGCCAAACCAGTGCCCACGCCCGCATCGAAAACAAAATATATCACTTAAAATTCGACACAAAAACTTTTGACACTTGGTCGAGCATCCTGCGAAATCAACCATTGACTATGGAAAGTAAGCTATGCTTGGAATACAGACCAGCCATTCTAGAAATAGACGACCAAGAAGTTGCCAAAGGAATTTGTTTAAAAGAATTTTGTTTCGGCACAATTACATAAACATAGGAAAGAATGTTTACTAGTATACCCGCATTGATCACAAGGAGTGCGTTCGCCTTTGGCGCGCTCTGAAGAGCGATCGCTAAATTCATAATCTTCTGTACTACAGACTGCAGTGCGGAAAGTGGGGGAATAAAGAATAACTTAGTTTTTAAAATTGTGGATACCAAGAATAACCAGGATGAATACTATTAACATTCCCCCGACCTTCAAAGTTACAGAAGAACAATTCCAAATACTCGCTACTGCTAACCGAGAAAAGCGCCTCGAACGTACTGCTAATGGAGAATTAATTGTTAGGCCCCCTACAGGAGGAAATACGGGAAAACGCAACGCACAATTATCTGCACAATTTGTGATTTGGAACAATCAAACCAAACTCGGAGTTGTTTTTGACTCTTCTTGTGCTTTTCGTCTTCCTAATGGTGCCGATCGCTCTCCTGATGTCAGTTGGGTAAAAATAGAACGCTGGAATCAACTCACACCAGAACAACAAGACACTTTCCCACCCCTTTGTCCTGATTTTGTCCTTGAGTTACGCTCCCGTACGGATACTATGGAAAGCTTAAGACAAAAAATGCAAGAATATTTAGACAATGGCATAAGCTTAGGCTGGTTAATCGATCCCAAAAATAGAATTGTATAAATTTATAAACCTCAACAAGAGGTGAAGGTGTTAAGCTCTCCTAAGACGCTATCTGCAGAAGAGGTATTACCTGGCTTTAGTTTAAATTTTGAAACAGTTTGGTAGTTAGTATTAAGTCATCGAATTGATGGCTCAAGGGAATAGGAAACAGGCAACAGGCAACAGGCAACAGGCAACAGGCAACAGTAGGAAAGAACTCGGAGTATTTTTTTTTGTTAT
>NZ_JAAHHX010000314.1:0-2295 GCF_010672065.1 Moorena sp. SIO4A1 | reverse complement strand
CACACCGAGTAGGCGGCAACCTACAGAGTGAAGCTGGCAACAGGGCGGAATCAGAGGTGAAACAGATTATCCACACTGCCGCTAATGAGGAGATGACATGGGTAAAATAAGTCCTAAAAAAGTGTCTCATAAAGAAAACACAATCTGAATAAAATCGTGTGTATTTCATCCTTTTATTCTCACGACATTATCCACCGGATAGTCGTAAACTCCGAGGAAAGGATAGGCAAAGTGGTTAGAAGTTACCGCAAGAATAGTGGAGCCTTTATAGTTAGTCGGCTATGGGTAAAAGGGTTAAAAATTTTGTAGTAAGGCTCCACTATTCTAAGGTTTCATCTCCGGACTACCCTAAATCATCAAAACAATCTGGGAAACGGAACGAGTAAAAACGATGGCAAAACACATGGGTCTGAAGAACGGTCGTAACTTCGGTAAGCTATGCCAAGCCTAATCCCCACCATCGGGTAAGATGTCCTCAAAACTGGGGACGGGTATTCAGAATACACAAACCAATGGAGAGTATGGGTAGACACAGAGGAAAATCTAGTGACCTATGGAAAGGACAAAAGTGGAAAATACTCCGCCGGAACCTTTTCCGCCTACAGCGGCGCGTGTATAAAGCGGTTCAAGCTGGCGACTTGAGGAAAGCTCGGTCTCTGCAAAAACTGATTCTGAAATCTCGTTCAGCACAGCTATTGGCCATCCGTCAAGTAACACAGCTCAATCAGGGCAAAAAAACCGCCGGTATAGACGGTAAAACTGCACTGAATTACAAAGAAAGATTAGAAGTTCTTGAAACCATGAGGCAAAACGCCCTCGACTGGCATCATTCCGGTCTCCGAGAAATCCCAATTCCCAAAAAGAATGGGAAAGTAAGGATGCTCAAGATACCAACAATCGCAGACAGAGCATGGCAATGTCTAACAAAATTCGCCCTCGAACCTGCACACGAAGCCACGTTCCACGCCCGTAGCTACGGGTTCAGAACCGGCAGAAGTGCCCATGATGCCCAAAAGTATGTGTTCGATAACCTCAAATCACACTCAAACGGCATCAAGAAAAGAGTAATCGAACTAGACATCAAAAAGTGTTTCGACCGCATCTCCCATAAATCCATAATGGATAGGTTAATTGCACCAGCAAGTTTGAAGACTGGGATATTCCGATGCCTCAAAGCAGGAGTTGACCTGGAATTTCCTGAGCAAGGAACCCCACAGGGAGGAGTAGTCAGTCCACAAAAGCGCCAATATTGCACTTGATGGAATAGAAGATTTACACCCTAGCGTCCGGTACGCGGACGACATGATTATCTTCCTAAAACCAAAAGATAATGCTGAAAAAGTTCTGACGAAAATCAAGACATTTCTGGCAGAGCGCGGGATGGAAATCAGCGAAGATAAGACCAAGATAACCAAAACGACAGACGGATTCGATTTTCTAGGATGGCACATGCGTGTCAAACTAAACGGAAAGTTTCACTGTACTCCCTCAGCGGAGAACCACAAAGCTATTCGTAGGAAGATTAAGACCGTAGTTAACAGCTCGAATTATGGTGCAAAAATCAAGGCTAAGAAACTAGCCCCCATCATACGTGGCTGGAGGAATTACCACAAATATTGCGACATGAGCAGTTCTCGCGACAGTTTATGGTTCATGAATCACACCGCAAACCGGAAATTCCGCAAAGAAAAGAAGGTTAACCGGTGTCAGGCCGACGAACTATGTAAGAAAGGCTTCCCCGCAGTAGGGTATGAACAGAACAAACACGTAATGGTGAAAGGGACTAAGTCCCCTTATGACGGAGACTTAGTCTATTGGAGCAAGAGAAATACCACTCTTTATTCCGATGCTACCGCAGAAGCTTTGAAGAAACAAAACCATTCCTGTGGATATTGCGGAATGAAATTCATTGATGAAGAAAGAGTACATCTCCACCACATTGATGGAAATCACAACAACTGGAAGAGGAACAACCTCATGGCTGTTCACCTAAGCTGTCACCAATACATTCACGGGGGCAAGTCGTTCGCGAAGCGTCGCCTTTGGCCGTAGGCCACGCTGCGCGAACGGCGATAAGACTAGGATATCTAGGAGCCGTATGAGGGGAAACCTTCACGTACGGTATGACAGGAGAGGTGCCCCGGGTAATACCGGGCATCGACTCTAATCAGTTTTCCCGCTAGTAGCTAATTACCAATTACCGATTTTTCTCTAATAGACATTCTGCAGCTTCTAGCATATCTGCAGCAATATCTCTGAGGTCTTGCCGATTCTCTAGATATGTCGATAACGCAT
>NZ_JAAHHX010000313.1:0-2295 GCF_010672065.1 Moorena sp. SIO4A1 | reverse complement strand
ATCCAGCAGGAGTTGCCAACATCCTGAGTCGGGTAACTGGAACAAATGTTTCTAATATTTTGGGGACTCTGGGAGTATTGGGAAATGCTAATTTATTTTTGATAAATCCCAATGGTATTGTATTCGGTTCCAATAGCAGACTAGGGCGTGTCTGCAAACCCAATAATTTAGGTTAGAGAGATTTGCAATCGCGAGCATAAGGAAAGGAATTTGGGCAAAGCCCGACCCTAAGCAAACGTTTTGCTCAACTTGACCATAAATCTTTCTATGATCAACAGTTTAAAGATTTATTTTTATCTATAGTAGTCATAAAAAACATGATTTCAACTAAAGCCAGAGTAATATAGAAGCAATAGTCAACATAGCTAGGTAATTGACTGCATATTTCTCATAGCGAGTTGCTATTCGTCGATTTTGTTTGAGACGGTTAATTAGTCTTTCAATCCGATTACGTTCTCTATATAGTCCTCGGTTGAAGCGTTCTCGTTTCTTTTCGTTACTTTTTCTGGGAATAATAGGAGTTGTACCTCGACGACGTAGTTTTTCTCTAATAGTTTTACTACTGTATCCTTTATCACCTAAAAAGTAGCGAAAACGGCTTTTTGGCCTTCCTCGACCCTGACGTTTAACTTTTCCGAGGGCAAGCAAATCATCAAAACCAATGGTATCATGGCGTTCTCCTGATGTTAGAGCAAAAACCATTGGTTTGCCCAATCCTTCCGACCGAATATGAATTTTTGTGCTGAATCCTCCCTTACTCCTCCCTAGTGCCTGTGAGTCTTGCCCCCTTTTGCTCCGGCTGCGTGTTGATGTGCTCGCACGACTGTAGTATCACCCATGTGAACTTCCCAATCGATCCGACCCTCAGCGTCGGCAATTTGCTGAAGACTTGCCAAAATCTCCTCCCATATGCCCGCTTTTCGCCAACGATAAAACCGACTTGACACCGTACTATGGACTCCATAAGAGGTTGGTAAATCCCTCCAGGGCGCACCTGTTCTCAAAATCCACAGTATGCCATTTATGATCTGGCGATGGTCATGTGCTGGTTTTCCTGTCCAAGCTTTTTGAGGAGGTAACAAAGGTTTAATTTTTTCCCATTGGGAATCTGTTAAGTCTCCTCTTGCGATCTCAGTCGAGGCAAGTTTTTCAGCGAGCGCTCTCATCACAATACCTGAATCATTTTACTTCAGTATAGCAGTTTGCAGACACGCCCTAGCTGCTGGTATGGGCACTAGACTCCAGGAATTAGGCCAATCGGCTCCTAAAGGATTTCTCCAGTTGGGAGAGCAACCCATTATTGAGGAATCGATAGAGCGCCTGACTGCTTGCGGTATGCAGCGCATCATCATTGTCACTGGTCATTTATCTGACTTTTATGAGCGTCTGCAGCAACGTTTTAATGATCAGATATTGACGGTTCATAACCCACGCTATGCCGAATCAGGTACCATGTATTCCCTCTATTGTGCCCGTGAGCTGATTGAGGGGGATTTTCTGTTGTTGGAATCAGATCTGATTTACGAACAGCGTGCTTTGACAGCAGTCTTGAACTTTCCTAAAGACAATGTAGTGTTGCTATCTGGCCAAACCAATGCTGGCGATGAAGTCTATGTGGAAACCTCAGGTGAGACAATCGTTGCGATGTCTAAAAATAAGGCTGAACTGGGGAGTCAAATTGCTGGTGAATTGGTCGGTATTTCCAAAATATCCCAGCCTTTGTTTCAAAGCATGTTGGCGCAAGCTACCCTAAGATTTAAAACCAGCTTCAAGGTGAATTATGAAACTGATGGGCTGATAGCAGCAGCAACATCCTATCCAGTATACTATACGGTGATTAGGGATCTACTCTGGGCAGAAATTGATGACCGATACCAGTTTGCCAGAGCTAGAGAGCAAATCTACCCAGCAATTCTCCAGAAAGATGCTTAGTCACGTAAGCATTTCGCTATCAGCTATCAGCTATCAGCTATCAGCTATCAGCTATCAGCTATCAGCTTTTGAATCAAACAGGTCAGCATTCGAATAATGCTGAGTTATGTCACAGGGTCGTTCGCACAGCGTGGCCATTCCCGTAGCGTGGCCAAAGGCCAAGGCCAAAGCCTGTGCTACAAAGCTGTTCGCGCAGCGTGAGCTAAAGGCTGACGGCTGACGGCTGACTGCTGAATGCTTACATACTACTTGAGCTCCTTATGCGCTATGGGTTACTTCCCTTCTTAAGCACTGTTAGCTACCCATAGCGGATTTGGTAGCAAACGTGATAATGCCAACACCAACAACAACCAAAAAGAAAGC
>NZ_JAAHHX010000312.1:0-2301 GCF_010672065.1 Moorena sp. SIO4A1 | reverse complement strand
TCGGAAGTGCTGCCTATGCTGCCTATTTAAAAGAACAACAGCAACCCTTGCGGTTAATGCTGTCTTTGGAAATGTTAGGGTATTGCGATCGCACTCCCAATTCCCAAACCTACCCACCAGGACTAAAGTATTTTTACCCCAATCAGGGGGACTTCATTACCTTAGTGGGAAACTTGTCAACAATCCTTGACTTGAGGCATTTAGCTCGCCGTATCCGCCAAGCTGGGATCCCTTGTCAGTGCTTACCAGTACCATTACGAGGGGAAATGGTTCCTCAGACCAGATTCAGTGACCACGCTCCATTTTGGGACCAAGGTTATCGAGCTTTGATGGTAACCGATACAGCATTTCTGCGCAATCCCCATTACCATCAACCAAGCGATCGCATTGATACCCTGGACTTAGATTTTCTGACTGGTGTTTGTCGCGGCTTAATTGCTGGTCTTGGTACTCTTGTTTAGGGGAATCGGGAATCGGGAATCGGGAATCGGGAATCGGGAATTTTCTAGATAAGGTGGGCAGTGCATCAGACAAATCAGATCAGCCTTGGGGCGTTATTAAGCACTGCCCACCCTACAGGAACTAGGCAGTGCATCAGACAGATCAGATCAGTCTTGGGGCGTTATTAAGCACTGCCCACCCTACAGGAACTGGTTTCTTCCCGTCAGCTAATCCTTGGGATTAATCACCAATGGGGTTAGCATCTCCGACAAACCTCAACAAGTCTGTCATAGTAAATGTTCCTGGTTTTTCAGAAGGAAGTATCGGCGTCCACTGGGAGCAACGGGATAAAAATGAGTTGCGATCGCCTTCGATAAGACCAACAAAAACTTCAGCCAAAATACGGCTTCCTACATCGCCCAAACGAATTCCGTTACCTTGGATTTGGGCTTCTTTGAGGATATAGTACCACAAGGGGGACTTAACATCAAAACCAAACTGGGCGGCAACATTGCCATCTTGGCCTGTGGAAATATCTTCCTTACTCAAGGGCCGGAATCCCATGCAGCGAGCCACATCTTGACCAGCGGGCAACCCAAGGTTACGACCACGCAACAGATTTCTCACCGCTAGGGAATTAGGTGGTGGAACATTAGGCAAATTCTTGAGGGGGTCAACTAGAAATGGATCAAGTTGGCGGCTCAAGTTAACCGGTACATTAGGATCGATCGGGAAGAAGCGACGCCAGTCAATTATCCAATCACTGGGAATAGGAACGATTTGACCCGATTGAGCAGTGAATAAAAACAGCAGTTGTAAGGTTGCAGGAGTTACCCCACCAGGACGAGAAGTAAACACTCGGTTGTAGTCATAATCCGCACGAATCATGCTGTGTCCGAGACGATAAGCTGCTACAGAGAATTCCACAGGCATGAACGGATCCTGACCAAACTTGAAGAAGCGCCGACCGCCTTCAAGTACTTCTATTAGCTGCTTCTGGTCAATGACGCGAGACAAGAAATCGAACAGTACAATCCACTGATAGTGCCAAACTACCAATTCTCGGGCTGCCTCAAAGGTAGACTTGCCCATGATAGAGTCTGATTTAATGCTGCCATCACGGATGCCCTCAACTATCTTGTTGTGAAACTTCAGGAAAGCTAGGTGGGTCTGGGCAACAATTAAATTTTCATCATTACGGGGGTCACCAATGATGGCCAGAGTACTAGGAGAACGAGGCAGATCGTTGGGCAGTTCTGTCGCAACAGAGGGATCGCCACCACCAGGTTGTTGGTTGGTTTTGCCAATTAAAAACAGATCTGAGTCATCGATTTGGTAGAGATAGGGTTGAACATCAGGACCAGAACCATAGAGACTATCAAGATCCAGCTTTGGCGTGCGAAAATTTTTCACCGCCAAGGGGTCAACCATCATATCTCCGAGAGCAGTGGTATCGAAGGTAATGTCATGATCGATGAATTGACCCAAATAAGTGTAACCAGCAGGTACATTGATATTATCGCCCTTGGGATTATTAGGGTCAGTATCATTCATGGCGTTCCCCAGCTGAGTCAAACCCTCTTCTGAAGGGGTGAAAGCAGGTAGATTAGGAAACATTCTGCCAAACTTACCTGTGGGGGCAAATTCACTGGGGGGTTGATGTTCACCCTTGCGAGGACCAAATCCATGGCGTCTTAACATAATTAAGCTGCTTTTATACCTGTTTTTGTGGTTTATATATCCACTATGAGCTAAGCAACTGATTGATAACAGTACCCTTGAGGGTGAAATTTTTGGCAAGGATATGTTGTATAGTGCTACGCGCAAGTCAGAAGTCAGAAGTCAGAAGTCAGAAGTCAG
>NZ_JAAHHX010000311.1:0-2301 GCF_010672065.1 Moorena sp. SIO4A1 | reverse complement strand
CCAACAGGGAACACAAAGGATTGTCGGCTGTGGTCAGCCCTGGTTAGATGATCACGTGGTAATTGTTGACCCGGAAACCCTAATAGAGTGTCCAGAGAATAAAGTCGGCGAAATTTGGGTATCTGGTTTAGGTGTGGGCAAGGGCTATTGGAATCAACCAGAGGAAACAGAACGGACATTTGGTGCCTATATAAAAGACACCGGCACTGGACCATTTCTGCGCACCGGAGACTTAGGATTCCTACAAGATGGGGAACTTTTTATCACCGGTCGCCTCAAAGAATTGATGATCCTCTGGGGAAACAACCGCTATCCCCAGCATATTGAAGCAACTGTTGAGAAGAGTCATCCAGCCCTACGACCCAATGCTAGTGCAGCGTTTTCCGTAGATTTAGAAGGGGAAGAACGATTAGTTATTGCTCAAGAGATAAAGCGGAGTTACCTGAGACACTTAGTGGTTGATGAAGTAGTGGCAGCCATTCGTCAAGCAGTAGCCCAAGAGCATATTGCTGATGTTTATGGGATTGTGCTGCTGAAGACCGGAAGTATTCCCAAGACCTCTAGTGGTAAGATTAAACGTCGGGAATGTCGGCTGCGATTTCTTGATGGCACTTTAGAGGCAGTAGGTCAATGGCGACAGAGTCAACTTCAACAGCGTAGTATTACCGATCTGTTGAGTCAGTTGAATGTTGCTGGATCAGAATCCTAAGGTTGTTATTGGGTCAGCTATCAGCTATCAGCTATCAGCTATCAGCTATCAGCTATCAGCTATCAGCTTATGGGTTACTTCACAGTGCTTTTGGTCTGTGCCAGCCTACTGTTAGCGTAGCGTGCGCGTAGCGTAATCGGTGATGCGCGAATAAGCTATGCAGTGGCCTGACAGAGGTTTCCACGGACTGCTGACTACTGACTGCTGAATGCTTAGGTTATTGGGATTATTAAATGTGTTAAAGATTACTAATTCCCAGAAAAGACGAATTAAAGTAGGGTGGGCAAAGTAATATAATCATTAATACTCAAAACAATCAAACTGTGTCTTGATGCAAAGCGCGAGTGGGGGAAACCACGGCAGTCGCTCATGGGGGGAACCCCCAAGACCGCGCTGCCTTCCCAAGACCGCGCTGCATCGCTTTTTGCCCACCCTACAAGCTGTTCGCGTAGCGTGCGCGTAGCGCTTAAGCTGACCGCTGAACGCGCACGCTTGAGCTTTTAGCTCACGGCTGAATACTTACCTAATTCCGACCATCACTAGGAATTTATTATTTTTTTTAGGAACCAGTAAAAAAAATAATTAGGTATGGTAACATATCCCTCTAAGCGCAGCTAAAATAATTAACCATGAAACGTTCTTTAGAGGCTCTTAGGGAGAAAGCCAGAAATTTCCTGATCTATGGTATTGGTATATCACTGATATCCAATTTTGAAAAGCTAATTACTAATTACTCATTAATTGGTAATTCAACCTTCTTCGAGCCTGACCAATTTGATTGGGTAGCTGAGTTAGAATCTCAATGGATGACGATTCGCCAAGAGCTAGATCAAGTCTTGAAATATAGAGATACTCTACCCAACTTCCAAGATATTTCCCCAGACCAGGCTGAGTATGTCAGTACGGATAATCGTTGGAAAACCTATGGCTTTTATGGCTATGGAATTAAAGTTAAACAGAATTGTGAAAAATGTCCGGAAACTACTCGTATTATCGAAAAAATTCCTGGCATGAAAACGGCCTTTTTTTCAATCCTATTACCAGGGAAGCATATCCCTGAACATAGGGGACCTTATAAAGGGGTGATCAGATGTCTTCTAGGATTACGTGTTCCTGAACCGAAGGAAAATTGTCGGATTCGTGTTGGTAACGACATTCGCTATTGGGAAGAAGGGAAAGCAATGATGTTTGATGATAGCTTTCCCCATGAGGTATGGAATCAAACCGATGGGATGCGGGTGGTTTTATTTCTAGATATTGTTAGACCCCTCCGTTTTCCTGCTTCATGGATTAATTTATTATTTATTAAACTAATTGCTTGGTCACCCTTCGTTCAAGAGGCTATGGCTAATCAGAAGAAATGGGAAGAACGTTTAGATAAGGTGTTTGCTCGACAATGAAGTAATAGGGAATAGGGAATCGGGAATCGGGAATCGGGAATCGGGAATCGGGAATCGGGAATCGGGAATCGGGAATCGGGAATCGGGAATCGGGGCGGGGGCGCGTGGTAAGAAAAAACGGCATATATAGTTTTTCATAGTTATGAAGCAAATTCAATTTTCTTACCCCGACTCCCGACTCCCTCGGTGCGC
>NZ_JAAHHX010000310.1:0-2309 GCF_010672065.1 Moorena sp. SIO4A1 | reverse complement strand
GAGATTTCAATGGAGCCGTCGGGATTTTCCTGTTCGCGTAGCGTCGGCTTTGCCGAAAGGCGATGTGGGAGTGCGGCTCGTTCCTAGGAGGAGCCTCCTGAAACAGGAGAGGTATGACTAGGGGGATTCGCGAAGTTGAAAAACTTCAAAATCCTAACTGTTCTTCGGATGATGGTGAAAACCCATCCCTTGAGAAAGCAAGTGACTCCTTATCTTGGCCACACCGAGCAAGGCGGCAACCTTGCAGAGTGAAGCTGGCAACAGGGCGGAATTAGAGGAAAAACAGATTATCCACACTACCGCTAAGAGGGAGGCGACATGGGTAACAGTAGCAAAAATCCTAAAAAAGTGTCTAATCGCCCTACCACAATCTGAACAAACAATGTGGAATGCATCCTTTTATCCTCACAGAACTGTTCCCACGGTATCTGTAACTTTCGAGGAAGGGATAGGCAAAATGGATTGCCCTAAATCGTCAAAACAATCCTTAGAACGGAACGAGTAAAAACGACAGCACAAACAGGTCTGAAGAAATAGTCGAACCTTCAGTAAGTTATGCCAAACCTAATCCCTAATGTCGGGTAAGATGTAGCCGGAAACTGGCTACGGGTATCAAGATAAACAAATCCTAGGAGAGCATGGGTAGACACATGTCAAAAAGATATAGTGACCTATGGAAAAGCCAAAAGTGGAAAGAACTCCGCCGGAACCTTTTCCGCCTACAAAGAAGAGTTTATAAAGCAGTTCAAGCCGGAGACCTGAGGAAAGCTCGGTCATTACAGAAACTGATAATGAAATCCCGTTCTGCCCAACTTTTGGCCATCCGTCAAGTGACACAGCTCAACACCGGAAAAAGAACCGCAGGAGTAGATGGGAAATCACACCTAACCTACAAAGAAAGGTTCGAGGTACTTAAAATGCTAGTATCTAGTGGGGAAAACTGGACGCACCTTGGTTTGAAGGAATTCCCAATAACCAAGAAAAATGGAGGTACAAGAATGCTGAAAGTACCGACAATCCGGGATAGAGCATGGCAATGTCTCGCTAAATTTGCTTTAGAACCTGCCCACGAGGCAACGTTCAGTGCCTACAGCTATGGATTCAGAACAGGTAGATGTGCCCAAGACGCACAAAAACTACTATTTTTAAATCTGAATTCAAAACAAAACGGCATCCACAAAAGAGTAATAGAACTAGACATAAAGAAGTGTTTTGACCGCATATCCCACAGCTCAATCATGGATAGATTGCTAGCACCAGCGGGTCTGAAACAGGGGATTTTCAGATGTCTAAAAGCGGGCGTCAATCCGGAATTCCTAGAGCAAGGAACACCCCAAGGAGGTGTAGTTAGTCCACTTCTAGCCAATATCGCACTAAATGGAATAGAGGAAATAAACCCAAAAAATAGGTGTATAAGATACGCCGACGATATGGTAATAATCCTCAAACCAAAAGACAACGCAGAAAAAATCCTAGAGAAAATTAAAAACTTTCTCAGAAACCGAGGAATGGAAATCAGCGAAGAAAAGACCAAGATAACCAAAACGACAGACGGATTTGACTTCCTGGGGTGGAACTTCCGCGTCCAGAAAAACGGAAAATTCCGATGTATTCCCTCAGTGGAAAATCACCGGAACATACGAAAGAAGATTAAATCAGTGGTCAACAGCTCGAACTATGGAGCCGAAAAGAAAGCAACAAGACTAGCACCAATCGTACGTGGATGGAGGAATTACCACAAAAGCTGTTACATGGAAAGCCCTAGAGACAAGTTATGGTTTTTAAATAAAACCGCAAACCGTAAATTCCGAAAGGAAAAGAAAGTGAACCGGTACAAAGCCAATGAACTATGTAAGAAAGGCTTCCCAACTGTAGGGTATGAACAAAATCAACACGTAAATGTCAGGGGCACAAAGTCTCCATATGATGGAGACCTTAATTACTGGAGTAAAAGAAACTCCAAACTATACGATAGTGCGACATCCAGAGCTTTAAAAAGGCAAAACCATTCCTGTGGACATTGTGGGTTGGGTTTCATAGACAATGAACGGATTCATCTCCACCATATAGACGGAAACCATAACAACCAAAAGGGGAATAACCTTATGGCAGTTCACCAAAGTTGTCACCAACAAATACACTGGAGCCAAAAAGATACCTAGGAGCCGTGTGAGGGGAAACTGCGCGACCTGAACTGGTCAAGTAAAGCGGGGAGCCGACTCCCCAGGGTAATTTACACCACCTACCCTCACGTAAAACAACCTTTTAGGTTGGACTCAATACCTTTTGGTAACAAAAGGGAAATATGC
>NZ_JAAHHX010000031.1:0-78296 GCF_010672065.1 Moorena sp. SIO4A1 | reverse complement strand
GTAGTCGAAACCGCCATATCCATCTCGAAGTGCTCCTTCGGGTGGGGACGTAGCTTGAACCCTAGCTACATTGGGAGATTTCGGAATCTCCACTTCCTTGAGCGTCTTTCATCGGTCGCCCTTATCCTGACATGATATAACACACCCTACGCACCCTACGCAACTAAGCCCATGCTATGGTTGCCAGCTATCAGCCATTCATGATGCTGGCAACAGAACGAACCGAACAAAAGGGCATCATGGCGACATCACCTACAAAAAAAAGCTTAAGCTCAATGCTGTTCGCGCAGCGTGCGCGTAGCGCATATGCTTACCAATAAACGGTGACCTAGAAAAACTACTGATTTTAGCCTCTATCTATTTGTTAGAACTTTATACTAACTTCACATAACTAGGATTCGAGTTCGACGTAAACTGGACAATTTTGAGAGTTTATCCCTATCCCTAGGCTTTATTTATAGGGTTTATAAATGAGATGTAAACGTAGGATGTCTTTTTTTATTGGACACTAAAACTCTGGAGCTGTTGCCCTTATTGCGTTTTGCCTTTTGTATTTTGTATTTTAATAAGGTAGTATTTTCACAAATAAAATAAAAACGCTATCTGATATTAATGGTGCTTAATTGCTAATAAAACCCTTAAATAAACATTCATCGTTAATACTGAAAAAATACTTACTTAATTTATTTATATTTAATTTATTTAAATTTTTGATTTTTGTACGGATTTACGTTTTTTTGACTTTTGCATATAAACCGTAAAAAATACCCCCCCCCAAAAAAATATACACATATCAACCTTGAACGGAAACAGAGATATTTCATGATTAATTTAATATTAGGGATTTTAACTAGGTAAATTTTATGGTTTGTAACCCAATACCCTATGAAATTCAGTGCGTTTGACTAGTTATCGAATGGGGTTATAGCTACGATTCATGGCAACTGGCAATAAGCCATTAAACATCAACAATCAGGAAGTTCCCTGACGACCAAATCATTCCCGTAACTAGGCTTTGTCAAGCAGTAAGAATTAAATAAAAGCAATGTCTGACACATTTTCCTCAACTCATCCACTTCTGAGTGTTGCTCACTGGGACACTCAGACTATCAGCTACAGCTTCTATAACAATGCCAACGGTGGTTCTTATTACGGAGATGAAACGGGGGTTTCAGAGATATCAGAAGAAACCAAAGACAATATCAGAAGCATCTTCGAAACTCTGGAAAGATACCTTGATGTTGATTTCCATGAGGTACCAGATACGACAACAGACTATGGTCTATTGCGCTACATGGTATCTGATGGTCCGGGCTATTCCTATGCCTATTTGCCTGAGGGATTTAACTTCAATTTCGGCAATGGGTGGGATGTGGCCGGGGATGTGCATTTGAACCCAGCCTACGACACCACAGGTAAGAACGGAAACGGATTTGCTGACGACCCAGGGAATCATGGCTACATGACCCTGATTCACGAGACATTACATGCTCTGGGTTTCAAACATCCTAATAAATACGAGGACCATGATCACGGTCCATTTTTGCCCTTTAACGAGGACAATACCACCAACACAGTAATGTCGTATAACTTTGCTGGGAAATCAGCGATTACCCCAATGATTTACGACATTCAAGCATTACAGTTAATCTATGGAGCTAGGGAGTATAACCACGGGGATACTACTTACTCCTTTGACAGCGTTTATTACTACACAGATGGTAGTGAGGATTATGGTGCAACCAAACCGATTAAGCAAACCCTCTGGGATAGTGGTGGTGAAAATACTTTAGACTTTTCAAACCTGGCTTTTTTGAATACAGGTTACCACTTTGATATGAATGAGGGGGGTATTATAACCACCCAAAACGCTTACAATGGTAGCTCTTATAAAGCTAGGACCGATGACAGCGGAACAAAATACCTTACGTCTGAATCTGGAACTGCGATCGCATTCGATACAATTTTTCACAATCTGATCAACTCCAGCAGTAACGATTACATCATTGCCAATAGTGCAGCCAATATCTTTAGCGGTTATGAATTGGGAATTTCCACGGGTGATGATATTATTGAAGGTTGGAACTATCTAGATACTTTAGATCTTTCCGAATATGCTTCCTCTAGTGTAACCCAAACTCAAGAGGGTTATGACCTGATTCTTGATCTAGGCTGGGATAGTTCGATTACCCTCAAAGACTACTATGCAGTCTCTCAAAGCGATCGCCTTAACATTACCTTCGAGGAGGATAGTCAACCACCTGTATGGGAAGAGATTATTATTCCGGACACCATAACAAATATTAGCGACGTTCAGTATGTGGCAGAGGAGCCTCAACCTACCAACACTGCTCCGACGGATATCACCCTTGATGGCAGGAGTGTCAAAGAATTCAGTAAAAATGGCACTACCATTGCTAAGCTGACTACTAAGGATGTTGATTCCGGAGATAGCCATACTTATAAATTATTAGATGATGCTCAAGGTCGCTTTAAAATTGATGGCAATCGACTAAAAGTCAAAAATGGCCACCTCATAGACTTTGATGACAACTCTAGTCACTCGATCAAAATCCGCACCACCGACTCCGGAGGTAAAAGCTACGATAAAACTTTCACCATTGAGGTCCTTAACCAGAATTTTGCTCCGACGGATATCACCCTTGATGGCAGGAGTGTCAAAGAATTCAGTAAAAATGGCACTACCATTGCTAAGCTGACTACTAAGGATGTTGATTCCGGAGATAGCCATACTTATAAATTATTAGATGATGCTCAAGGTCGCTTTAAAATTGTTGACGATCAACTAAAAGTCAAAAATGGCACTCTCTTAGACTTTGATATCAACTCTAGTCACCCGATCAAAATCCGCACCACCGACCAGGGGGGTGAAAGCTACGAGAAAACTTTCACCATTGAAGTCCTTAACCAGAATTGGAAAAGCAAATCGATTAGGGGAGACCGTTACGATAATCGGCTTGAAGGCGGTCATGGTGATGATAGGCTTTGGGGTAATGGCAATAATGACACACTAATTGGTGGCTCGGGTCATGACACTCTTTCAGGAGGTTCTGAGGATGACACTCTTGTTGGAGGTTCCGGTAACGACTTTCTCAGAGGAACTTGGGGCAATGACAATCTCTATGGTGGGTATAATGATGACACTCTCGGAGGTGGTCAGGGAGATGACTACCTTTTTGGGGGTGTTGGCAATGATAGGATCATGGGAGATGTGGGTAACGATACCCTAGAAGGTAGTTCAGGTCAGGACACTCTAAGCGGAGGTTCGGGTGATGACCTCATCGAGGCTGGGACAGAGGATGATACTCTCAGAGGAGGTGAGGGAAATGACACCCTCAAAGGTGGCTCTGGCAATGACTACCTTAGAGGAGACCAGGGAAATGACAGCCTTGAGGGTGGCTCTGGTAACGACTATTTGATTGGAGCTTCGGGTAATGACAGTCTTGATGGCGGGAGTGACCATGATACCTTAAAAGGTAGCTCTGGGAATAACTATTTGATCGGAGGTTCGGGTGATGACCTCCTCGACGGTGGCCGGAACCATGATAGTCTTGAGGGTGGCTCTGGCAACGACTATTTGATCGGAGGTTTGGGTGATGACCTCCTCGACGGTGGGCAGCACCATGACTTCCTTAAGGGTGGCTCTGGTAACGACTCTTTGATTGGAGGTTCCGGTAATGACACCCTCAATGGAGTTGGAAATGGTTCCCGAGGTAATGGTGAAATTGATGTTCTTGTTGGTGGAGCTTGGTCAGATACTTTTATCCTAGGAGATGATCATCGCGCTTTCTACCAGGGTAAGGGCGACAATGATTATGCAGAGATTTATGACTTAGAATCTAAAGACATCATTCAGCTCTATGGTGTAGCGGATCAATATGATTTGGTTGACGCTGATAATGGGTTACCCGGTAGCACAGCTTTATATTTTAAGAATGATTTGATTGCAGTATTACACGATGTATCTGTGAGTGATGTCAGCAGTAGACTTGAATTTCTTTCCTAATCTGACCAGTTGTAAGATTGGCAAGATGACCGAAGTTAGGGAAGATGGGGAAGAATCTACCGAGAGTCGGACTGATTTTTCTGCATGTTTTAATTTAATAGGATTGCTATACTTTTATCTGCTTTTGTTTACCAGTTACCAATTACCGACTAACTATATTTCTCATCCATTAACCAAACATTAACAAAAACGGGATAATGCCACCCTTGAGTTTATAAACTCGTTTATAAACTCAAGGGTGGCATTACATTTATTATTTATTTATTCTGTATAGTCTTCAGGTTCGAGTCTTGGTATTCCCTTCGTTAAAAAGAATTATCATGGATGGAATTATCATGGATTCCGTCATTAGAGGTTTCACGAGTAGCCTTATTGACCTCTTTATGGTTAGAGTTATTTCTTCCTTGCCAATGCTGATTAACTTGTGATGAGCGTTCATCAGTCTCAAGAAGTTCTAGAGCTTTTCTGTGAGATGATGGTAGGGAATCCATTGACCTAGAAGATTGTGGTGAGGTACCCCTCCAAGTTTTCCAGGCAGCTTTGACACCCTTAACCACATTACGAGTATTCTCTTTGACTTTTTGGGCTTGGTTTTTAGCACTGCTGATACTGTGGTCAACCTGTTGAACCACGTGACCAGCACTTTTGACTCCTTGATTAAGATCATCGGTCAAGTCGCTGATTTCTAACCCTGTCAGCCTAATGGCTTCTAGGGTCGGTGGTAATTCCCGATTTAGGGTATCAGCTAATTTTTCCACACTATGAGCTGCCCGCGCTAACTCTTGTACAGCAGGCAATAATGTTACCAAAACAGCGGTTAAACTAACTGCTACGAGCAGAAAGGACAGCCCGAGCCAAAATAGAGGATCAATCACAAAAAATCCTAGGATGTTGGGAAGCCCCGTCTATGGGGGAGAGGGGTGATGACCGTTGATTTATTATACAGGTTAATCTATGCTATGATTCGGTAACTAGCAATGGAAAATCGGAGTTTACAACTTTTTTGTTCAAGCCGATACTTTTTAGCTACCAGAATCTACCAAAAGCAAATTCTGGCTCGCCAATGCAAGCTGATTGCTCAGCCAGGGTGTATCTACCAAAGCCCGCAGAAAAATTCCACGAGCACCATTGATGTCTCTATCCATCATCTGGCCATCGATTTTTGATTTGATGATTTTACTGCCACCAATATTGATTAATTCACCAGTCCAGCTGACGGTCTTGCTGGTATAAGCTTCGCAGACATCAACAACAACTTTCCCATTTTCGCTTGCTTTATGCTTAAGGAACTCTTTAAACCGATAATGAGCAAAAGAGAGCATATTACGAACCGTTTTAGATCTAAGTTTCCGATTCGGCTTTTTGGACATCTGAGACGTCTCAAATGTTGGAAGCAATATTACGTCAAAGTTGTCAACTAGGAATCTGGCAGCCTTGTGATGTAACTCGTTGATAAAGTTTTGGATTTTGATTATTATCCGCCTGGCAGCTTTTCTCATTCGATATTTTCCCTTGCCTTTAGCCTTACTGATTTTTGAGATCAGATTATCTAGATGTTGACAAAGTCTTTGAATCCTAGAAAAGTCGCCATGGCCAATTTTTCCAACGGAAGTCTCGCTAAAAAATGTCAAAAAAGTCCTAACACCAGGATCCAAAGCAACTACTCTACCTTGGCTTTCGGTCTTAAGGTGAGCTGTTTTGTAAGGGACTACTAGGTAATAATCCCCATTGGTGCTAGTTAATCGACAATCACAGATGTTCTCGGGGAGTGTTTCAGTAAAAGTTAATTCACCTAACTTTGTGTGGTAAATTCCTTGAGCCGAAACAGCCGACTTAGGGATGTAGCAAGATTGAACGGGATTCTTGCGAGACCTAAATCTAACCCGATTAAACTGCCCAGTCAAATTGTATTTTTTCTTGGCCTCCCTAACGGCGGTGCAAGCATCCTTAATCGCTATTGATTTGATTTGATAAGGTACTGCCTTGCACCAGTCGGGAAGGTCATTTAATATATCAGTCTTAATGGCAAACCAGTTAGCTTTTACTTCGCCATTTTCAAGTATTTTGACGGTTTTATTGAAAACATAACGGGAAACCCCAAACCACTGACGAATCATTGAGCGCTGTTCAGGGTTTAGGAACACTCGAATCTTCTTGGATTTTTTGGCCGTATTTTCGGAGTCCGTGGACACGGCTTGAGAAGACGTGAATAATGGAGATAATATCTGCGGTAAGTTCCGATTCCGGACAACTTTCAGGCTGGTCGAGAACCAAGATTTTTCCACCGTTGAGACTGACCAAGTATTCAAAGAGTTCAAACCCAAATCGGGTAAGTCGGTCTCTACAGGCAACAACAATCGTGAGCTGATCACAGCGCATAAGTCGTTCCAATATGGCTCTAAGACCTTTTCGCTTGTAGTTGAGTCAACAGCCGATATCTTTGATGATTTCCGCTTCCGGGAAGAGGGAGTGCATGTATGCGATTTGCCTGGCGATATCGTCAAATTGTTTGCTACTACTGACTCGGCAATAGCAGATAGTAACTGCTTGTCTTGCTTGTCGTCGTCCAAGGCTAAGCCAGCTTTCGGTGTCAAACAATCTGGTTCCACCTGGCGTTTTTTCACATTTGATCGTCCCATGGTCTGCGTACTTCCTTAAAGTGTTCCTCGAGAGTCCCGTAAGTTCGACCGCCTTAGGTCGGCTACAAGTGCCATGGCTCTAATCTACCAATTAGTTGTAGATTTTGTAATATTAGTTGACACTTTTGCTAACTGTCACACAACCCTCGCCTTCAGTAATTAAGCTTAAGTCAACTTAACTGACTAGCCAGCGTGAAGTCTTGATAAAACACCCTTGAGAAAACACCATTAAGCTCGCCCAAACTTTAATCAATTGTATGCTATCAGTTTTCGTGACATTTGACAACGTATTTGACAAGGTTTAGTGATATTATTGGCTAATACTTGCAGCATTATGATAAATTTTTCCATTTCCGATCTTCGCGAGTCGGCTAGCCCACACAAAAACAGGGCGTTGTCCTTGTAGGGAGATAATTTATGGATAAGGGGAAGAGGGGGAAGAAGCGGAAGAAGGGGAAGTAAGAAAAAACCCATGACATCTGGCCAATCGGCAACACCAAAACAAGAAGTAGACCTTCTTACCCCCCGTCCGGGATGCCTAAAGCTAATGTTGATTAGCGGACGAGTTGGACTCTGCGGCAACTTCCGACTCGGACTTTATTGGCTCTACGCTTTCAGCCACAGAAGCTTTTTCAGCCACAGAAGCTTCAAGACCTGCTGCGATCGCTACCTTTAGTCGAGCTAGGGTATCATCCCAGTTACGCAGTGTGGAATCGGAAAGGCGATCTGCCTGTAGTTGCACACTGCTAGAAAGATCTTCGGCTAATTCGGGTAAGGCATCCGCCGATTTTTTCAAGAGCTTGCGTGTATCGCGACCAGTACGGGGGGCAATTAGTAACCCTACGACTGTTCCTACGGCACTACCCAATAGCATGCCACCGATAAATGCTCCAGCACTTTTTTTTGACATCTTTTGATTTGTTTTCCTACAACAGTTTTAGATAAATGGGATGGATAAAACTTTAATAGTAAATGGTTTTGGTTTATTATCCTACAAGTAGCTTGATAATTGATCAGTAGTTAGTAGGCTAAGAGTGTAGGGTTTCTCACGACAGGTACGGTGAGACTGATCTAAGTTGCCCCTTGGGCTTGGTGAGGGCTATGCTGGGAATACTACAACCCGATACTAGTCATAACCCGATACTAGTGCGATCGCTCTCGAGGCACTAAGCTGTTCTTGCTAGTAGGTTTATAACTAAAGCGCCACCTAAATCCTCCAAATTTTTGAAGCATACCCAACAGTAGAAAAATTTGCTTGAGTGTGTGTAGCTGAACCTGTAATTGTTGATACTCCTCTCTCAAACCATGAATACCTACTTGTCCAAGAACAATTGCCTTGGGAGCACTATATAACTTTTTAGAGATACCGCGTTCAACCCTTTCCAACTGATTAGCGATAGATGAAAGCCACTGTCCCAATCGCCACACTTGGCAAGCAGCGTATAGACACAACAGGGAGAGCACAACATTGATAACGATTACAACTATCATCATCAAGATACCAGTGATACAATTGACTTTACAATCATAAGATGGCTAAGGTTGGGCAACTGGGAGAAAATTTAGTCGCTAGGTGGTTACAAAGCCAAGGCTGGGTTATCCTAAACCATAGCTGGCGCTGTCGATGGGGAGAGATTGACCTAATTGCCAAAGGAAACCCGGTGGCATTGGCTTTTGTCGAGGTTAAAACTCGCAGTCGAGGGAATTGGGATGCTGATGGTCGAAGAGCGATTACACCACAAAAGCAAGCTAAACTCCGGCGTACAGCTGAGTTATTTCTGTCAGAACATCCAGATTTAGCTAATTTACCCTGCCGATTTGATGTTGCTCTTGTCCGTTGCCAGAGCCTGAGCCAACCTTTACAGTCTACAACCACAGATCAAGAGATCGAATTTCCGATCGTTGAGCTAGCTCAACCGGTATTGGTGGCAGGGTATAAGCTGATTCTACAACACTACATGCAGTCAGCTTTTGATTAGCTACTCGGCTTGGGTGTTGGGTTTGGCTGCTAGCTCATCCTTTCTTAATCGTCAAGATTGCCTTTTGGCTTGCTTTTGCCTGATTTTTTCGGGACTTGCTTCAAGGCAATAGTGAGCGCCCTTTATCTCAACAAACCTTGAGAGGCTTCCCAGGTGGGAGTGTCACAAACATACGATTTTTTCAGGCAGACAGATTCTCCAGTATTACCTAATCTTAAATAAGAAACAGATACCCATTGTCATAGCTTGGTATAAACTGAATCATATCCATCACTCCTCAAGAGTAGAAAAATGGAAAGCCTCACCATTGCTATGGTCGAGTGGATCATAAAACTGTTCCGCGTTTACCTGGTCGCTGGTTTGATTTTTGCGGTTCCTTTCGTCATCTTTGGGGTGCAACGGGTTGATCCCAATGTCCATGGATGGGCGATCGGCTTTCGCATTATGATCATTCCCGGTGTGACTGCCTTCTGGCCGATGTTTGCCACTCGCCTGTTGAGAGGCAAAACTCTTCCGACTGAACGCAATGCTCACCGTATATCGGCCAAACGACTGACCTGAAAGGGAAATGCTATGATTCTCGCTCGCCGTAAAACTCACTTTTATTCCTTTGTGGTACTAGGAGTTGTCCTACCAGTGTGCTTCTTGGCAGGGATTTTACTGCGTCCTAGTTACGAACCAGTGGATGTAGCTACCAATAAATTATTTACACAGGCAGGGTTCGTGACACAAACCCAACCCAGAAAAGAAATTGGCTCAACTAAACTTGAGGATGGAACATTTCGGTTTCATGTTGAAACCTTTGTCAATTACCAAGGCAAACTGGTCATGGAATTGAAGTCTGATTCTTTGCTCCAAGTTCCTGACCCCTTGCTGTATTGGGAAGCTACTAAGGAAGCCCCCACAGAAATTAGCGATCGCTCTATACTGCTAGGCAATCTGGCAGGGTTATCTCGTAAACAATTTTTGCTTCCTGGCAGTGTGCGAGGTAAAGCGGGACATTTGCTGATCTACAGCCAGGGGCAACAGAAGCTTATTGCAGCTCTACCATTGCGAGCAAAACTGACTACAGTTTATCGTTATTAGTGCTTAGTAAATAAACGAAATTTTACTGATAGTTACTAATAACTAATGACTAATGACTAATAAGCAATAGCAATTAACATTTAGTACAACAATGAGTGTTGCCTATAAAGCTGTTCTGTGGAACCGCCAGAAGTTTATTTACGATGCTATCCTTCTGAGCCTAGTTGTCCTTTATATTGTACTTTTCATCAATGTTACCCAGTGGTTCGATAGCAACATCGACATCAGGGGAGTCAGGATTCGCGCCTTTGGCTCAGCTGCTTTCATCCTGCTCCACGTCATCTTATCCATTGGTCCGCTAACTCGCCTGAGCCCAAAATTCTATCCCCTGCTCTACAATCGGCGTCATATGGGGGTTACGATGTTCTTCTTGGCTCTCCAGCACACCCGCCTTGGCCTGCAATGGTACCACGACTTCGGCAATCTCGAACCTTTGGTTAGTCTGTTTCTGAGCAATACTAACTATTTTACCTTTATTCGCTTTCCCTTCCAGGTTTTGGGATTTGTTCCCCTGGTGATCTTGTTCCTAATGGCAGCCACTAGCCACGATTTCTGGCTGGCTAACCTAACGGCTCCGGTTTGGAAAGGTTTACATATGAGCGTTTATCTTGCCTACGGACTACTGACAGGTCATGTCCTGCTAGGAGCACTGCAAACTAACAAGCATCCAGTTCTGACCCTTGCTGTTGGTGTTGGACTAGTGTGGATTGTGGGAGTGCATTTGGCAGCAGGGATTCGGGAGTTCGGGCGGGACAATCAGGATCTTGTTACAGGAAACGAAGAATTTGTGGATGCGGGCAGCATCGCAGAAATCCCGGAAAATCGAGCTAAGATAGTCACTCTCGGAGGCGAGCGGGTGGCAATTTTTAAGTATGACGGTAAGATTTCTGCGGTTTCCAACGTCTGTCAGCATCAGAATGGCCCTCTAGGGGAGGGAAAAATTGTCGATGGCTGCATCACCTGTCCATGGCACGGCTACCAGTATCTACCAGAAAATGGTGCTTCCCCCCCACCCTTTACAGAAAAAATCCCTACGTTTGATATTAAGTTAGAAGGCGATCGCATTTTGGTGAAAACTATACCGAACCTTCCTGGTACCAGCGTTAGTCCTGCTGTAATTGCTATGGAGGAACAGAGGTGACTACCAACAGCGAAGGTCAAAACACCGATGAATTTTATATCGGTTATGGTAAGGTGCCGACCGGCATCAAACGGTTTTTGTTAATATTGATTCCGGTCTTAGCCCTGGTGATTCTGATTCTAGGGGCTGTCTTCCCCTTAATTCATTACCAGTTTAATTCTGGAAAGGTCAATAAGGCTCAAGAGTTTGAAGGGTTGCTGTTAGGACAACCTGTTCCTCACTTGCTGGTACCCCGTCCAGGGGATACCTCCTCTCAAGCCCCCTACTCTCGCTACTTGCTCACGGGTCCGGGAAAAACCTCACCCAAGTCCAGCGTATTGGATCAAGTGGGAAAGTGGGTCAAGCTAACCGGTAGTCCAGTTTATCGCAACAACCTTACGGTGATAGCAGCTCGCTCTGCAGAGGCAATTGACCCTCCTTCGGCAGCAGTGAAACCGGATGCGGGTAAATCTTTGGGTGAGTTCTCCCTCTTAGGAGAGATTTTAGACAGTAAATGCTACCCAGGGGTGATGAAACCAGGACAAACTAAAACCCATCGCTCCTGTGCCATTCGCTGCATCAGTGGTGGTGTTCCTCCGGTGTTCTTAGTACACAATCAGCAGGGGGATAATCTTTATCTGCTCCTAGTAGATCGGCAAAACCAGGCGATTAACTCCCGGATTTTGGATAAGGTAGCTGACCCTATCCGCATCACTGGGGAAGTAGTTCAATATGGGGATATGTTTGTTCTCAAGGCTGACCCAGAAAGTTATGAGCTGGTGACTCAGTAAACCTGGGGATGATGGGCAATCGATGGGTAACGGAATTACTCACACTCCTCCGATTCCCCACGCTTGTAGAGAATTTGACAAATGATCTGATATATGTATTAACAGAAAAGGATAGATTTAGGTATTCCTATCCCCCCCTTTTAGGTGTTACCTAGTCATTGATTTACCCATTGCTCTGATTACTGGACTAATGCTTCTCTAGGAAAGGATACACCACTCTTCCTCAATAACGGAAATGATTGCCAATAGTATCAATAACCTTAATCCCAAATTGCTGCTAGTTGTCTCCCGGGCCCTGGCAGCATTGCGACCCTCGGTGATTGCTTTCCTAATTGCCAACGCTAGTATGCTCAGTGGCGGGAAGGAAACACCAATATCGTTTTGTAACGTTCTGTTTGTTGGCAATCTCTGTGCGTCTTTGGCAGTGGTGGCTTTTTTTGGAGCGATTCCTATTCTAAATGAACTCAGAAAGTTGAATGTAAAGCTGCTTCTGGGACTGTTTATTAATGGTTGTTTAGCAGCCTTACTGTCTGCACTGATTTTCCTGGGACTACAACACACTACTGTCACCAATGCGGTCTTATTGGGGCGATTTGGTCCGGTGCTCTATGCTCTGGCAGGAGCAATTTTCTTTGGCAAGCGTATTCTGAAATGGGAATGGATTGGCTTTTCTCTGATTGGCGTCGGTATTGTTGCTATTGTTTTCACAAGCAGTAATTATCAAATCAATCAGGGAGACCTTTTAATCCTGGCATCAACGTTTTTGTATGCAGTTACTTCGATTATCGGCAAGTTGACCCTTTCTAAACACAACAGTTTGTCGGTAATTGTCTTCAGCCGTAACTTTATATCAGCTGTAATATTTTTCTCGATCGCTAGTTATTTATTTGGCCCGTCTCATTTTGGAGATGTCTTTTCAGGTCAGCTTTGGATGGTGATGAGTATCTATGCGCTAATTATCATCGTGATTACCCAATTTCTCTGGTACGCTGCCCTGGAAAAGTTAGACTCGAAGACGGTAGGTAAGTGGACTGTATTATCCCCCGTATTTGGGATAGTTTATGCGCTAATTCTCAATGGAGAACGCCCTTCACTGATGCAAGTAATAGCATTTATTGTGATCATGATTGGAGTCTCGATCACTAACTTTAGTAAACAACAGCCCCAACCAACACAGGAAATTGCAGCTAGAGGAGAAAGTTCTGCATCTTCTATGTAAGTAGATAGCAGTTATCAATTCAGTGAGGTAGTTACTAGGAGTGGGTAGGGAGTAGGGAGTAGGGAGTAGGGAGTAGGGAGTAGGGAGTAGGGAGTAGGGAGTGGGACAAAAATCGGTGTACCTCATCAGTATGATAATTGCCATCAAAGGAGTAGAAAAGAGTTAGCAATCGGTATAGTTTAATCAGCTTGTAATTTAATGAAAGTAAGAAGTAATATAAGAAGTAATGTAAGATGAAATTACTTTCCATTTGCAATCCTTCTCGATACTCTAGTCCGTTACTGGACATACCCATCTTTTACCAACGGCTAGCCCTCGACGAACGATTTGAATTCTTCCACATCCCTACTGAGGGCGTCTTCACCCAAGGAGCAAATACTAAATTGATTCAGGTAGCTCCGGTGAAGGGAATACTACCTTACACTACCTTTCTCGAATTAGATTCACAAGTCCGGGATTGGCGATCGCTAGAGGAGTTTGACTTGGTATTTTGTCGCACCTTAAAGCCTTTTCCTGAAGGATATCTAGATAGACTACGATTGTGGGAGCCTTTTGTAAAATTTGTCAATAGTCCTACGGGAATTCATGAGCAAATTCAGCAAGAATTCCTCCTCAAGGTAGCGAGTAAATTTACCCCAGACATGGTAGTAACCGATAGCTGGATGGAAGCATTGACTTTTTTTGAAAAGCACCAAGTTATTGTGGCTAAGCGATATAATAGTTGTGGTGGTCGAGGAGTTTTTAAAATTTGGTATGACAAGGGTCATTTCCTAGTGGATAATCCCTTTGCAGGTACCAGGGAGTTTACTCACTTTTCTGAGGTGATGAATTATCTGAAAGGTTCCACAGGCAAACCACTACAATTTGTGCAATACTTGCAGCGAGTTGATGCGGGAGACAAGCGGATTGTTGTGGTAGATGGTGAAATTTACGGTGCCTATATCCGCCGCTCGAAAAGTGGTCATTGGGTGCATAATGTCAGCGTAGATGGAGAATGTTTTTTATCAGATATCAGCTCTGAAGAAAAAGAAGCAATTGACGCCACCTTTGAACACTATCGCTGTCGGGGTATACATACCTTGGGATATGACTTTTTGATGAATGATGAGGGTAACTGGTGCATTAGCGAAATCAATGGAGGAAATATTGGTGGCTTTGCTAGATTAGAACTGTTAACTAACCAATCGATAATGGAGCGATTGTTCACCTGGATGATTGAGTTTTCTCGAAAGCCGAGAAAAAAGCTATAGTTGTGTTTGGTTGAAGATTAGGAGTGTTTAGTTCTCTAAATTATAATTGAGAGCGAGTAAATAATTAGGGCAAAAAAAATAAGTGCAGAAAAATGTCAACTAAACAAGAGAATTTCTGTGCAGATTTATCAGAGCATCCCAACATTCTGGTAAGGCAATATAAAGATACTGATTTCCAAGCAATTGCATCTATCTATAACGAGTCTATCGCTGCAGGCAACAGTACGATGGATTGCCAATTTTATACCGCTGAGGACATGAAAGTACTCGCGAATAAGTTTGGCGATCGCGAAACCATACTGGTTGCAGAACGAGAAAGCTGTGTGATTGGGTGGGGTGTAATCAAGCGCTATAGCCCTCGCTTAGGCTACCGTGTTTGCTGCGAGATTTCGATTTATTTTTCTTTAGCGGAAACTGGTAAGGGTTACGGCAGTATTTTACAAACAGCATTGCTCAAGAAAGTTGAGGAGTTTTGCTATCACCATGTCGTTGCTAAAATTCTTGCCTGCAATCAAGGGAGTATTGATTTTCACAAGCGATTTGGATTTGAGGTTGTAGGTGTTCAAAAAGAAATTGGGTTTTTCAAGGGACGCTGGCACGACATGGTTATTATGCAGCTTGTTTTGTCCCATATCCTACCTTACCGTCCTGAATTATAACACTCTGTGTTTTATTTTTGAACATGGGAGGAGCTTGCAACCGATAGTTCGAGCGGATTTAACGGATGGGAAGATGGGAAGATGTGGGGAGATGGGAAGATGGGAAGGAGGTCGAAGAGGTGCAGGGATTTCTTTCTCGTTTCAATCGGGCTTACTATAGCTTGAAGAAATCTTTGATGATATGAGGAATAATCATCATGTGTACTAAATAAAAATAAGCTGAGATATTTCTCAATCTTTTTCAGAGGATAGTGAGGAATTTATCAGCTTTCTCTCAGCCTAGAGCTTTAAGGTTTATACAGTAAAGTCAACCAGTGAGGAATTATTAGTTAGGTAAATCTAGGCATGAGGGATTAAGTATTAGGGATTAGGCTTTGAATAGTAAACTCTAACACCATTACCCTAACACCATTTCTTCACCTAGTAATACTATCAAGTTCGGTTAATCCATTCTAGGATGGTTAATCCGATTTTGTGAATTTTAAATTTTTAAGTCTCCATTTTCATAGGAATCAAGTTTTTTTAAAAATTAGAGGATGGAAAAATGATTCAGATTATTCAGGCAAACTCGACTTCTGTATCCGACCAAAGTCTTCCCGAGAGTATCCAGCGCTTAATTAGTAATATCGAAAGTCAGTCGGTATTGGTACCGAAAATTGCTCGTCAGTGCATTTTGGATGCACGCATCTCACCGGAAGACTTGATTAGATGGGCTGACTTTGATCATCCCATCACCGAAAGCTACGGTCGAAAGCTACTGTACGAGTGCGATTCCTTTGAAATTATGGTGATGTCTTGGGCTCCAGGAGACTACAGCACGATTCATGACCACGGCGTAGCCCAATGGGGAGCAGTACAGTGCTTTGGCGAGGCGGAACACTACGTGTATACCTTAACAGATGGAGTGCTACAAACCCTGAAGCGGTTGGACTTTAGGTCAGAAGAGGTAAAGGCGGTAGCTGACGATATGATTCACCAGATGGGCAACCCCGGAGAATCCTGCTTTTTGAGCCTTCATGTATACGGGTGCCAAAACCCCAAGGGCTCCATCACTAGCAACGCACGAATATTTGACCTGCTTGAAGGCAGTATTCAACGAACTGATGGAGGGGTATTCTTCTGCTTGCCAGAGACACAAATTAAAGAGCGCCACTACGGCTTACAAGCAGACGCTGACACCATGCTCAGGCACCACGAAAAAATGCGCGATCGCATTTGTCGAATCCTTGCAGTACAGGACAATCCTCTACTGCGCTCAAAATTAGCTGTGTTAGACGAGCAAATGTCACAGCTCAAGTAAGCTAAAGATAATTGGTAATTGCTAATTGATAATTGCTAATTATTACTTTTCAATTTTCAGTTTTTAATTTTAAAATGACCAATGACTAAATCAATCCAAACTAATTTGAGAACCCCATAGGTCTTGAGGTAGAAATGAGCGGTCCATTGGAATTGGTGCTACTGGTTCAGTTAGGGTAAATTTGCCACTCTCAATCCATTGCTTTAGTTCTATAGCAACTTGGCGGGAGAGGAAAATACTAGCAAGAGGAGCTACACGTACTAATTTACCATCAATAGTGATCCGACCAGACTTCAGCTGAGCGTAGCTGACTAACCCAAAGGTTGGACGCACCCGTCTAGGAATGGCAAAATCTACCACTGGTGCAACAATGTCTTGATCTTGTACAGCACAACGTTGCACTACTTCTTCATTCAGTACTGGCATTGGTACGCCCACACCTAGCATCAGAGAGGGGCCATAATTTTTAAAGTAACAACCCCGTACCCATTTGGGATTCATTTGCTTGGCATCTCCAATTAAAGCTAGAGTTGCTGCTGGTCCTATGGGTGTTTGATTGGGAAGGCGTTTTTGCAGTGGGAAGTGTTGGGTCCCTTCCCAAGCAATATAGCCAATCCCTCCACCCATAAAAATCCGCGTGCCAATACCCACTAGCTTCAGTTCCGGATCATTGATTAGGGGTGAGATTGCTCCTGGGTTAGAGTAAACTGCATTGGAGAGTTTGGGCTGCAACAAACCCAGATAAGTATACAAGGGGCGATCGCCTCCATTCACCCCTACAATGAAGTTTTGATACAGATTGCGGGGATTGAATAAATAAAACTGATTAATCCTATCCTTAGTGATCGTGGTCTCAAAGGAGCCTCTAGGATAACAATCTGTCACCTGTCCGAGGGCTTGCAGGTGGACGGGTTTCCCAGCAATCAGGTCTTCAATGACATCACCACCACCCCTTTGCCTCTGTTCGTCCATATCTGGAATCTCACGGTTATCTGGGTAGTCAACAACTTGAGTTGCTCCCAAAAACAAATCCACTGCTCCGAAGCCAGTGTAAGCTGGAACTCCATCTAACCAACATTTCCGTATTTTCACGGGTGGGTCAGTATGTCCCAAATTCATGATTGCTCCGGAAGACTCCATCTGCTCAAAGGTACCGGTAGTAATGATGTCTACTTCTTTCGCTGCCTGAGTGACACCGATGTCTGCCACCCGTGCTTTTAATTCTTCGACTGTCCACACTACGGCACAGTTACCCTCGATTTTGTCATTAATTTGAGCAATGGTTCGCATAGGGATTGGGAATGGGGAGAAAGGTTTTCCAAAATATCACTTGCCAGTGGTATCCTAGCTCACCTCCGTCAGGGGAGCGTGATCATAGGCAGTTGTGAAAATCCATAGCTTGGATTGTAACGGCTCAAGGCTTATGAAGGCTTACTCTTCCTCCTTCTCGATTTGATATGATTTGTCGGATTTGGGGTGATTGTCCGATTCAGTGCTATCCTGGGAATCCTTTGATGTAGTTGGGCTGGCTAAATCAGGATTTGGTGATGCGATCGCCTTTGGCGCGGCTGAGGCCTTTGGCCACGCTTCGCGAACGCCGATCGCAACGGTTTCTGTAGAGGTCTGGGTATCTCTGATTGATATCGGACTAGTTTTCCATTGATCGAGGATATCTTTAATTAAAACTTCTTTTAGCCAAACCTGAGCAACTACGGTTAATGGTAAAGCTAACAGTAAACCTAAAAAACCAAAGAATGTCGCGAAAAATACCTGAGCCAAAAGGGTTACTGCTGGTAGCAGGGATACCTGTTGCTTCATGACCAGGGGAGTTAGCAAATTACTTTCCACCTGCTGAATAATGATGTAGAGAATTAAAACAGCGATCGCTTTCCAGGGTGCATCTAGTAGAGCGATCGCAATTGGTGGGACTACACTCAATCCAGGGCCAATATTGGGGATAAATGTCAAGATACCTGCCAAAGCCGCCTGTGCCAGTGCCAGTTCCACTTGTAGGATGACCAAACCCACAAAACTTAAGCCAGAAATGGCAGCAATGTTAACGAGAATGCCTACTAACCACCCCCGTAAAGAGTGATCACATAGAGTCAAAATTTGATCAACTCGACGGCGATAGAAAGATGGGAAAAGTCGGATAAAGCTTTGACGATAAGCCTTGGGGTCAGCCAGTAGCATTATAGTCAAAACTAATACCAGCAAAACTTGGGCTACGACAGCCAAAGAGTTAAAGGCAATGGAGAATCCACCACCCAATAACTGATTAAGTAACGGTTGTAGCTGTTGAATTAGCTGATCTAAATCTAATTGGATCTCGGGGAAAGTAATCAGATCTGGGGGAAGACGCGCTGACAACACATCCAACCACTGACCTAATTTTTCTATACCCCTAGGAACCTGATCAATCAGCTCTAGCACTTGGTCGGCAAACGGTGGAACAATTAGCCAGTAAAACCCTACCGTTAGAGCAACCATCAGAAGAATTGACAGCAGCACAGCAAAAAGCCGTTTGATGCCAACCCGGCGGAATTTTTCCACCAAGATATTTAAGGCATTGGCAAGTACCACAGCAGTAAATATCAGCAGCAGTACTTTACGGATTTGCCACAGGATGTATAACGAAAGGATAAAGGCAAGTAGACCAATCCATGTGCCTAGACTCATGGTGAAACCTCCCAGTGGCTCTAGCAGTCCCAGACCTAATTCTAGTTCTATGGGGCTCAAAAACCTGATCTTACCTCAATCCTACAGATTTTAGGTTTTAAATTAGCTTCTAAAACAGACATGATGCGATTAGCCCGAAGGGCTACGCTACGCGAACGCTCCGGGAGCAGAAGATGGTGGTGATGGGGTGATGGGGTGACAAGCAGCTTTAAAGGTCGGGTGGGTGTAGGTGGGGTATCCTGGTCAGAATTTTGATCAATTAGCGTACGCTTGCTTTGATGATCACATAATTCATGATCACCTTGGGAAACATAACTATGCTCTTTTTAGTCTAATTAATCGCTTCTACTCATCCTCAAGGAAGATATATTTAATGTTTATTTCCCATCGTTGGCAGTCCAGAATCGCTCTACTCACCGCATTGGGGATCACTTCAACTGTGGCGTTACCAATGTTGATAGCGACTCAAGCTAATGCCCAGTCTAGATTCTACATCGAGCCACAGTTGGCTCAATTTACCCAAGTCATCATTCCTGCTGGGACTTTAATACCAGTTGAATCCGACGACGCCAAGAGAGTTATTGTCACTCGTAATGAAACTCTACCGATAACGGTGATCGTAGCTAGAGATGTAGTCTCCTTTTCAGGAACCCTCCTAATTCCAGCAGGTAGTGAGATTGAAGGTGAAGTGCGTCCAGTTCAAGGAGGTTCTCAGTTTGTCGCCGAAAAGTTGATTCTCAGGGATAGTGATCAATCCTTATCCCTTGATGCCACCTCCGAGGTTGTCACCAAAACTGAAACCATTACCAAAAACACTGATCCCGATTTGCTCAAAGGTGCTGCTATTGGTGCAGCTGCCGGGGCTGTACTCTCTGAAATCTTTGGTAAGCTTGAATTTTGGGAAGTTTTAGCTGGTGCTGGACTCGGTTTGGTTACAGAACTTCTTCTTGCAGGAGGTCAGGAAGACGTAGAAGTAGTTGTCATCGACCCTGACACAGATTTAGATGTAACCTTGAAGTCTGATTTAGTCCTTAACCTTGACAATCGCTAATCTGAAGCATGAAGGATGAACCCTTCATGCTTCACCCTTCATCCTTGACTTGATAATTAATAATTCATCCTACCTGACGGTAAAGCTATCAGGGGAACATCCTTCTTGATAATTCATCCTTAACCAAAAATTACTGTCACCTTAATATTTATCTCTTATTATCTATTACTATTAACTAGTTAGTGACCAGGTCGTCAGGATAGCTAAGCTGATGGGTCTTGATCGCCGCCTTTTCTGGAGTACTATCTTGGTATTCAGTAGTTTAGTCACACAGATTCCAATGTTTGTTTAGACTAATGTTTGTTTAGACAAGACAGCAGGATGAGATAAGACATTTTATCTTTGCGATTCTATCGCTTATTTTCACACCTTTACAATTGAGATGCTGGCATTCGCTTATGGATTCGTCAGCTTTTTATTTTTGTTTTCATGGCTTTTCGGTACCTGTTATTCTCAACTATTAATGTGAATCGGCTGAAACGACTACCCTATATAGCAATTATCTCTCCCATGAGGTGCAAAGCGATCCCCCTAAATCCCCCTTATCAAGGGGGACTTTGAAGTTTATAAGCGTACCTAATAAATGCAATAAACCCTATAATAAACTATTACCAATTTTGATAAAGTTAGCAAAAAAGCTATCTAGATCTGCTTCGTTAATATCTGGATTGCTGAGAATGAAGCGAATTACAATCTGTTCTTGATAGTTAGAGTAATTGACTAATGCTTGACCAGAGCGCATTAATTGATCACGTATCTCCAGATTAAGCTGATCTAAACCATGATTATACAGACTGTTATCTCTGGGATTATAGCGAAAACAGATATTCAAAAATGTTGGTTGAACTATCAATTCTAAATTCTCACAATTGCGAATATAGTCCGCCGCGTAGCTAGCGAGTTCAAACAAGCGGTCAACTCTTGCTTCATAACCATTTTGGCCATAGTATTTCCAGGCTAGCCACAGCTTAAGGGCATCTACTTTCCGCCCACACTGCAAGGACATAGTTCCCAGATTATAGGCACTATCTTCGTCATCGTGGAAGATATAGTGAGTACCTTGACTAGAACAAGCTTCCAATAAAGTCCCTGGTTGTTTAACTAGAATAGCTGAACAAATCAAGGGCACGCCCATGAGTTTGTGAGCATCCCAAGTAAAAGAATCTGCTAAGGAGCTACCTTGCAACAGATGCTTGTGCTGGTTGCTGAACAAAACCGGAGCACCCCAAGACCCATCCACATGTAGCCAGAGTCCATATTTGCTGGTAATTTCTGCAATTGAGGGCAACGGATCGAATGCACCGGCAACGGTAGTGCCCGCAGTAGCTGTCACAAAGAAAGGTGTTTTTCCTTCACTTAGGCTTTGTTGAATAGCAACGTCTAATTGTTGCGGGCACATGCGCTGATCGCCATCGGATTTGACTTTAACTACATTGTCTATGCCCATGCCCAACAAATTTGCGGCTTTGAAAAAGGAATAGTGAGCCTGATCGGATATGAATGCTACTAGCTGGTGATTTCCCAATCCCTTGTTTTTGGCTTCGGGTAGGAGTTTGTGTCGCGCACAAAGCATGGCGACCAGATTAGCATTACTCCCTCCTGTAACCATCAACCCCTCACCTTGAGGAAAGCCGATCAAGTCGTTGAGAGCCTCAATCAATTTAATCTCGATCAGCGTGGCTACTGGAGCAACTTCATAGGTATACATAGAAGTATTAGCAGTACTAGTTACCATTTCTGCTAATAATCCAGTTATTTCAAATCCACCCCAAAGCTGGTTGAAAAATTTGTGGCTACTAGTCCGCACGCTGTGGTCGAGGTACGATTCAATAATCGGAATTAAATCGGCTAAGGGAACTCCGTTTTCTGGTAAGCTTAAATCGAGTTTTTCCTTAAGGGTTTGAGGGTTTTTATAATCTATTACCTTGGTGTCGGTATTTTGATTTTCCTGCAAATATTTAAGGAGTTTATCAACAGTTAAGTTGATTATTTTTTCAAACTCGATCTAAATTTAATATTTAGTATAATTGCTGATTTGGTGGAATTGATAAGGGTGCATATCCTAAAAGCTGTTTGACCCGGTGGGTGGAATGGGCATCTTGCCCGTTACAATTTTCGGGCGTGCTGTCCCAACGGTGACGACGAAGCATAAAATGAGGGATCGCCCGTCCCTAACGGGTGCATCTCATTTTTGCTGTTTGAGCTAGTGGTGCGTTACGGGACGGACTATCCGAACAATGGCTACCGAGAAAATGAGGGATCGCCCGTCCCTAACGCACCCTACCCAAGTATCAAAGTGATACCAAAACTTCGGCAAGTTTCCTCTTCGTGCTAGCGAATACTTGATGTTGTTGATTGTCCCAAATGCTAACACGAGAATTAAGCTCGATGATTTTCGGTTGACCGTTAACTAGGGCAAGATCAATGCCATAAAACCTGGTACCGTACTGTACCATATGTTTTTCAATTTGTTCGACTAGATCTAAGACAGTGCTAGGGATAAGCTCTATTTCTACAACACGCATCTCGCCTCCTTCAGTCACGGATGCTACTAATTTTCCTGAAGCTGGAGTACGTACTATAGAGTGAACAATTTCCCCGTTGAGGAGTGCTACACGAAAGTCATGAACACCATTGACAATACCGGGTATACCTGAGCGTGAATCGAGAAACTCTTGCACTAAGAAGGGATAGGGGCAATCCTGCTTCTTTAAGAACTCATCGTCTCCAATGTGGACATTTCTGGCTTCAAGACCATCTAATGGCTTGACAACTTTATATTGCCCTGGTATATTAAGGAGCGCATCAAGAAACTCTTCTTGGCTGTTAACAAGATAGGTTTGGGGAGAATAGTCACTAAACAGCTGAAAGGTTTTATATTTGTTGGTGCAAATTTCGTTAATTTCCTGACAGTTAAGAACTGGGATAGTTCCATCAGAGCTAAACAATCCTTTATCGAAAATGACATCAGCTTTGACAGGACCGGTTTCTATCACTTCTCCATCTCGTAATTCCCAACTCTGGGCAAATTCTCCTGACCCTAGATAGGAAGATTGGTGACGAACAACACGAAAATTGGCACCACAGGCTTCTATTGCTTCACCAAGTTGGGCAATGTGTCGTATGTACTTTTTTTTAGTAAATGGGTAGGCAAAGGTGCCAGCTTCATCAAAAAAGACAGCAACAGTTTTCAAGGTTTACCTCAAACTGGGCATCAACCAAAAATTATAGCAATTTTTATTTATTGTCTTGTGGAATTGAGCTAAAAGCCTGTAAAATTAATCCCACAGCCGGTCAGGTGCATTACTGACAAGGGTGCCAGATGTCAACCTACCCTTTTGAATTAAGAATTTAGAATTAAGAATTTAGAATTCAACCTTCAACCTTCAACCAACCTCCAACCTTCAACCAACCTCCAACCTTCAACCAACCTTCAACCTTCAACCAACCTCCAACCTCCAACCTCCAACCTTCAACCAACCTCCAACCTTCAACCAACCTCCAACCTTCAACCTTCAACCAACCTTAAACCTTGAATCAACCCATTAATCTATTTGAATACGAAGCCCTAGCGCCGCAGTATCTATCTCCCATGGCACTGGATTATTACGCTAGTGGTGCTTGGGATGAAGTAACACTGCGAGACAATCGTGCAGCGTTTGAACAGATAAAACTCCGTCCTCGGATGTTGGTGGATGTTAGTCAACGAGATTTAAGCACACAAATCCTAGATCAGTCTCTGCCCATACCGATTCTGGTTGCTCCGATGGCATTCCAGTGTCTGGCCAATCCAGAGGGTGAATTGGCAACAGCAAGGGCTGCTGCTGAGGTAGGGGCAATCATGGTGTTGAGTACGATGTCCACCAAACCGTTAGAAGCTGTAGCGCTAGCTGGGAAACATCGACAACAGGAGAAAGGCAAAAAGGCAGAGGGGGAACAGACCGATATCCAAAATCCCTCATGGTTTCAGCTGTATGTCCATCGCGATCGCACTCTCACCCGTAGACTGGTGGAACGGGCGGAGGCAGCTGGTTTTAGTGCCCTTTGTCTGACCGTAGATGCACCAGTGTTGGGGTGTCGAGAAAGGGATCGACGCAATCAATTTACTCTACCGGTAGGGATGGAACTGGCTAATTTAGCGACAATGACCGGTCTGGAAATTCCCAAAACTGCAGGAGAATCGGGTTTATTGAGCTATTTTGCCCAGCAAATTGATCCAACACTGACCTGGCGGGATCTGGAATGGTTACAATCGATCACTACTCTACCGGTGTTGGTCAAAGGCATTTTGCGAGGAGATGATGCTCTCAAGGCATTGGACCATGGAGCAAAAGGAATCATTGTATCGAATCATGGGGGTCGGCAACTGGATAGTGCGATCGCATCCATCGATGCCTTACCCGAAGTGGTCGCAGCCGTGGGAAATCATCTACCAGTATTAATCGATGGGGGTATCCGTCGAGGAACTGATGTGCTCAAAGCTTTAGCCTTGGGTGCATCAGCGGTGTTGGTAGGTCGTCCGGTATTATGGGGATTAGCTGTAGCAGGAGTTGCGGGAGTACGCCATGTCTTGCAATTGTTACGGGATGAATTGGATATAGCGATGGCGTTGAGTGGCTGTACTAAGGTCAAGGATATTGACCGTAGTTTGGTGAAAATTAAAGATTGACTATATGATTAATAAATTAATCACAGCTTATAATACCTGATGACTAAGCCAAATAGCTTAGGAATATCAATCAATTGGCTGAAGTTATAGCAAGACTGCGTATGTTAATTTTCATAAAAAAGGTTATTATTTATTGGTAATACTTTGATACTATTCCCCTAAATTCCTAGCACTTATCAAGGTTAGCGTCAGGGTTAGATAAGCTTTGAGCGATTTATCAAGCAATTATTAGTCTGAAATCCGAAAAAGAAATGAGTAATAAACTAGCCACTATCACCGTTAGTATTATCTTATCTTTAACGTTTACCTCAGCCAGTTTAGCTGAAACAGTCTTGTCAGAAATTAAGCGCACTGGTGTTTTAAAAGTAGGAATTAGAGAAGATGCCGCTCCCTTTGGTTTTCTAGACGACCAAGACAAATTGCAAGGCTACTGCATGACTAAAATGTATGTTCTAGCCAACTATTTTGGTGAAGTACTCAATAGACCTGTTCGGTTAGAGCCAATTCCATCTGTTCTAGACGAAGACTCTCCTAACAATCGTTATGGGATGGTAGCCAATGGCAAGGTACATCTAGATTGTGGACCCAATACGATCAAAAGTGCTCCACCACTATCAGGAGTTACTTACTCCACTGCTTTTTATTTTTCCGGGACACATTTTCTAATCAGACCCGAAATGAAGGGTATATTCAATCCTGAAACTTCCCTAGCTGGTAAAAAAATTGGTGTCCTTCCTGGTTCAAATACACATCCCTTAATCTCCAGTACCTACCCATTAGCTGAAATAGTAGACACTCGTTACAGAGGCTCTAACGGTCGAGAATTGGCTCTGAGAGATGTTGTCGAACGGGATATTGATGCTTTTGCCAGTGATGGCATGCTTTTAATGGCAGAAGCCTTAAGACAAGGGCTGACATTCCAGGATTTTACCTTAATTCCTGACCGACCGTTAAGTTGTGATTTTTACGGAATAATTTTACCGGATCAGGATATAGAATGGAAGACAATAATTGATAAATTTATTACTAACTTAAGGTGGGAGATAATTTTGGAAAAATCCTTGGGTGTTGAATCTATTTATTACCAAGGTCTACGACAAGCTGCTTATGAAAAATGTGCTAACTAAATCGCTGACTGCTGAAAGCTGACTGCTGAAAGCTGACTGCTGAAAGCTGAATAATGAATACTTACAAGCCTATTTTTGATTATTCAAATAGACGACTATGTTAAACCCATTCTCTTGGATTAAGCGTGCTTCCCATCGTCGATGGTTTTACCTGCTGATTCTGGTAGTTGTGGGACTGGGTCTAGGGGTAGGGTTACCCAATACCTCATCAGCATTTGGCTCATGTGGGTTAGATGGTGATGCAGGAATTGAGATAATTCAGTTAATCACCATTTCTGATCAACAAGAAGTAGAGCTGGGTAAGTGTTTGAATCAACAAGAAGTTGATCAAGGGCTGGAGATTTATAGCGATCGCAAAATCACTGAATACGTCCAAGACATTGGTCAGAGATTAATCCCCTATAGCGATCGCCCCAATTTTCCCTATACCTTTCAAGTAGTCAAGGACAACACTATAAATGCCTTTGCCTTGGTGGGTGGCTTTGTTTATGTTCATACTGGCTTGCTGAAAGGGGTAGAAAATGAAGCTGAGTTAGCTGCAGTGATAGCTCACGAAATAGCTCACATTACTAGCAAACACAGTATCGAGAAGCTGCGCCAGATTATCAAAGACAACAACTTTACTGAAATCGAGTATGGGACAATTATAAATCTTCTTGAGGATATCGCCTTCTCTCTTCCCCGAGGAAGGCAGCAGGAATATGAAGCGGATCGCAAGGGATTAGAAATGTTGCACGGTGCTGGCTACGCTTCCTCAGGCATGACTGGATTTCTCCAAAAATTAATAACCATAGAAAAAAAATCCACCAATCAACCTGCAATGTTAAGAACCCACCCAGAAACAGTAAAACGCCTTGATACCCTAAAAGAAATAATCAACAGAAAAGGTTGGGATCCCAATGATGGTGATGGCTTAGACAGTGCTGCTTACAAACAGAGAATCCAATCTCTAGCAATCGAGTAGGTGAGCTAGCTATACTGACTGACTGTAATTGAATCATGGGGGTCGGCAATTGGATAGTGCGATCGCATCCATCGATGCCTTACCTGAAGTGGTCGCAGCTGTGGGAAATCATCTACCGGTATTAATCGATGGAGGTATCCGTCGAGGAACTGATGTCCTCAAAGCCCTAGCCTTGGGTGCATCAGCCGTGTTGGTAGGTCGTCCGGTATTATGGGGATTAGCTGTAGCAGGAGTTGCGGGAGTACGCCATGTCTTGCAATTGTTAAGGGATGAATTGGATATAGCGATGGCGTTGAGTGGCTGTACTAAGGTCAAGGATATTGACCGTAGTTTGGTGACAATTAAAGATTGACCAGAGTAATTAACCAATAACTAGTCACCAACTAATTAATGACTAATAATACATTTGGCTTAGTAATATCAATGACTTGGCTGACATTATAGAAATAATAGGTATGCTATCTTTGATTAGAAAAATCACTATATAAATTACTATTTATTGGGAATATTTTGATACTATCTCACTAAATTACCGCCACTTATCAGGGTGATGATAAGAGTTATATAAGGTTTGATATTAATCGATTTATCTATTGGAAACTGAAATATAGCAATTCTCTATGCCATGAGGTACAAAGGGATCCCCCGTTGGTCCCCCTTATCAAGGGGGACTTTGAGGTTTAAAAGCCTACCTCATAGCGAGGATAAACGCTTCTTGATGCAGTCGCTCATGGGGGAAACCCCCAAGACCGCGCTGCATCGCTATAAATCCAGAGCTATATCAATTTTTGATCAGAATAAATAGGGTGCTATTACCAAAACACTAAAATCCTCAAAATGCCGAAAAATTAATGAAACTACCGAACTTATTAAGCACCCTTGGTTTAGCATCCATTATCACCACTTTAGCCGTAGTAGATATTCCCAAACCACTGGAAACCTTTGCCTATACATCTCCTAGTCAGGAGACCAGTGAAGGGATAGGTCAAAGCAATGATGTTTTGATTGCATCTGGACGTAGTGCAAACTTTGAGAATGGAATATTTTCTGTACGCCTTCCGGAAACAGGCACTCTCGGACAAGAGCTTGATAATTTCATATCTGCTAATCCTAGTTTCAATGTTGAATCAAAAGAGAAGTGGGTTAGTAACATCAAAGTCTCTTCTCTGAGCAGAGGTTCGATTAGTAATGGAAGTGTACCAATCACTGCTAGATGGTCTGTTCGATTATGTTGGACCAATACTTTTGCCTTAAAGAAATGCGTTGGCGGCTGGATAAACAAAAGTGAGGACTTTGAAACGTCATGCTCTATCGGGGTACAACCACGCTATCTTCGTTGCAGAATGCCAGGTAAAGTTAGCGAATTGGTAAGAGAAGGTAGCATTTTAGTTAAATAAACTGTCTATATTATCTTGATTTTACTAATTAAAAACTGAGCTGTTTGTCATCAAAGCAAATCCCAAGCTCTTTCGCATCCATCGATGCCTTACCTGAAGTGGTCGCAGCTGTGGGAAATCATCTACCGGTATTAATCGATGGAGGTATCCGTCGAGGAACTGATGTCCTCAAAGCCCTAGCCTTGGGTGCATCAGCCGTGTTGGTAGGTCGTCCGGTATTATGGGGATTAGCTGTAGCAGGAGTTGCGGGAGTACGCCATGTCTTGCAATTGTTACGGGATGAATTGGATATAGCGATGGCGTTGAGTGGCTGTACTAAGGTCAAGGATATTGACCTTAGTTTGGTGAAAATTAAACATTGACAATATAATTAATAAATTAATAATAACTTATAATACCTCAACACTAAGCCAAATAGCTTAGTAATATCAATGAATTGGCTGAAGTTATAGCAATACTGCGTATGTTATAGTTAGCCCACTAGTATTTTGAAAGTAGTAATTCGAAAAAATGTCTCTCCCATTGGTTTTGTAGAGCAAGACCAATAGCAAGGCTAGTGCATGACTAACATGTATTATCTAGCCAACGCCTCAAGAACTCATTGGCTATGTTTAAGCTTCTGAAACATAGCACAGTAACAATGGTCAGTGATACAGCGTTTCTAGCTCCTGTGAGGTACAGATTCAGGAATGAAACCCCTATCTTCTAAGACTCAGGTGTACCTCACAAACCATGGGAACGCTGTATTAAATTAGTAGCTTAGATTTTACGATGTTTATGTATTATAATCTGGGGGATAACTAAATATTTAATAAGGCTATATTTCAATTAATAAATATAATAAATATTTTTGATAAAAATTACGATAATTAATTAATTAATTATCAAAAATTTTAAACAGCTGAGTTATTGAATATGTTCAGACATAGTAAATATCCTCTAAGACCTCTGATTACTTTTTGTATATTAGTTAATTTACCATATATATTTTTACTTGTTACGTATTTTACTTTTGGTGAACCTCCATGGATTAATGATATAGATTGGCTCAAAAAGCTGCCAAATCCTAGTTTAATTTTGTTCTTATTAGAAATGCTGACACTAACATTAGTTGTAATAACCTTTTCAATAATTCAAGTTACTAGAATACTTCGTGAAAGAAAATTAAGTAGGCTAAATGTAGTTGATTGGTTAATTATTGGTATTATTTTAATATTGACTGTAGTTTATGCTTTTGTCAAAATTATTGCTGATGGTGATCATCCTGTAATTAGGTTATTTTATGCTTTATTTTCAGCTTTTATAATAACTTTTTGGATTCACAATGCACGTCATCTTCTTTCTAAATCCCAAGAAAAACTGTTAAATATACTTCGTAAGTTAGACGAAAACCCTGGTAACGTATTCTCTTATGGTCGTCAGCTTTCTTCTTCAATTAATTCTACATCTTTATCAGTTACTTGGCTATTATTTCCTTTTTTATTCTGGCTGCCAACACTTTTGAGTGGTTTAATAAGTCCCAAAGATATTGCTTTTTCCATAGGAATAACTTTTGGAATTTTGCTATTTCTGTTGCCTGTTTATGCTCAGATAAAGCTATCCAACGTGTTGAATGCTAGCTTTAAACAACTTGATGAACATATCGCTGGTGAAATAGTAAAACAACCAACTAATAAGGCAGATTATGAGCGCCTTAAGGCATTGGTCGATTTAAGAGAAACTCTTACGAAATCAGTTAAGTTTTCAACTCAAGAGTTTATTGTTTCAATTGTACAATATTCAACAATTATTACAGCACTTATTGCGGCAGCTAAGATATAATATTTACTTAATAAACAATTAATAAGAATTAATGGAGAGTAGTAGTTGAAAGTTTATGCTCCATCATCAGGGATTATTGTTCATCTTAAACAGTTGGTTACTATGAAAAATAATGCTTTAATTCGTGTATTTATTTCTCCACTTCATCCCCACACAGTTTATTCACCAGTAAGAGGTAGTGTTTCTGAAATTCAATCAAGTAAAGGCTGGCGAATTCCTGCTTTTTTGCCGATGGCTGTTAAGTATAATCCTAAGGTTAAAGTTGTTTTACAAGGTTATAGCGGAGCAAAACTATTAGTAACTGTTTTTGGAGGTTTGCTTACCTATAAACTGTTTCCATTAGTCAAGCAAGAACAACAAGTGTCTGCTCTTGAAAAAATTGTTGAAATCCGCTTTGGTTCATTAGTGGAGATTCAAGGCAAAATAAATTTTGATGAATCTTTGAGAGTCGGACAAGTTTTGAGTGCAGGGCAGAGAATAGGAGACTGGACTGAATAATGCAATATATTCCAAACTTCTTGAGCTTAGTTCGCTTAATTGGCTCCCTGGGAGTATGCGTACAAGTTAGCATTTACGGTGATTTAAGATTTGTAATAACTATGCTTGCTATAGGAATAGTTACTGATTTACTAGATGGCTATCTTGCAAGGCGCTTGGAGTGTGTTACGGTATGGGGACATCGCTTGGATATTATTGCAGATGTTAGTTCTTTTGCTCTTCTACCTTGCACCTATATCTGGTTAAGTGATAAATCGCTTTTAAAGCCATTTATAATTATTCCAATCCTTGTTTATGCCATTTATCGAATCCAAACTAAAGATTGGCAGTGCAAAGGTATTCCACTGCCCGTGGTAGGAATGTTTTTATTTGGAACTTTATTATTATTTGGACAAAGCTTTATTAGTTATTTTTTGGTGGGTATAATAATTACTTTTTCTTTTCTTTCTATAATTATAGAACGCTTATCATAATCACTATGTAAAATTATTGGGTTTTTGGGAGCAGGGAGCAGGGGATAGGAAACGGTAAAAAAATTGTGTGTGCCTCATTGTTATGAAAAACGCTGTACTATGTGACTGACTATAACTAATTTAATTTAACTTATTTAATTTAGTTTTCAGACGAGTGCGCACATATTTATATACTGTCGCATAGGGTATATCCATGCCACACAATTCCTTTAACCAAAGTTGCACTTCCCCATAACTACTAAATCCTTCCGGTTGTTGTAATTGAAATCGTAATTTTTCCTCAGTCCCTGCTCCCGACTCCCGACCATTTGTTACAAAATTTTAAAAATATGCTATAATATAATATTTTTTGTGCTATACTATAAAAGTGGGCGCTCAGACGCCCAGAGTCAAGAGCTAGCCCGGGAACAGTCCAATCTCTACGGGCTAGCTCTGGCTCCCCTATAACAAGGAGATACTTTAATGATGACCTATTCTGAACGCCTTCATCCGTGGGTGATCATTCGGCTGTTACCACAAATGCAGCGAGTTGTTGTTGCTCGCTTTCGCAATCGATCGGATGCAGAGGGACATTTATGGGCCCTGAAACGATTGATGCCGGATGCGGAATTTATAATTGTTTTTGATGTTGGTAATAATCGGATCGATGAGGAATCTTAGGGGGTAAATCTCATGTAGCGGTTTCGGACTTTAATCACCATTGAGTTTGATGATCGATTTTAAAATGCTATTGCTATGAATCCTTCATCAAATTCTCAGATATCACTCACCTTGGTTTCATCTTATCCCCTCACCCTAAGGTTAGGGATTCCAGCCACAGCCCCTGATGCTGGGGTTGGGCAAAAGCCCACCCTCACAAGGGTAGTAGTGCGTAGGGTGCGTAGGGTGCGTTAGGGACGTCCCGTAACGCACCACCCACGGAAAGCCTCTGATTTTCCGCCTCTGAGCGCCTGGGAGAGCCCGTCCCGTAACGCACCACCCACGGGCTCACACTCATTTTCTGCTTCGTCCTCAGCCTTGGGACAGCCCGTCCGAAAATTTTAACAGGCAAGATGCCCGTTCCACCCATTGGGTCAAACAGCAAAAATGAGATACACCCTTAGGTTAGCAGTGACATCTAGGCAGGGAAAGCACGATTATGAATAAATTACTTAAAATAGCCCTCAGCACTACTTCCTTAGTCGGGCTGTGTTTGATGGCACTAGTCGTACAAGCCGGAAGCTGGGATAATTTCAAACTCCGTTACTTCCATCTCACTGCCTATCTCCACAACCAAGACCAGGAAATCACTGACCTCCAAAAACAAAACCTTAATCCAGCAAAATCTACTCGCATTAATTTAACTGAACTCCTCAATGGTGGTCCCCCAAAAGACGGTATTCCTAGTATCGAGAATCCTAAGTTTGATACCGCTCAAACCACACCATTTTCTAAAACAGAAACTGTGATTGGTGTGGTAATTAATGGAGAAGCCAAAGCCTATCCTTTCGGGGTCATGAATTGGCATGAATTGGTGAATGACACAGTAGGTGGAGTTAATGTTAGTGTATCCTATTGTCCCCTTTGTGATACTATAGTTGCCTTTAATCGCAGCAATACAACCTACGGTGTTACAGGCAAACTTTATCAAAGTTGCCTAGTAATGTATGACCGTGCCGATGATACCCTTTACTCTCAACCTTGGGGGATGGGTATTATTGGTGCTAAAGTCAATCGTAATCTTAAAACAATTCCCGCTATCAAAACTACTCTTGGCGCTTGGTTAAGCAAGTATCCCAACAGTAAAATTCTATCCACTGACACAGGTTATAACCGGGCTTACTTCAGCTATCCCTATGGTAGCTACTATACCGATAAGCGAATTATTTTCCCAGTCAGGAATCAACAACGACTTACCCTCCATCCCAAAGCTATTGTTAGCTATGTGTGGGAAGCGGATCAACAAACCCCTAAAAACCAATTTTCTGGGGCTAGCTATCAATTTGTCCATGACCAATTAAAAAAAGTGGGCGAAAAAGTTGTAGAATTCAATGGTCGTCCAATTAGAGGACGTTGGGATAGCCAACTTCAAACTGTATTAGTAGAAGAATTCGATGGCACTCCCATCCCCAGTTCTACTGCTTTTGCCTTTGTGTATGCAGCTTACTTTGGTAAATAACCTTACAGACCAGACAATTCACCCAATTTAAAACTGCAATAACTCATGACTAATATAGCGGTTTCTATCCTAATTAGGTAAACATGATTTTTTCCCTGTTCCCTGTTCCCTGTTCCCTGTTCCCTGCTCCCTGCTCCCTGCTCCCTACTCCCTAAAACCCAAAGATTTGTAGCTCACCCAATTAAAACCGCTATAACTATGACTAATAACCACAATATCTTAGTAATTATCCCTGTTCTCAATGAAGAAACCACTATCACTGGGGTGATTAAGTCTCTTCAATCCTATAATTTGAACAATATTCGGGTAGTCGATAATGGCAGCACCGACAACAGTATTATAAAAGCAAAAGAAGCCGGTGCCGAGGTAATCAGTGAGCCTATTCCTGGTTACGGTCGAGCCTGTTGGCGGGGATTGCAGCAACTAGACCGAGATATTAATTGGATATTATTCTGTGATGGCGATGGGAGTGATGACTTAAGTTATTTACCCCAGTTTCTAGCTGAACCGCATAAGTATGACCTAATTTTAGGTAACCGCCGCGCCACAGTAGATGGACGTAAGGCGATGACCCCAGTGCAAAATTTTGGCAACTGGCTGGCTACCTTCCTGATCGGTTGGGGTTGGGGACACTGGTATCAGGATTTAGGACCATTGCGCCTAATTCGCCGTTCAGCTTTGGATGAAATCCAAATGCAAGATAGAGGATTTGGCTGGACAGTAGAAATGCAAGCCCGTGCCATCGAATGTGGTTTGCGAATCTGTGAAATTCCTGTTGGTTACCGTCGCCGACAAGGGGGACGCTCGAAAATATCTGGTACCCTTTCTGGTAGTGTCCAAGCAGGAACAATAATTCTAATGACTTTAGGTCGTCTATATCTACGTCGCCTTAAGCTTACCCAGGCAGATGGCACAATCGGTAAAAGTGTTAAAGATGGAATAGGGAATTTCCATCAATCCTAGTTTCACATCTCAAATGAAAACGCTATATATATGGCTTAGTTCTCTACTCCTGTTGTTAGGTTGTATCTTGATTGTGCCTCATGGGGATTTCCGAGAGGTGGGAGCTGTGCCTCGATTTTGGTTAGGTATCGGTGTGATTAGCTTAGGTTTTATGTTGTCTTGGGGATTAAGCGTCTATACTAGATATCCTGCGGAAGTTGGTAACAGCAAACTTGGGATTTCCCAACAAGCAAAAAGAATTAACAACAGAATTAACAACAGAATTAACAACAACAGTATCAAGACAAGATTTTGGCAAGAGGTCTACAGACGATTTACCAAATCTCTTAGTATCAAGTACTTCCGAAAACTCAAAACTCAGCACTCAGGACTAAATTTTTGGAGTACTACTATCCTAAGCAGGCTGCTGCTGCTACCAATGTATCCTGGAGATGATGTATGGCGCTATCTATGGGAAGGGTATATTCAAACGTTAGGGTTTAGTCCATACCATTTGCCACCTAATGCTGCTGAACTGATTCCCTACCATACCGAATGGTGGTCACTAATCAATCATCCTACTGTTTCTGCTATCTATCCACCAGTAGCGCAATTAGGTTTTCGGATCTTAGCGCTGATTGACCTTAAGGTTTGGTTGTTCAAAATTGCATTTATCTTAGCTGACTTATTAATCTGTTGGTTACTCAGTCGTCGATTTGGTTATCAACAGGCAATCTTCTATGCCTGGAATCCTTTGATAATTTACTCCTTTGCTGGTGGTGCTCATTACGACAGTTGGTTTATTTTACCCCTAGTTGCAGCTTGGTTAGTCGTTGACCAAAAAACAGAGAGTTTAAGGCGGACAAAAATAACAGAAATAGAGGAAAGGTTGGACAGTGGGACAGTAGCAGAATACTCCCCATTTACTAACCCCTTGATGTCTTCATCGGATCACTCCCTGACCTGGTGGCACTGGATTGCGTCGGCTTTGCTGGTAGGAATTAGTATGGCAGTGAAGTGGATGTCTTTGCCAATTTTAGGGTTTCTGACCTGGCAAGCTTTCCGAAAAGTAGGGGTAAAACTAGCAATAGTAGTGCTATTGTGCGGTTTCTTACCTTTTGGCATCACTGCTCTCCAATTTTGCTCTAGTGGAGAATGTCCTTTGATTCCTACTGGCTCAGTGTTTGTATCCCATGGTCGCAGTGCGGAATTGATTCCTTATATTGTTAGCGAATATTGGGAACCTTCTCGCTGGGTTAATTGGATTTATGCTTTTCCCCTAGGCTTAACGGTAAGTTGGCTAATTTTGCGATCGCGCAATTTTCAACAATTGACAGAATGGTACTTTTTTTGCCTACTAATCCTATCTCCGATTATCCATGCTTGGTACTTCACTTGGATAATTCCTTTTGCTGTTCCTTCTAGAAATCTGGGAGTACGTTTAGTCAGTATCTCTACTTTTATTTACTTTGTACTTCAGCATCGCATGGCTTTAGGTAACTACAGCTGGTATCTAACTCCTCAGGAGCGATGGTGGCTATGGTTACCCTTTGTTTTGGGTTGGTTTTGGAGCCATTACCACAATCCTAATGTTGCTCTCAACCAAAACTCAGATTGATTAGCTTTAATCAAAATTGCCTAGGTTAAGCATCTTATCGGCTAAATCATCTGAACCACTATGAATACATCCAAGAAATTACTAACCCTACTTCCAACTCTGATTATTCTGACAAGTTGTACACTTTCCGTACCGATAAATCAAGCACCAGCACAAGAGTCTCAAGTAGAAGTAAATAGAGCTACTGACACGAGTCTATTGAATTATGACGACTATGCTACTGTCCTAAAAACCCATGTCAACAAGAAAGCGCTAGTTAATTACCAAGAATTGCAGAAAAATCCAGAGCAACTGGAGACGTTTAATACCTCCTTAGGTGCTGTTGATACTAGCACCTATCAGTCTTGGGATGAAGCGGAAAAGATTGCTTTCTTGATAAATGCTTACAACTCCTTTACTCTAGAATCAATTATTGACCAAAACCCGCTCAAAAAGAGTATTCGGGATATTAAAGGAGTCTGGAAAGGACGCGAATTCAGCATTGCTGGAGAATCTAAAACCTTAGATAATATCGAACACAAGACACTGCGAACGCAATTCAACGAGCCCCGAATTCATATGGCTTTAGTTTGCGCCGCTATCAGTTGTCCTCCCTTAAGAAACGAACCTTATACTGGGGAAAAACTAGATCAGCAACTGGATGACCAGACACAGAAATTTATAGTTAGTCCCCATGGGTTTCGTATTGATCGTCAAAAAGATACCGTATATCTTTCTTCCATCTTTAAGTGGTTTGGCGAAGATTGGAAAAAAACCTATGGTGTCGATGACAAATTTACTGGTAACGCCAATCAACGGGCGGTGTTAAACTTTATCAGTGACTACCTTAGTTCAGAGGATCAGGAGTATCTTGAACAGGGGAATTACAAGATAAAATATCTGAACTATGATTGGTCTTTAAATAAACAATAACTAATTAACCATAACCAACAACAATAACCAATTAACCATAACTAGGTTGATTAATTGATTATTATAGGGATACGTGTAGGAATTGTGAGAATTTTTGTTCCCTGTTCCCTGTTCCCTGTTCCCTGTTACCTTTGCTATAAGGATTTGTTATGGTTTGTTATTGTTTAAAACGTTTTTGGTGACAAGGCTAATCAAGTGGTATATTCGGCATTAATCCGGACATAGTCATAACTCAAATCACAACCCCAAGCCTGACCAACACCATGACCATTGCCCACATTAACCTGAATTAAAACTGTATCTTCTTTAAGATAAGCACCAGCAGCAGCCTGCTTGAGATAATCACTAGCCTGTTGACGGTCAAACCCTAAGGGTTGACCATTGTCCATCAGCAAGACATCCCCTAACTGAATCCGCAGGTTTTCTTGCTCAAACGGTACTCCTGCACGGCCAGCGGCTCCGGCAATTCTGCCCCAGTTTGGGTCTCGTCCAAAGATAGCAGACTTAACCAAGGATGACCCAACAATGGTCTTAGCAATTTGACGAGCCCCTTTATCATCCGGTGCACCAGTGACTTGGACTTCAATCAAGCAGGTGGCCCCTTCTCCATCCCGTGCGATCGCTTTTGCCAAATGCTGACATACTGCTGTCAGCATCCCCTCCAACTTCACAGCGGCTGGTCCCATTTCTGTAATTGCTGATGTTCGGGACTGACCATTAGCCAAGGCAATTAGAGTGTCATTGGTGCTGGTATCCCCATCTACGGTAATTTGATTAAAACTTTTATCCGCTGCCCGCTGTAACATCTGTTGCCACAGGGAAGTAGAAACTGCAGCATCACACGTTACAAATGCTAGCATAGTCGCCATGTTGGGATGAATCATACCAGAGCCCTTAGCAATACCACCCATCCTGACCGGACGGTCATCAATCATGGTTTCCATAGCAATGGATTTAGTGACTAAATCCGTGGTAATAATCGCTTCAGCTGCTGCATCGGAACCAGTTTCGGATGCTTGTGCTACCAATGGGGGAATGCCTGACAATAGAGCATCCATCTTGATGCGTTGACCAATCACCCCTGTCGATGCCAACAAAATCGACTTAGGGGAAACATTGAGTGCTTCACCCAAAGCTTTAGCACTAGCTAGAGCATCTTGCCAACCCTGCTCACCCGTTGCTGCATTGGCTTGTCCGGCATTACACAAAATAGCACGAGCACTAGCTTTAGATTGTAAGCATTGACGGCAATAATCTACACAAGCAGCCCGGACATGACTGGTGGTGAAGACCCCAGCTGCGATCGCATCCACCTCTGATAATATCAACGCTAAGTCTGGCTGACCCGACGGTTTTAAACCTGCGGTAATGCCTGCTGCCTGATAGCCCCTGGGAGCTGTTATCCCACCACTAATCTCTTGCCAGTCCGACATGATTCCTCCATTTAACCATAATTCATGCCCGATCCGGGATTATATCAAGTCTTATGGACTTACGCACCAAGGGTATTGATCTGTAGCTTGATGTGTAGCCGTAATTTCCAGAATTGCTATAAAATCTCAAAACTTTACAAAAAAACAAAAAAAGGGGTTACACCCCTCATACAAAATAGTGTATATTTTGATATGTAGATGCACCCTGATGATCGGGAGGGTCACGACAGTGACTCTCCTTTTCTTTGTTATTTGTTATTTGTGGTTGGTAATTAGTGATTTAGTGATCAGCAACACCTGGCAAGCCCGTTGCCTCAATCACCCTTGAGCTTCTTGCCCAAAATTTGGTTAGTCAGCTTAGGATCAGCTCGTCCGCTAGTTTTCTTCATCACCTGTCCCACAAAGAAACCTTGCAGCTTGGTCTTACCATTGCGATACTGTTCGAGTTCCTTAGGATTGGCAGCCAGTACCTCATCAATAATGGTTGAGAGTTCATTTGGGTCAGAGATCTTAATCAAACCCTTACGTTCCACTAGTTCCCTAGCAGAACCACCTTGAGAGAGTAATTCTGGCAATATCTCCTTGGCAATCTTACCACTAATGGTGTCATCATCAATCAAGTTGATCAGTTCTGCCAGAGTCTCGGGTTTCAGAGCAATCTCTGTAATAGCCAGTTTCTCAGTCTTAAGATAAGCAGCAATATCTCCCATTACCCAGTTTGCGGCTTGTTTGGGATTAGCATTAGCAGCAACAGTTGTTTCAAAATACTCTGCCACTTGACGATCATCCGTCAACACCCGGGCATCATAGGCAGAAAGTCCCAGTTCACTTTCATAACGATGCCGCTTCTGGGCCGGAAGTTCTGCTAGCTCACTGCGCCATTGCTCTAATTGTTCCGTTGACACTTCAATCGGTGGTAAGTCAGGTTCAGGAAAATAGCGGTAATCGCTAGATCCTTCCTTAGTCCGCATACTAATGGTGCGTTGACTACCCTCTTCCCAAAGGCGAGTTTCTTGAATAATCGATTTTCCAGCTTCCACAGCTGCGATTTGCCGGTCAATTTCGTACTCAATCGCCTTCTGGATAGCATTGAAGGAGTTCATATTTTTGATTTCAACTTTGGTGCCAAACTCTTTCTGGCCTACAGGACGTACAGATATATTGACATCACAACGCAGGGATCCTTCTTGCATGTTGCCATCACTGACACCGATGTAGCGTACAATCCGACGCAGCTCTTGAGCGTATTCTGCTGCCTCTTGACCAGAGCGCAGATCCGGTTCTGATACTATTTCAATCAGAGGTACCCCAGCACGGTTGAAATCTACTAGGGAGTAGGTAGAACCAGCCAGTCGGTCACTACCAGCATGAACCAGTTTCCCGGCATCTTCCTCCATGTGTAGGCGAGTGATGCCAATGGTTTTACGGATAGGATTACCCTCATCATCGGACAATTCAATTTCCAGTGAGCCATGCTCAGCAATGGGCAAGTCGTATTGGGAAATCTGGTAGTTTTTGGGTAGGTCAGGATAAAAATACTGTTTGCGGTCAAATTTGCTGTAGGGAGCAATCTGGCAATTGAGTGCTAAACCCGCTTTGACAGCATACTCTAGTACCTTTTGATTCAGAACCGGTAACACTCCTGGCATCCCCATACAAATTGGGTCAATATTGGTATTAGGGGTAGCACCAAATTTTGTGGAAGAGTTAGAAAAAATCTTGGTTTCGGTACTAAGCTGACAATGGGTTTCTAAACCAATGATTGCTTCGTATTGAGTTTTAGCTGGTGCAGCAGTAGTCATTGGATGTTATAATTAGGGGTTAAGTTTATTGATGGAACTTAGGGCATTTTTTGTCCACTATTCCCAATAATGTACACTATTTAATTAGCTACAGCGTCAATCATTCCAATTACTGGCAGGATTCGATTTGACAGTTTTTCTGTAAGTTTTTGTCTTTTATAATTGGAAATTGTTAGACCTTTTTAAATACCATTATTATAGCAAATATGTCTTACGTTATAATGTCGTAATTGTACTGTTAAAGGGCTTTTTTTTACTAAATACTTACGTTTAATCCATAGGCTGGCTGATTAAAATTAGAGACTGTTTATAAAGTAAATCTTAAGACAGCTGAATAGTCGTGGGTTAGGGCGGGCAGCTCTGTTAACAGGTGAGCTTTGACAGTACTAGCCGCCTAACCCACCCTACGTCAGGATTTAAGGAAAGTTTAACAAACAGTCTCGCTTTGCAGCAGCTACGGAAATAATCAATCAGCTCATCATCTTTCCCTTTTGTGATCAGGAGTCTGCGAATATCACAGAATCATCCTAATGTCCAGATCACGTGGCTATGTTTTAGTCAGCCATTTTAGATTAATGTGACTAAAGATTCGACAGGTGCGACCCGTGGCGAATTTAATTCGCCAACGTAAAGCGCACCTAAGAAAACAAAGGTCTTTCATAAGCTAGGCGATGGACGCGCGTCCATCGCCTTTCATCAAGCAATCATCCAGTGATCTTATTAGGTCAAATCAGGGGTAAGCATGACTAATCAACAAATTCCGCTAACAGAAGACTACACTCGCCCTTGGGCTCTTATGCGTCTACTGCCTAAATGCCAAAGGTACACAGTTGCTAGGTTCTTTAATCGTCAGGATGCTCATAACCATCTCCGATTTTTGGATCGGTATATGCCAGAAGCAGAGTTTGAAGTAGTTTTCGATCTGCCTGTAAATCAGGATACTAATCAGCTGCTGTAACAGGTTAACAATCATTGACACTCCCCGCTCGTGCATAGACGGGGATTGTTGGATCAACGATTCGACTTGCTGCGGATGGTTTACACCAACCACGATACAGGTTAACTCACCCCGTCAAACCGCTGCAAAAGCCTATATCCGTCATGCCAGCCTCTTACGGTTTCTTAACACCTTGCCCTAATCCTTAACATTAATTCGACAGAGTAAAATGGTGCTTATTAATGAGATTTCAAAAATTCTGAAATTCTCTCCACTGCCCTTTCTAAAACCTCTGGTTCCTGTACTAAGGCAAAACGCACATAGCCTTCACCAGCCTTGCCAAAACCAGCTCCTGGAGAAACAGCCACCCCAGTGGCTTCTACCAAGCTAGTACAAAATTTTACTGAGTTCCCTGCCCAAGGTTCTGGCAATTTTGCCCAGACATACATAGTGGCTAGTGGCACTGGCACTGACCAACCAATGCGGTTTAAAGCATGGACAAAGGTATCCCGCCGCTGTTGATAGGTGGTGACTACAGGTTTAACAATGTCTTGAGAACCATTCAACGCTGCGATCGCACCATTGAGAATCCCCCTGTATTGGTTAAAGTCAATTGCCGCTTTCACCTGCCGCAACGCTCGAATCAATTGAGCATTACCGATAGCATAGCCAATCCGGAAGCCTCCCATATTGTAAGACTTGGAAAAGCTAAAAAACTCAATCGATACAGTCTTCTCTGGGTCTGCTTGCAAAACCGAGGGAGCAACAGAGTTGGGATTGAGGGTTTCTGGGATTTTCCCGATCTGCTCGCCATTGCCTCTGGTATCTTCAAAAACGATATCAACGTAGGGAAAATCGTGAACTAATACCAGGTTATGGCACTTACAAAACGCCACTGCTTCCTCAAAAAAAGACAAGGATGCGATCGCAGTAGTGGGATTATGGGGATAACTCAACACCATCATCCGTGCTTGAGCTAGCACTGCCTGAGGGATATCCTCAAATACAGGCAAAAAATTGTTTTCTGCCAATAGGGGCATGGGATAAATCTGACCACTGGCTAGGTGGACACCACCGGCATGGGAAGGATAGCCTGGGTCTTGTAGCAGAGCAAAATCCCCTGGATTAAGCACAGCTAAAGGTAAATGAGCTGTGCCTTCCTGAGAACCAATCAGTTGTAGCACCTCAGTTTCTGGGTCAACCGGAATACCAAATTTTTCAGTATACCAGCTAGCTGCTGCCTGACGAAACGCTCTAGTACCATGAAACAGCAAGTAACCGTGAGTGCTGGGCTCATACAACGAGGCTTCAATCGCAGCACACACATGGTTGGGAGCTGGTAAATCGGAAGACCCTAATGATAGGTCAATGATTTCTTTCCCAGCAGCTGCCAACGCTTTGGCCTGATCCATATCGGCAAATACATTTGCTTGCAGGGGTTGTAAACGTTGGGCAAACTGCATTTTAAAAATTCTCCGGGAAATTCCCCCACCGCCGCGTAGCAGGTGGGGGATGGATAGCGAGCATGGTTTGTGGTACAATTATATTAGAATTCCTCAATTGTAATAGTGCTCAAGGCATACAAGTTCAGACTATACCCAGACAACAGTCAGCACATCGCTTTAGCTCGTAGCTTTGGCTGTGCTAGATGGTTTTGGAATTATGCTCTTACTTTGTGTCAACAAACCTATCAAGATACGGGAAAAAGCTTATCCAGAGCAGCAATACAGGGACTGTTACCGGGTCTCAAAAAAGAGTACGAATGGCTCAAAGATTGCTATTCTCAATGTCTTCAGTTTGTAGCCAATAACTTATCAACCGCGTTCAAAAACTTCTTTGATAAACGAGCTAAATACCCTCGATTCAAATCAAAGAAGGGAAGGCAAACAGTGACTTATCCTCAACATTTCCACATTGAGGGAGATTACCTGAAGCTTCCAGGAAAAGTGGGTAAAGTTTACTGCCGTCAGCATCGTCCCATTGAAGGAGAATTGAGATCGGTAACAGTCTCCATGAATCCAGATGGTAAGTACTTTGCCTCAATTCTAGTTGAGGATGGAATTGAACCTCAACAACCTAACAGCCTTGGCCTTGCTATAGGTATTGATTTAGGATTGACTCATTTTGCGGTCACTAGTGAGGGTGAGAAGTATGATAATCCTAGACATATTGCTCAACACGCCAAGAATTTGAAGCGTAAGCAACAAAGTTTATCTAGGAAACAAAAAGGTAGCAAAAACCGAAACAAAGCCAGAATAAAGGTAGCCAAAGTTCAAGGTTTTATTGCCAGATGTAGAGAGGATTTTCTGCACAAACTATCCCGCAAGATAGTTAACGAAAACCAAGTTATTGTGGTGGAAAATCTCAATGTTAAAGGCATGGTTAAAAATCCTAATTTGGCTAAAGCCATTAGTGATTGTGGCTGGGGAATGTTCACAACAATGCTCACCTACAAAGCTGAATGGGCAGGGAAAATCTACGTTGAAATTGACAGATGGTTTCCATCATCGAAGCTTTGTCATGTTTGTGATCATCAACAGGTCGAGATGGACTTGTCTGTTAGAAATTGGACTTGTCCTTTTTGTGGCACTCACCATGATAGAGATATCAATGCTGCTATCAATATTAGAAATCAAGGCTTGCGGATATTGGAGTTAGGAACTAGCTCTACTGCCCTTGGAGGGGACGTAAGACAACCTGGGAAAACTTCTGTTGTCTCAGATGCAGTCCCCCATGAATTGGGAAGCCCCCGATTACGCGCAGCGTGTCGGGGGTAGTTCACTCTTAGTCTTTTTCTTTTGTCTATTCAGAGCTGATTCGTAAACTCGCTGTAATCTTTGTAGGATAAGGCTTGCGCTAAAATAGAACAATTGAACTATTTAATACCCAAAAGACAATCATAGCAATGCTTTCAGACTTCTTAAGATTTCCTTTACAAATCAGCTCTCATGCACGAGACTTTCCCATCTGCGCTGGCATTGCTCCCATTGCCCCTTACTGTCCTAATTTAAATTCTCATCCAGCATAGTTTTCAATTGAGCTTTGGTAATTGCTCCCTCATGGGATTTGGCCAGCTCACCATTTTTAAACAGTCTTAGAGCAGGGACACCCTCTACCTTGCACTTGGCAACGGCATCTTGATGTTGGTCTACTTCCATCTTAATGACTTTTAAGCGATCGCTATAATTTTTAGCAACCCAGTCCACTGATGGCGATACTAAGCGGCATGGTCCACACCAAGTTGCCCAGAAGTATACCAGTACTGGCTGCTGGGCTTTTAAAACTTCAATTTCAAAATCTTTATCTTCGATTGTAATCACATTACTCACAACGGTATCCCCTCAAAAGACTAGATTAGACTGCATTGACATAATCTATATATTAATTGCTTGAACTTCCCCCCAGCTCAAGCATGGGGGATTATAAACAATTGTTACGAGATGGGCGTCGAGCCGCATCTGGACACGTTGAGTATAGAATATTTTACTATGACTGAAAACATCATACCGTTTGCACCAGATCAAAACTCCCTTGTCAAGGAAGTTTAAATCAAGCCGTCGGAGTTCTCAGCCTTTATGGTTTATCGGCTTTTCTAAAATCGAAATTTATACAATTGCACAAAAATTTGCACAAAAAAACGGGTTAACCCGCTATACAATTGGTCAACCCGTGAGCTTGGGAACGCCTAAATGGACTACTTTTGTAGCACCAACTTAACGTTGGCATTGTTTAGCCCACGCTGCTTGACTTCTGCCAAGGTCTTGTTAACGGCATACTTCTGGTTGATGGAGTTGATCAACTCGGTTTGGTTGTGCTTCTTAGCCACACCCCAAAGGTCAGCAATCAGGTCAAAGGTGCCATCACTGTTGCGAGACCAACCTAGATCATATTCGCCTTCGAGAACGGCAACCAAGTCAGCGCGAACTCGTTGACCATTGTAGCCGCGAACATCAGCTTCTGTCTTAACATTGATTCCCAGGTCACACAGGGAAGTCTTCAGGATTTCGGCATCGGAGATTTTAGTGCGCAGAGTGCTAAAGTGAGACATGTGGATTTCCTCCAGAAAAGGTATCAGAGAAACGACAACGTAGCATTTTACTTTTATTGCTAGCCGCCCTCAACAATTACAAGCGGCTACTTATCAAACTGCTAGCAATGATGTTTTGCTAGCCTTTACTCCTGTTGGGAGCAGGAGAAAGCCTGTTAGAACTCCATACGCTGATATTCAGCTAGGGAGGATGCAGCAGGTCGCGCGCGTTGCCTAGCCCAGTCCCTCAGGGCTGCAACCTGCTCTGTCATCGTGCGCGATAGAGGCTGAGTTGATTTAATCGCGGCAATAATATCCAGTTGAGTAAACTCCCGGTCTTGAGCAAATGCCTCGTACATGGCTGCCACCATAGCTTGCTCAATCTCAGCCCCAGAAAAACCTTCAGAAACCTTAGCTAACTGTTCAATGTCAAAGCGGTCAATATCTCCACGCCGCTTTTTCAGGTGAATTTCAAAGATTTGCTGGCGTTCTTGGGTGTTGGGTAAATCAACAAAAAATATCTCATCAAAACGACCTTTGCGCAGGAATTCTCCTGGTAGGCGCTCCACTCGGTTTGCTGTCGCCATCACAAAGACTGGTGAGGTTTTTTCTTGCATCCAGGTCAGGAAAGAACCAAATATCCGACTTGAAGTACCCCCATCAGAGTCAGAAGAACCGCTGCTACCAGCAAACGACTTATCAAGCTCATCTATGAAGAGAATAGCTGGAGAGATTGATTCTGCCGTCTTCAAAGCATTGCGTAGGTTAGCTTCCGAGCGCCCTACCATCGAGCCATCGTATACTCGCCCCATATCCAGGCGCAATAGTGGCAGACCCCATAAACGAGACGTAGTTTTGGCAATTAGAGATTTACCACAGCCAGGAACCCCTAGAATCAACATTCCCTTCGGTTGAGGCAAACCATATTCTCTCGCCCTCTCGGTAAAGGCATTAGAGCGCTGCTTCAGCCAACGCTTCAGTTCCTCTAACCCTCCTATAGAATCGAGGGTTTCATCTTCTTCGATATAATCTAGGATCCCGTTGCGGCGGATGATCTGCTTCTTCTCGGATAGAACAATATCGACTTCAGCTTCGGTGAGACGACCAGCTTTAACGTAGGCTTTGCGATAAACCTTCTCTGCTTCATCGCGGGTCAAGCCTAATGCTGCTTTGAGCAGCTTTTCCCTAGTTTCTGTAGTCGTTCGGCGAGTTTTACTCTGATCCAGTTGGTGGGATAGGACTTGGTTAAGTTCCTTAAGGTTTGGTAGGGGAAAGTCAAGCACAACCACTTCCTTTTCCAACTCAATAGGAATCTGCTGCACCGGGGACATTACGATGATAGACTTTTTAAGAGACTTCTTTGCTTCCTCCCTAAAGCTTGCCATCGCATCCCGCAACCATCGGGTAGTTGCTGGTGCATCTATAAAGGGATGTAAGTCCTTAAAGATGTATATACCAGGCTCTTTTTGTTGAATTACCCACTGAACTGCTGCCTCAGGAGAGACCGTATTGTGCTGAGTGGTGTGGCGTGATTGACCATACTCAACAATCCCGTGAGTGACGGTCCAAACGAAGACTCGTTGCTGTTGAGACTTCCTTTGAGCAATCATTGCTATTGCCCTCTCTGCCCGCTCCTCCTCGGGAGTCACGAGGTAGATTAGAGGATATTGAGCTTGAATGAGAACGTTTATCTCTTCTTGCATAACTCTACCTAATATTAGAGACGGCTTACAACTGCCCAAACATCTTCAACTGAACCACTGAGCTAACTAAGTGTGCTCTGCGAGTAGATTAATTTGTCTACCTTAACTTTGGCTACCTTAACAAGGAACCAATTCCTCTTCTCCGTGAGAATCGGTACTGGAGCATACTTTTGCTGTTACCTTTTCTACTGGGAGTTCTTCCGATATCACACCAGGTTGGTTTTTCAGAGCAACTAATTTTCCCTCTGAGAGAACCAAGTCACTAGAACACTCAGGACAGGGGTATACTTTATGGGTTTGTCCATATTGGTCTACCTCTTCAACCACATCTTGATGTTCTATGTAGAATATAATCGCCCTCTCAACCATAGCTGACATTGATTCAGAATCAACAGCCGCTTTAATTTTGAGCCGGCGGTGCAATCCTGGTGGAAGATAAAGAGTAACTTTTTGCTTGTCTTGCATATATTTTTTATATCGTTGTACCCGGGTATGTATTTAACCTTATCGGCTTCCTCTCTAGCTGTCAAGACATTTAGCTGGTATAACCGCAAAATTGTTACATTACTTAATAATCTTACGGAAGGATGGATAAGGAATAGCATAAGGCGCGCCTGTAGTTGGCAACGTATGCAGCACGAAAAGGGAGCGATTGTGAAGCAAAAGACTTTCTCGACAGGGCTTACAGCGATGCAGCAAGGGAACAGGGGAGGCAGCGCCGACCTGCGGGGGTTTTCCCCGGAGACGAAACCTGATTACGTTGAGCCTTTATAGTTGATAGGCTATGCAGATGCATGGTTAAAACTTATTGATTAAGGCGAGCCTGTCTTACGGTAACTTCAAACCACTCGGGCTTTGCATGGCTGACAGGTGTGGACCCTTGCCTGGGCACACAGAACCCAAACCATCAGGAACTGCATCCAGAGGCGCGACAATCACGCGAATTTAATTCGACAACTGTAAGCGCACCTAACAAAAGCTGTTATGGGTAGGTTTTTTCCTTAAGGATGGAAAGGATGGTTTTATTACAGGTAATGACGCATTAATGACATAATTATGAATTATATAGCCACAATATCAACGCGCTTAAGCTAATTAAAAACAGCTAAAAGTATCATAAATAACGATTAAGGACTAACGACTAAGGCATTACCTTCAATCCTCCACGACATATCAGTTGTCCAGTTGTGAGGGTAAGTTCCTGAAGCTCCACCTCTGGTCCTAAATTGATTAGAAAGCCATCTAAGCTAATAGGGGGGGCATCATGATCTATCTGAACTTGCAAGGGGTTCAGTTCGAGTTGGTTGGGGGTCGCCAGTTGGATACCAGCACGAATTACTATCAGCTGGCTAGCAACATCAGGATTAGTTGAAATGCCTCTTAAGGTCAGCTGTCCTATATTGATATTAATCTTTTGCCAGCGTATTTGTGGCGATTTTGGGTCGTTACCGGGTTTAATGATATCATCTGATTTAAGGAATGTATATAATAACTCCGTCAAAGCGTTAGATAACAAGGGTGCTTCAAGAGATGATTGCAGGTCTGGTTCTAGGAGTAATAGCTGACCCACTACGGGAACTGGTTCTAAAAGACGTACGGGTTTACGCTTAATTATCTGACCCAGGTTGAGTCTAATATTACTGCCTTCGAGCTGAATTTGGCTTAGATGCAGTCCTTGATAAACTGCTTGGTTGGCAGCAAGGGCAACCTGAGGAATGTAACCAGTCAGGATTTGGCGATCGCATCCCACAATGTTTAGTTGCAATGTAGCAACTTCCTCTACTTGCGATCGCAGCCACAGCCGTAGCGCTGGGGAAATAACTTTGCTGATAATCTGACTTGGCTTTTGCTTCGAGGTTTTGGGAGTTTTAACCAAAAGAACACCTTCTTGTACTATTTGTACATAGTATTTTTGTACATAGTATTTTGAAGTCGTTGTCTAATGGAAATCAACTCCTGGGCACACTATAAGCATAAGACAAACTAGATTCAGCATCACCATAGTCCAGAAGACAAAGCTAAAGCCAAATGTTGGGTCATGGAGGAAAGAGTACAAAAAATTCTTTCACAGTGGGGTATTGCGTCACGGCGTCGAGCCGAGAAGATGATAGCCGCAGGACAAGTGCGCCTAAATGGTACGACTGTACATTTGGGGCAGAAAGCTGATCCAGAAACAGATGTAATCGAAGTGGATGGCAAACCGATCAACCCCTATCACCGACCTCAATCTATCTACCTTTTACTGAACAAGCCTGCTGGAGTAGTTTCCACTTGCCGAGATTCCCGTAATCGTCCGACAGTAATTGACTTATTACCGGATAAACTAACCAAGGGTCAGGGGATTCATCCTGTAGGAAGGCTGGATGCCGATTCTACAGGTGCATTACTACTGACCAATGATGGTGAGCTAACATTTCGCCTGACCCATCCTAGTCATCACATACCTAAGACGTATCAGGTTTGGGTACGGGGTAATCCCCCAGAATCGGTACTGCAAACTTGGCGTGAAGGTGTTAATCTGCTGGGTAAAAAAACGTTACCCGCTCAAGTTCGTGTACTTAAGCGTAAGGGTCAATCCACACTTTTGGAGGTAGTCTTAACGGAAGGTAGAAACCGACAGATCCGTCGTGTTGCTCAACTCCTAAGCTATCCAGTGATTCATCTACATCGTACTGCTATTGGCCCGATTAAATTAAATCTACCAGGAGAGCAAATTCTTCCTTGTGGTGACTACCGTGCCTTGAATGATGTAGAGGTGAGTTTTATTACCAGTAAATCCACCATTGTTCAGTAAAAATGCCAGCAGATGTCGAGGAGTACCGTGTATGAATGAAAACAAAGTCCCGTTGCAGCAACAACAAGAGAAGAAGCTGGCAGAAATGGGTTCATATCTGTGTCAGTTACGTACTCAACAGTGTAAAACCATTGAGGAAATTGCCGCTTGCACCCGAATTAATGCACGATTTTTGAGGGCAATAGAGCAAGGCAAGCTAGACCAATTACCAGAACCTGTGTATGTTCAAGGGTTTATCAAGCACTTTGGGGATGCACTAGGCTTAAATGGAGACGAGTTTGCCAAGGCTTTTCCCACTGGGGTAACTGTAAAAAGGTCAAAACTTTCCTGGGGTAACAGTAGGGTTCCTCAACTGCGACCGTTTCATCTTTATTTGTTCTACATTTGCTTGGTTATTAGTTCAGTGAGTGGCTTATCTGTCCTAATCAACCCTTCTAAGCCACAAATAACTGATAAGGAACCAAACTCGTCTCCAGCTCAATTGTTACCGACACCCGGTAATTTAGATCAAACTAACTCCCAAGCGCAGTTAGCCTTAACCAAGATACCGTCGGGTCCAAATAAGCCAGTTCAGGTGGATATCACTCTCAAAGGTAGATCTTGGCTTCTGATCGTGGCAGATGGGAAGAAAGAATATGAAGGCATCCTAGAAGAAGGAACCCAGAAGACTTGGGTTGCTAACGAAAAACTATTTGTTAAAGCTGGCGATGCTGGGAATGTAATTGTTGAGTTCAATAACCAACAGGCAAAGCAGATGGGGGCTCCTGGTGCAGTAGAAGCATTAACCTTTGCCGCTAAACCTAGACCCTCTCTCCAGTAGTCAAGCTTTCTAGGGGAAAAGGATTAAACTAATCAATATTAAACATTAAAAAAGCAGATAATTGGGAGCAAAAACCTATAGATTTTAATAAAAAAATCACAACCTATATTATTTCAAATTCAAAATATATGTATGAAAACCAATGCTGATTGACCATAACACCAAACAATTGTCGGCTCTCTTTCCTAATGTTACCTGTTAACTTTGTTAATCAATTAAAGTTGAACATATCAACTTAAAATACTATAGCAACGACTTAACTTATATAAAGCCCAGTTAATCCCTTGTATATAATAGGATTGTGATTTGACGATTGTAAATTAATAATTAACATTTGTCAAATTATAAACAACCAATAATGACTTAAGTAGGATTAATCTTAATAGGATTAATTGTTAAAACTATTCGAATATAATATGACTAGGCTTAATAGTCAGAACTGACGGGAGCACGACCGTAAGTGTGAGTGAGGATTTTGAGGCGATTAGCCAATTCTTCACTCAACGCATTCGGTCGATAGCGCCATTGCCAGTTACCTTCCACGGTACTGGGAAAATTCATTCGAGCATCTGTGTCCAGACCTAAAATATCTTGCACAGGAATAATCGCTTGGTTGGCAATACTACTGAGCGCTAATCGGATTAAATCCCAATGGATGCCTTCTTCGCTAACTGGTCCACAGTAATTAATTATAATCTGCTTATCTTCAGCAGAGAGTTTTTTAAACCAACCTACTGTTGTGTCATTATCATGGGTACCAGTGTAAACCACACAGTTGCGGACATAGTTAAACGGTAAGTAAGGGTTACTTGATCCCCCACTAAAGGCAAACTGTAAAATTTTCATACCAGGAAACTGGAACCGTGAGCGTAATGCTTCTACTTCTGGAGTGATGATCCCTAAATCTTCGGCAATAATTGGCAAATTTCCCAACTTGTCTTGGAGTACTTCAAAAAATTCTTTTCCTGGTGCCTTAACCCATTCTCCAGTGATGGCAGTTGTTTCTCCTTGCTTGACTTGCCAGTAGGCTTCAAATCCCCGGAAATGGTCAATCCGCACAATGTCTACATACTCCAAGATGGTTTGGAAGCGTTGTATCCACCATCGGAAGTTATCTGCCTCTAACTGTTTCCAGTTGTATACTGGATTACCCCACAACTGACCTGTGGCACTGAAATAGTCCGGAGGCACCCCAGCCATGAGTGTGGGTTCGCCAGTTTCGTGATCAATGGCAAAGATTTCCCGATGAGCCCAGACATCAGCACTATCGTGAGCCACATAAATTGGAATATCACCAATAATCTGGATCTGGTGATGGTTGGCGTACTGTTTGAGAGCTGACCACTGGCAGAAAAACTCAAACTGTAGGTATTTGTAGAAATAAATTTCATCCTGCAATTTCTGCCGCCAATACTCAACTGCTTTGGGTTGAGCCATAGCAATGTCTCGTTCCCAAGTATGCCAGCTACTCTGGTCAAACGCATCATGAACAGCCATAAATAAAGCATAGTCTTCCAACCAGCTGGCTTTTGCTTGACAAAATTCTGTAAATTTCTGGTGCTGTTGGGGTGAGGCGTTGGCACGGAAGCGATCGCAAGCTTGGTACAACAGGGGCATCTTGGTTTGAATTACCTGATCATAATCCACTGAGTCAAGGGGAAACTCTGGTAGATTGGCAAAGTCTTCATCCTTGAGCAGTCCCTGCTTTTGCAATTGTTCTGGGCTAATGAGCAGGGGATTGCCTGCCATGGCTGAGTAAGAGTCATAGGGAGAGTTACCATACCCAATCGGACCAAGGGGCAATATTTGCCAGTATTGCTGGGCGCTTTGTGCCAAAAATTCAATGAATTGATAAGCCTGTAAACCTAAGTCACCAATACCAAAGGGACTAGGTAGGGATGTCGGATGGAGCAAAAGACCACTAGATCTCGGAAAAGGCATAAAAAAGCAATCAACAATAGTAAGTAAGCCTGACGACATTATCACCGTAGCACGGGTCAAAAAGGCTTAAGGGTTAAGGGTTGAACGCGCACGCGTGGCCATTCGCGTAGCGTGGCCCATTCGCGTAGCGTGGCCTTTTGGCCAAGGCCAAGGCCAAGGTTGTTCGCCCCGTATTCGGTTTAGGGTAGGTTAAAGCTTGAAGGGGTGACAACCTACTTGTCACCCCTTCAGGTCAACATCGACCGTGAGGGATCAATTACGAGTGGCACAGGGGCAACAACAACGTATCTTCTATTTCTTTGCGCACCGTCAGACTCAGCTGACAATTACTATTGAGGCACTCTACTAGCAAGTGATTAACACGACTATACTGCTCTAACCAATCTTGGGATGTCTTGGTCAAATGCCATTGGTGACCAATATTGCGATGCTCTATCATCAAGGCTCTTAATTGTGATACCCATTCCGCACCATGACTTTGCCACCATTCTTGAATACTATCTCGGTCGTCATCATCTAGGTCAGGTAGCTGATTTTTAAGCTTCTCTAGATAGTCTCCTATAGACTCAATCCCAGTCAGGTGATTCAAATCAAGGGCAAGGTAAAGAGCACTGAGTCGGTCGTAAACTAGTTCTGCTGTCATAGCTTGGGCAACAGCTAAAGCATGATCTAAAGCTAAATCTAGGGCAAGTTCACTACCCAACTCTCCTCCTAGTCTGTGATCAATAGCCAAAGCTAAGGCTTGATTCCGGGAAAGAGGATGGCTAGGAGGAAGGGCAAGGGTCATGTAAAAAGCACGGACTGCTGCTGGCTTGTAGGGAGTATAGATCTCGAGGGATTTGATCTCGATCCAGTTCAAGAACTTTGTCAAGTTATCATCTAAAGCCATAGCGCTTGGTGTCAGTTTGACTGAGTCAAGCACCATTTCTGAACAGACTAACCGATTAATCTGTTGCTTGATCAGCAACAATAGCTGATCAGCATCTGGCAACATTTGTGCTGTGAGTAAAAATACTTCCCGCCAACGTTTCTCCTGTAGGTGTTCGACTAGCTGTGACAAAGACATCCCAGTGCCGATCACAATCGCTCTGGCGGTAAAATACTCTTGAAATGTCAGATGCGAGAATGAGTAGATTCGTCTTGCCCGCTCTACCAATAGTCCATGCTGCACCTCAATAGATTTGAGTACTGCTAAGCTATCTAATTCTAGAGCTGCCTGGTTGCTTTGAGTTGCTGGTAATTTCCGTAAATAATCAGCAATTAATTGTTGCAGCCGAATTTCTTCAAAGAAATACTCCCCTTGCTCAAAGGTGATAACTGCTAATTGAGAAAGTAATTCTAGCTTGTGGGGCAAGGATAAATTACGATAAATATCATCTCGCTTAACACCCCGGGCTTCATCCCAGCGAATCAGTAGTAAGTCTAGTCCTTGCTGGTAAAGATCAGAGCGTTTTACAGGAAAGTCAGCTTTGGTTTGAAAAACCAGACAGGCTAGATTCAGCAAGACTGGTGTTGTTGCTAGTTCTCTAATTTGCTGATTTTCTGGCAGCTTCATCTGCTCGATAAACAGAGATGCTTTCTCCAAACCTGATTCTGGGTCATTCCTTGCTACCGCCACAAACCACTTTTTAGCAAAGTGTTGAATTTGTGCTGGTTTGAAGTCAGCAATCTCAACCTCAGTAAATCCCTGAAATCGATACTGTTGAGCTGCAATGCGACATGTGATAATCAGCTGATTTTTGTAATACTTTTCTGAAATCTTACGAATTTGTTGAATAACTTGATTACTGGCACTTTCCGGGACTTCATCCAAGCCATCCATTAAGATCAAGGCTCTGCCATAGCTGAGGATAGTTTCAATATCTTGTTCTGAAATACCACAACTTTGAAGCTCTTGATTAATGTAGTTAAATAGGCTGAAACTACATTCGATCATAGCATCCTCGGCAAAGTTTTTCAATCGAATCAACATCGGAACCCGATCCGATTGAAAATTTCCTTGATTGCACTGAATAGCCAGATATTGCAAAAAGGTGGTTTTCCCAGAGCCAGGTTTACCTAGCACCATCATTTTAGGATAGCGTTCTACCGCTTGCAGTCCTGGTATGCTTTCCCGGCGCACTTTGCCTATACCCAAGCGGTCAAATTCCTCCGCTGGGAAGCCTTGCAAATCGTCAATTTCCAACCATCGTTGACTAGTGATTTCTTCGAGAATATTCACATCCACGTAGATGTGATCTAAACTAACCGGTCGAGCAATATCTAATAGGCGTAGAGTGCCACACTGATTTTGAATTTTGTCATGGTAGTGCGATCGCACTTTGGTGACGATGGCATCAACTCTACTTTTGTCCTCAGCTGCTTTCTTTTCTGCATCTATCTGAGCATCTTCTGGTATAGCGACAATGTCTTCCATCTCCAAATCCAGATGAAAGCAGATTTCGCTAAAAACGCGGCGGTCAACGGGTTTACCGGCAAAAAACTTCCAAATCGGTTGGCGAGTTTCTATGCCGATTTCACCCGCAAAATATTCTTGTGTCCATCCCTTGCGTTCAAAAGCCTGTTTGGCTTTTTTGATGCCGTCTGGAGATGCCTGGAGAGATCGCTTTGCCATAGCTCAAGCTTAATTTACTGAAAAATCTTTCGACACTCATCTATAGATTTCCCGAAAAATAGGTCAAGAGCCACAAGGAACGGATCACAATGGGAAATTTTTGATCAGAGGGGGTGATGGGGTGATGGGGTGATGGGGTGATGGGGTGATGGGGTGATGGGGTGAGAAGTATATAGAAATCCTCAATCATTTGTGAAAAAGAACCTATGGTGAGATTCTTACTTCTGTTCCTCCACTTCCGGTCTGAGGTTCCTCTGCCCCTTTTCTGGTGTTTGACAACTCAAATCGGATTGCTATATTTTCTTCTATCCCACTCTCAAGGGTCCGACCGTTGATTGTTCTCGGACAAAAGATGACGTTAAACGTGAGGCAAGAGGATATCCATGTTGCCTGCAAGCCTTTTTCCTTTTCACCCTCTCCCATTTCTGGTGAGTCATTGGTATACATCAACTCAAACACAACAAAAACGCAATCGCAAACATCCAAACTTCATCCTGAAACTATAGCATCAATTCAGTTCAGTAATTTTTCGTACACTTTAGGCGTTCGGTGAAGAGGACTGTGAACCATGACTAACGGTATGATAACGACCTTCATTGATTACTGACTTGGTGTCATACTAAGGCTTATTTCTATATCTCAATCAACTTAACTCTACTTATGAACCATCGTTATTGGAGAACCTTTATCGAAGCAGCTGCTGTCACTACCTGCCTGATGTTTGTCAATGGGATTCCCCCAATGACTGAAAATTTTATCTCTGCAACCCTTATGAATAATAAGTTTTTCCAGAATTATAAGGATGGCGTTAAGGAAGTAGTCGCTCAAGAATCTACTTACCCCTTGAATAGTTTATCACTATCATCCTTAGGGAGTGTGGAAAGTTTACCTGAAAAATTATGGAATGTCAAGTTTAACCAATTAACAGCATCAACGGTTAGCCAGAAATATTTCATTGATTCTGCTTTTAGCTTAGGGAGTTTTTAATGATGCTATTCATAGGTTTATTACACTATAAATAGATAATCAGGAGTTAAAATGTTACAAGTGTGTCTACAGCAACCCTGGCCCCTGGATAAACCAATTAGCAAAATTGTATTTCCAGCAATTTTACCAAGCAGCTTGGGAAATTTTGCCACATTATGCTTGATGTTATCCCCACAGGAAATTCAGTATTATCTATTCAGCAAGCCCCACAGTCAATTTGTCTTCATCAATTCGCCTCATCCTATGCTACTATGGGTTACTGTGCTTGAGTCTACAGCACAGGACTCTCGGTTACTCCCTTGCTATCTAGACTTGAAAACCTCGAAAGTTCAGACCATTACTCGTTGCTTAGCAGATAAAGGCTTCTATCGACTACTGTTGTTTTCCACTGAAGAACCACAACGCTGTAACCAGGTAATGACCGTAACGCTTACACCCCAACAATGCCACATGTTACAAGAGTCGGCTAATACTGGTCAAACCTCACAACCTATAGCTCAACCCATAGTCAGCAGACGCATACTAAAGATAAAATTTGAACAACTCAAATCCCAAGTGTTGAATAAATGGGATGCTCTGGACAGGTTTAATTCCCCAACCCAGGCAGAACTTGCTCATTCCATTTCCTAGTTTCCAGCTTCTTCTAACCTTAGGTATTATCATATCATTGCTAGTATGATATAATTCACCTTTGAATACTTATCATTCTGGGAAGCTGGCTGATTAGTCATTGGTGATTGGGTAGATATGACAAAGAACAAATTGCTAATTATTAATAATGACTAATTAAAATTTATTCACGATCGAGATTTTCCTAATTGTTCACAATTGGCAAGAACTCCTTTCTCTGTGATGAATATTCCCAGGCAATTCCGTCTGGATCTTTACTTTGACTCCATTGTGAAAAGTCGGCATCAGATTTACGTTTACCAACTGTGCTGGAATGAACATTCAGTCGCTTCGCTAATTCGGCTTGGATCAGAGGTTGATAAACTTTCTTATCCTGCTTCTTTTTGACCGAGTTTTTTTGATCACCTGAAGCATCAGCAGTAAAGGCAGCTAGTTTTGAGGCAACAGATTCTTGTGATCGTGGAGTTTCTACCAATTTTGGGATTTCACTGGTAGAGAACTCATCTTTTTGGACCTGTAGTTCTAAAGACGGGGTTGGTTGACTGGTGTTGGATTCACTCTCAGGCTCGAAGGAGGATTCACTTTCAGGCTCGAAGGATGGTTCACTCTCATCAAAGATACTACCGAGAGCGCTAGCAGTCAGAAAGTAATAAACAGTGCCAATGTCATCATAGGTTCGACTCTGAGCTCCAAACTCCTGTGCCTTTTTCTCTAAATACTGTTTCGCTGCAGTTCCAGAAATATCTGCCTTGATCGACAAGTCAATGGGTGTCAGACAACCTTGGTTATCTTTAATCAGTTGATTGAAGAAGGGATTAACTTTCCGAGTCCACTTCTGCCATTGATATTGCTGCCAAAGCCTGATGATGATAATCAAGATTAGCATTGCCAGTACGATCGGCCATGCCTTTAGCAACAGAACCATCACCAATGCGAAGGGGATGATCAGAATGAGAATTCCAGTGGCACTGCTATCGATTACTTTTCCAGTCATCTGACTTCACGGGGTAGGGAAACCGCGTCTTTTTAAAGCGCGGAGGAACTACGACAAAGCGCGGTTTTAACCGCACCTTATCCCTCGCTCAACTGCTTGGGAGGGGGTATACTTAGTAGTTTATTCGTTTACGAGCCATTAAGGGGCTATCCACTAAAGTCGGGACTGTGGATTATTAGTAATTAGTGGACATTTCTACCAATCCCGATTACCCATTACCCGTAATAGTCACGGCTTCTTGCTAGTAGTCTTAGTTAACTCAGGTTAGTCAGAGCAAGACGTTTAAACATCGCTATCCGTGCCTTGGTTGCTAAGGTATCATCCAGTGGTTCTAATGACACTGGTATATGATACTTTTGCTTGAGGGCAGTTTGGATCAGCCAATCAGCAATAAAGGGGTTTTTCGGTAACAGCGGACCGTGGGAGTAGGTTGCGATCGCATTTCGATAAAATGCCCCTTCTGTGCCATCTTCCCCATTGTTACCATATCCTTTTACCACTTGAGCTAGGGGTTCGACATTACCTAAATAGGTACGACCACCGTGATTTTCAAAACCAATCACTACTGGAGTTTTCCCGAGCATAGCCTTTAAGTCTTGGGCTAGGGGTGATGCAGTAATCTCAAATACCACATTACCAATGCAACGGCGAGCATCTACGCCAGGATGCTTGCTGACCAAATCCAGCAACCCTAATCCCTGAATCCGCTTACCTAGAGCAGGTTCATAGTAGTGACCTAGCAATTGAGGTGAGCCACAGGTAAATACCCCCGGTGTACCTCCTTCAATTTTTTCTTGTAGGGCATTGGCTTTGCTACCTTGTAAGTCTCGCATAACAATTTCTTGCTGTCTATCTTGAGCACCACCACCCATGAAGATATCCACTTGATAGAATTGCTCAGCAGGGGTTTGCTGATCCAGGGGGATTAGATTGACTCTAATGCCTCGCCACTGGGTTCGTTGTTGTAAGCAGATCACATTACCGCGATCGCCGTAGGTACTCATTAGGGTAGGGTAAAGCCAGCCTATAGTTAATTCTAGTTGTTCGGAATTCATCTTGGGTTGAAGGTGATTTGGTTGTTCGCCTTATACTGTCTGTATGTAATAGGAGGACTATTTCCAGATAATTCTTGGTATTTATCGGCAAAACCCATAAGTATAACCATCCTTTCTGTGAACTCTGAGTAAATTCTTGACGTGCAAGCTTATCGCCTTTTTTCCGGGAACCGTGTAATTAAAGGAGTTGCTTTTGCTTCTGGGATTAACCCTCCCAAACTCCCCCGTCAAAAGGTTTTTAGCTATATCACCACTAGACCAACCTTTGATGGGTTTCAATGGGTTATGTCTAATGGGGTAGCCATATTTATTGAGCGCAGCTTTTTGCCTGCCTCCCTGTCCTTTGCAGGTAACTACTAGCGGTTGATAGGTTCTCAACACCAAAGCTTCAACGTCTCCAACACAAGCTGCATCAATCCAATGCTGCTTGGGTAGTCCCAACTTAGTCCGGTTGTATTTGGTCTGAGCACCCGTGCCAGTAACCACAGGTTTTATTTCGTTGAGTACCTTTACTACTTTGTTCCGAGTTGTATTGACCGCTGCTGCATCTCTCAATGGCGAAAGCGCCTTGTTTTTGATTTTTTGTAGCAAGCCTGGTTTCTTTTTTAGGAATTCTTCAATAGGTCTATTGCCTTTTCGTTGATTACATTTTTCACAAGCTAGACAAAGATTGCTGACCCGTTCGCGTAGCGTCGGCTTTGCCGAATCACTGCCTCCTTTGGATTTTGGGTGAATGTGCTCAATCTGTAGGGGAATATTTTGCTTGCCACAATAGGCGCACTCCCTCCCCCACTTCTCAAGTAAATATTCCCTCACCTCATACCCGGCTAGTTCACCTTGTTGGTATTCCACCCCATTGATTTCAGGATCCTGCATTTTTTGAGTGTCAAACTTGACTATTTCAATCCAAATCTCATTGACTGGACAAAACTTAGTTAGTCGTCTTACCCAGGTTTCAATAGTCAAAACCCTGTGTTCTAGACTGGGAGGAATCCAACCCTCTGGACGCTTACGATTAAGAAATCTTGGCTTCCTGTAACGGGTATTGCGATTACGCCTCCCACCCCTAACGCCACTTCTAGATTCTAGTTTTTTCTTTATCAATCCTCCTCTGTGTTCTAGCTCCATTCCCCAAATAACTTGGTCGTCCTGGACTAGAGCAAACCCAGTCACCTTACTGCCTGGATCTATTTTGATTTGACAAGGGGAGATAGTCGGATTGGCGATTGCAGCCTTGAGGATAATCGTGAATGGATACATCCTAAAAACCGCAGCTTTTCCTTTATCTAACAATCGACGCGCTTTCTTGGGGGATATGGGGTTTAATGGTTGTTTGTCTGTGTCAATAACTAATACATAATTCTGCATTTTTAGTGCGTCTCAAATCGGTAATGTTTTCCTCGACCATGTTGTAATGGCTTGTCGTGTCAACCACACATTTTGCCTTCACCTTAATGGTTGACGATAGAGCTGGGAGCTGGAGTTCACTCCCAGGTATCATGACCAAAACAACGTAGGAAATTAATCCTTGGTCTGCAACCTAGTTAGGTAAATTTCCGAGTTTTGCCGGAAATTACCAAGGCTTTTACTAGGTGCTGAGCAGTTATGGGAGAAGCTGATCCAAGCTTTTGCTTCGCACCATTGCACTCCAGATTAGAGAATGCTAGAGACCTGGTCAAGTAATAGAAGTTGACAAGCGATGCAGTGGCCTGAGGGGGGTTTCCCCCACTCGCGCTTTGCATGGCTGACAAAGTGCGATACCTCGACCAAGCACTTGATCAAGATATTTCTATTACCATTACACCCCATCATCCCATCCTCTCATCACCCCATTATCAATTGACCTAGTTTTCTGATGACTTAACCGATGCTGTAGGAGACTACAATGAAACTTGTGGTTTGCTGCCTATGGATAAATCAATGCTGCAAGCAATCTCTGCTCTAACCCTAGGGTTCCAATTTAGTTCTCCTGGGCCAATAATCGTTGAACTCGGACCCCTAACAATCCGCTGGTACGGACTATTGATTGCCTCAGCAGTGTTAATTGGAGTTAGCCTGTCCCAATACCTAGCCAAGGGTCGTAACGTTAACCCAGATTTGTTGGGCGACTTAGCTATCTGGCTGGTGATTTCTGCGATTCCTGGTGCCAGACTTTACTATGTCTTGTTTCAGTGGGAACAATACGCCCAGCGTCCAGACCAAATTATTGCGATTTGGAATGGTGGCATTGCCATTCATGGCGCTATCTTGGGTGGTATCTTAGCTGCAACAATTTTTGCCCGCCTTAATAAACTTTCTGTCTGGCTGTTAGTTGATCTAGTAGTTCCTTCCCTGATATTAGGTCAAGCAATCGGACGTTGGGGTAATTTCTTTAATTCCGAAGCCTTTGGGGCTCCCACAGATTTGCCTTGGAAATTGTATATTCCACCACTACAGCGTCCCCCAGGGTTTCAGAATTTTGACTATTTCCATCCCACCTTTCTGTATGAGTCTGTGTGGAACTTATTGGTCTTTGGGTTACTGATGACTCTGTTCTTTCGGGATTTACGCCGCAAACCCCATCTGAAGGTAGGGACGATGGCTCTAGTTTATATGGTCGCCTATAGTACTGGTCGCTTCTGGATTGAGGGATTGCGGATGGATAGTCTGATGCTCGGTCCATTACGCATTGCTCAAGTGGTCAGTTTGGTTGCGATCGCATTGGGAGTTGCTGGTTTAGGGTGGCTGTATTGGATGGGTCGGTCTTTGCCAGATGTTGTTCCAGCCGATAATCAGCAGTGGGATACGGTATCTAAATAAAAAAAAGCCCCAGAGTTTAGCTCTAGGACTTCACCAGGGTGCATCTACCACTTTATTTTTACTGGGTAGATCAGGTTAATCCGGACAATTTTGGAATATGGCAATCTGTGATAAGTTGTGATATTGGAAAGATCGCGCGTAAGCTATCAGCTATCAGCTATCAGCCAACGGCTTAATGCTTACGATCGCGCAACGGATGATTCGAGGGCATGTTACCTATAGGTGAGTCTCTGGTATAGCAGTCCCCAGGGCAGGCGCGGACATGACAAAAGTCTCAAACCTAAGTAAGCGCAAGAGTTTGACTTCTGACTTCTGACTTCTGACTTCTGACTTCTGCTATAACTCGGGATTAATCACAAATACCAATTACCCTTTACCAATGACCAATTATTCAAGTTTGACAATATTCATGTTCTCGTAAATTATAGGAAACCTCAAATTCCAGAAGTTTCTCCAACGTTTCTAGCTTCTTCAACCCAGCTATCAAACAACTTTTGATTCTTTTTAATCCATTCTTGGCTATGGCGACGGATATCTGCTGGGCTATTTTCCCCCTTTTCGGCCCGTAGGCTTTCAGCATTAATATCCTCAATCGACATCTTAAATCGCTCAAACAATTTTCTGGCGGCTGGGTTGGCTGCTATAAATTTTTTGTTGGCCACAAAGCGAACCCGATCCACCGCAAATCCGAGATTTTTACCATCGATTGAAGTATGTTTTTCTGTCAACCCTTTCTGGGCTTCTGGTAGATTGGTTTGGGCAACTTCTAGCCAAACCACATCCTCACCTGGTTTTAATACCGTAGCCAGCCACAGGGGAGTCCAAGTGTAGTATAAGACGGGTTTTCCTTGTTTGTAGCGAGCAATGCTATTCGCAATTAGGACGCTATATTCTCCTTGGTCGTGTTCGACAGTATCCCTGAGCCCATAAGCATCTAAGTGATGCTCAATAACTAACTCACATCCCCAACCGGGAATACAACCGGCTAAATTTGCCTTACCATCTCCATCGGAGTCAAAGAGTTTGGCAATTTTAGGGTTTTTGAGTTGTTCCAAATTGGTGATATTGTATTTTTCAGCAGTTTTTTTATCAATCTGATACCCTTGCAACAGATCAGAAACAATAACTCCAACTCGCTCTAATTTCTTTTCGCCACCATTTTTTTCAAAGAATTCTGTGTGTAACTTTTCCCAGTGGCTAGCGGTAAAATCGAGGTCGTTATTACCCAAAGCGATGTGGCTGGTGGTTGGTTGGAGTTGTTTGGGTTTTTCAATCTCGTAACCGAGCTTTTCCAGAGCCGTGTTAACGATGTGTGTCATGAATTGTGAATCGGCTAGATAACCATAGGTAGAGCGTACCTTCACCCCTTTCCCAGGTAGGGCTATTTCTGATGCAGTTAATTCGGTTGTAGCTTGGGGAATTTGTTGCCAGCTGATGAAACCCACAAGCAATGCCACTAAAACCGTTACAGCAACAGTAGTCCCAGTCCGTGGTTTACTGGTTAACCTCAAACGCACAAAACCAATCGGTCCTCGCTCTAGCCAAGGGATTTGGTTGTTGCCTTGACTCACCACTTGAGTGATCCGGTCGAGCATCACCGCAATCAGCACGATGCTTAATCCTCCCACAGCAGCTAGTCCGACATTCACCCGACCGAGACCTTGTAAGACCATCTGTCCCAGTCCCCCGACACCAATCATAGAAGTCACCACCGACATCGATAGTGCTAATAATATGGCTTGGTTGACTCCAGCTAGGATAGTTGGCATTGCTAGGGGAATTTGCACTTCCCAAAGCATTTGTATTGGGGTTGAGCCAAATGCGATCGCAGCTTCGACAACTTCTGTAGATACTTGTCGGATACCTAGGTTGGTCAGGCGAATCAAGGGGGGAACAGCAAAGACTAGAGTAGCGATTACTCCTGGCACTGCACCAATGCCAAATAGCATTACTACTGGGACAAGATAGACGAATGACGGCAGGGTTTGCATGGCATCAAGCAGAGGTCGCAGGAATTTCTCCACGCGATCGCTACTAGCACAGGCAATGCCAAGGGAAATGCCAATCACCACGCAAAAGACTACAGCTGTCACCACTAGCGCCAGGGTAGTCATGGCTTGTTCCCAAGCTCCAAAAAAGCCAATCAAGGTCAAGGCAATAAGGCTATAAATAGCAATTTTACCCCCAGCAATTTGCCATACTATCAAGCCCATAATAATCAGGAAAATTAGGGGAGGAATCGATAGGAAAAGCGATTGTATCCCTTCCAGAGTCCAGGTAATGGGCAAGCTAATTGCTTGAAAGAAGGGACGGAAGTTGTCAACTAGGAAATTAACTACTGCGGTAATCCACTCGTCCAGGGGTAAGGTATAAAGCTCAAAGGGATTCAAGATAATATCTAGACCGACTTGGCTTGTTGCGATATTATTAAGGGATAGAATTAAAGAATTGAACACAATACTATTCCGAGGAACCTTCTTATAGTATAGATTGTCGATTTATCTAGATATTTTCTTTGTAAGCATTCAGCATTCAGCTATCAGCTATCAGCTATCAGCTATCAGCTATCAGCTATCAGCTATCAGCTAAAGCGCTACTTGAGATGCTACTTGAGGTGCTATCAGCTGTTGTCTTGGACAAGCTTTTGAGGTTTGCCAATACTAGCGATCAGATCAGACTGTTCCACCATTCCTTTGAATGTACCGTCAGTATCGACTACAGCAACAGGAAGTCCATCTCGGTAGAGGTGAAATATATCTTCTAGGTGGGTTAAAGCGTTGACTGTGGGGAAGTCCGTTTCCATCACTTCAGTAATGTCTTCGCTTCCTTTTTGGAGGACTGCTTCGAGCCATTGTTTCTTGACAATTCCAACTGGTTTGCTGTGTTCATCGACAACATACATTTGTTGGAGGTGATGGTCTATCATCTTTTCCAGTCCAGCCTTAGCAGAGTTTTCTTTAAGAACTAAGGCAGGGGTTTGACGAGCTATTGACCCAGTTTTTAGGACTTGGGCGCGGTTAACATCTTGGATGAATGCACGGATGTAGTCGTCAGCTGGTTGGTTAACCAGTTCTTCTGGTGTGCCAGTTTGGACGATATAACCGTCTTTCATCACTGCTATGTGATCGCCCATCTTCAGGGCTTCTTGAATATCATGGCTGATAAATACAATGGTTTTGTGCAGTTCTGTCTGGAGTCGCAGTAATTCATCCTGCATGTCCCGCCGAATCAGAGGGTCGAGGGCGCTGAATGCCTCATCCATAAGTAAAATCTCGGCATCTGTGGCTAAAGCCCGGGCTAAACCTACCCGTTGACGCATGCCACCACTGAGGGATGAAGGTAAATAATCTGCCCATTGGGATAAACCTACCACTTCTAAGGTTTCCAAGGCTTTTTTGCGGCGTTTGGCTTGATCTATCCCCCGGACCTTTAGACCATACCCGACATTTTCTGCAACTGTTTTGTGGGGAAATAATCCAAATCGCTGAAACACCATTGATACCTTGCTCTGGCGAATCTCTCGCATCCGCTTCTCATCAACATGGGCAATGTCTTCATCATCGATATAGATATTGCCGCTGGTGGGATTAATTAAGCGGTTAATACAGCGAGCTAGGGTAGATTTTCCGGAACCGGATAACCCCATGACCACAAACAATTCTCCTTGATTGACTGTCAGAGAAACATCAGCAATACCTAAGACTTGACCAGTTTTTTCTAAGATAGAATCCCTACTCCCACCTTGGCGAAACAGTTTGAGGGCAGCTTGGGGTTTTTCGCCATAAATTTTAATCAGATGTTCAATACGAATTTTGGGGTTTGAATTAATATTATTCATTAGAAATTGGTTATTGGGGAAAAGGTCATTGGGGAAAAGGTGATTCGTCAAAACTCCTAGGTTCTAACAGTTAATCAGTAAGCTCCACACTTTTTATTATTTTTATGACCATTCACCTTAAATTTCATCTGGGTCAATCCCTGCCTGTCGCAGTCTCTCTGCTAATTGCTCAGCTCGTTGCTCAGCTACTTCAGCTCGTTGCTCAGCTGCTTCAGCTTGTTGCTCAGCTACTTCAGCTCGTTGCTCAGCTGCTTCTTCTGGTAAGGGAACTAGATTCCCATCCCGGTCATAAAAGCGCAGCCATACTGCTGAGGTTTCCTCAATGGTTCCAGACCATGCTCCTAACCACAAGCCTAAGGGCTGACACCATAGCCACCCTTGTTCATTTGGGGTTAGCTCCTGGTAGCCATTGTCTATATCTAAATACCATCCTTGCAATGAATCTGGGTCAAAGGGTTGGTAGACAAAATAATTTGGAGTTCGGAAGGTCTGGCAGTAGATGCTCTTCTTTTTACCTGTGTCAACTTGCTTTGTGGAGGGGGACATCAGCTCGATTATTACATCTGGGTAGCGACCCTGTTCTTCCCATACTACCCAGCCCTGGCGTTCTCGACTACCGTCTACATTCAAGACTACAAAGAAATCTGGCCCGCGAAAGTCCCGGTTTCGTGCTTGTTCACTACTGAAGTAAACAAACATATTGCCCCCAACAAAGTAATCGTCTCGGTCAGCTAAAGCAACGCGCAGTGAACGGATCAGGGCGTTCATGGCTATGCGGTGGCGGTCACTCTCCAAAGGTTCTCCATCATCAAAAATTAAATCGGTTGGTGGCATGGGGGGCTCCCAATCCACACTATTGGTTGCAGTTGGGGATACTGTTTCGGTCTTGGTTATGCTGGTCACAACAAATCTACGGTCACGTTTGGAAGCCTGGTATCTAATCACTGGGAAAGAAAAACGCACTAAGAGCGCGGTGTTAACCGCCGATACGAACGTCTTTCCCCTAGACTAGTATATCTGTTCTGTGAACCTGATGCGATCGCAATCCTAAATCGTTTGTCAAAAATACTTCGGTTGAAAATAAGTAGTCGGACAAAACTAAAATTAACTCTTTAAATAGGGAGCAGGGAGCAGGGAGCAGGGAGCAGAGGGACTTTTGGCAACTTTACACAAATTAATACAGTTAGGTTTATTTTTGTCCAGGTACTTAGTGCTGAGTCCTCAATACAGAAACCAGAGTAAAAACTGTTACTGTTGACTAGTCAACAGTGTTTAAACTTATAGTATAACTTGACAGAAAATACTTGATTGAAACATTTTTTAGCAAGACTACATAGACTAACTCTTTGCTAGTCTAAATCTGAAGAGATGTTGCAGTTACAGCAGTTTTAAATTGGCTGAGATACAAATTATTGGATTTTAGGGAGCAGGTAAGAAGTAAAAAATGCTGTGTACCCGATAGCTATGAAAAACGCTGTGATCAATTAGGCTTTTTTTATAAAATAAATTACTATTGCTGCAAGGCCAGGCAAACGCCCCGATTCAATAAATTTATGGCCTACAAAACCGTATCCGGATCAATTCCCCGTTCTTGTAATAGCGCTCTCAGACGTGCCACTTCAGCTTCCGCCTTTTCAGCTCGTTCTTGTCCTGTCAGCAATAGATTACCTTCACTATCCCACCATCGCAGCCAGATTTGGGTTTGATTCTGGTAGCTTCCTGACCATTTTCCCAGTTCTACTTTTAACGGAGCAATCGGATAATGACCCCGTTCGTTCGGTGACATCTTCTGATAAAATCCATTTACGAGATTGTAGACTTCTAGTTCATTGTCCTTGATCAAAAATATGGCGTAGTAGGGAATCCTCATCACTCGTTCGTAGACCCAGAATTTCCCAGGACGCTGACCCTTTTTCTTATCCTTGGTCTGAGGGGTAACAGTTGCTAGCTGAGCCAGTGATGTTTTGTCCCGTTCCTCACTCCCATCCCTGCTTGCCAGTTCGATAGCAATCAGGGGTGGAATGTATTCCCTACGAAGCACGTAGGAGCGACGAATCTGACCATCAAGCTTGGGGGGAACATCTGGAATATAGAACCAATCAGGAGCTTCGGCTCCTGTCTCTGGGGGGTCGGTTTCTCGCCAGTAGATGCCGCAATCTTGACCAATGATGTACTGACCATCAGGGTGAAGCTGTTGCAGTACTGAACCAATTGAATCGGTTAGGAGCAGAGTTTGGGGATGCTCTTGAAAGTTTTTGCCTACGGCACGCTCCGCGAACACAAAGGTGCCATCCGACTCTGGTAATTGGGTGTGGTCGGGAAAGGGTTGGGAAAAATCTGGGTTGGGAGTGAGGGTTTTCGGTTGAATATTTTGAACCATCCCACTAGAAATTAAACTGGGTTCGCAGCAGTCCAACCCCAATGGTATCATTTTCATCATTGTGTTCTGGATCGATAATCACCAAAACACCAGGAGTGATAAAGATTCTATCAGTGAGTGGGTAGCGATAAGACAGTTCGAGATGGTATGATACATCGCGATCGCGACGACCAGCAACATCATTACTAGCTAGTCTCGGAGGCATGCCAACAATTAGATTCAACTGGCTGCCTAGTTTTCCGATGTCTGGGAAAGCGGCGGTAATTGCCCAGCTCCAAATATCTGCTTTTGATCCGGTTGATCCATCGAAATCATTGTTGCGGGGTGAGGATTCTGCGATCGCATTGCTATAACCAACCCAACCCCCTAGGGTAAAGCGATCGCTAAATCGATAGCTAGTCGATACACCCAAGCTATTTGATGAGGTGGCTGTATTTGAGCCAAAGGGAGATTGAGCGAATTCGCTACCGAGAAACGATGCAGTGTTGGCTGTTTCAGGAGAGTAGTACCGGACATAGGTCAAGGCCATACCAAAACGATCAGAGGGAGTGAGGGTCACCTGAGCCAAAGCACCAAAGGCACCATTGAACAGTCCAAAGTCTGAATTAGAGGCAGAACCAGTGTAATAGGCTGCTCCAGTAGCAATCACGTCATTGAATTGATAGTATATTGCAGCACCAGCGCCAAAACCCAAGTCGTAGATGTAATTATTGAATCCAAAACTGGAAATGGTAAATACTGGATTGAGGGTGGGAATCAAAGCACTTGCTCCCTGACCTGCTGCTGTTATAGATACCAGACCTTTATTACCTAGGGGAAACCGATAGAACAGCTGGTTTAATTTAACATCATTGCCGGTATTAGTGGCAAAACCAAACTTTGTCATGGCTGTGCCGGTGAAACCAGTGCTAAAGTTACTGGTATTCCCTGCCCGAAGTCTAGTGCGCAAAAGGTCTCGACCAGTGAAACTGGTGTCAAAGTTGAGAATTGCCCGGCCTCCCAACAGAGTATTAGTATCATCAAAATCTTCTGTTGGGCTTTGACCAGAAGGAACTGCTTTTTTCCCCCCAAAGCCAGTAGCTAGAGCAATATCTACACTCCCACGCAAGATAGTAGTAGTAGAAAACTGATGGTCTTCGAGGAAAGTAACCCGCCCTTCCAAGTTATCGACCCGAGCCTGTACAGTAGCCAATTCATCACTGAACTCTTCTTGTAGCCTTTGCATTGCTGCTAAATCAGCTTCCGTTACCAAGTTGGCTGTTTTCCCAATAATCATGGCATTCACCCGATTTAGGCAAAAATTCAAGCCAAACGCAAACTCGTAGCGAGTCAGGGCGCGGTTACCGCGATAGGTGTCATCCTCGTAACCAGTCAGGCATCTATAGCGCTTCAACAAAGACTGTAGTGCTTCGTAAGCCCAATCCGTAGGTTGGACATCAGACAGTTCATAAACTGGTGTTACCCGCTCCATTGGTCCATTACTCAACGGATCTGTCACACCTAAGTTTTGGGATATATCTAAACTATTATCTGGACTATTATCTAAACTATTATCTAGACTATTGGAGTTAGTCTGAGTAGATGGGATGTCTAATAGTTTGGAAATCGGTGCTACCTGACCCATAAAGGGATTACTCACAGTGTCTGCCACCTCTAGGTCTGGCGGTGACTCCAGACTAGTCAAGCTAGCTGTCGATATCCCAGAATGGGGAATAGACGTAGTAGTCTTAAACTCTAGTTCATGGTGGAATTGGTCGGTTAACTGAGGAGTTTTTGGGGGAGTTTTTAAGTACTCTCGCGCTAGATATTTCGGGTTGGGGTTAACATCTGACCAATCTGCTGTCAAGGTTTCTAGTTTGCTCTCAGCCATGGCGGGGGTAATGGTTACCAAATGGACACCAAGTACTATCGGTGTCAGTGGTAATGCACCGCAAAATTTTTTCACAAATCTCCTCACACAACAAAAATAAGTTGAATTTTGTCCTTCTATGGAACAACCCTGATGTTGTTATTCACAGCTTCGATGGCTCGGTTAGCAACATCTTCCGGTATCCGAGTGTACTGTAGATCTTCGTTCAAGTCTTGACCGTCAGTCAGAATCCAATTTATCAGGTCTTTAACCCCTTGGGCTAGTTCTGCTTTAGGATACTTTTCGTAGACAAACAGCCAAGTTATACCTACAATTGGATATCCCTCTTCTGGGTCATCTATATTTTCGATGGTGAAGTCATCATTGAACTGCACATTGTCTAGGGCTTTATTCGCTTGATCAACCGTAGGCTTGACGTAGCGACCAGCTTGGTTTTCCAGCCTGGCCATTGGTAGGTTAAGCTGTTTAGCATAACTCGCTGGTACATAGCCAATGGCACCGTCAATTCGCTTAACTTCGCTAGCTACTGGTCCATTTCCCGGAACACTAGAGAAGACCTTAAAGCCCCAATTAGGTTTTCTACTGGCTCGGATTCTGCCATTAGTAATTTCATTCAAATATTTAGTAAAAATAAAGCTAGTACCGCTACTACCTGAGTGGACAACTACTTGAATCTTACGGTTTGGCAGGCGGGAGTTAACTTGCTTCCAATTAGAAATTTGACCTGTGAAGATTTTACCTAGAGTTTCTCGGGATAGCTTAACATCGGTGGTTATTCCTTGAAGATTATAAACCACAGCCAAAGATCCTCCAGCCGTTGGTACCATCAACAAACCCCGTTTCATTGAGTTTCTCTCTACAGGAGTTGGAATTACATTGCTCGCTCCGAAGTCAACGGACTGATTCAGAAATCGTCTAATCCCACCACCACTGCCAATGGCACTGTATTTGAGCTTTACATCGGTTGTTTGTTCTTGGTATTCTCTAAAGTAACGCCGATAAAGAGGTTCAGGAAATGTAGCTCCCGCACCAGTCAGGGATTGAGCGATCGCACCACTGATAGAACCAAAGCCAACGGTAACGGTTACCGCTGTTGCTGTTAAAACCTTTTGCCAAAAAACTTGATAGCCAATCATTAATGTATCCTTAATTTATTCTAGTATTACAATTTTTAGTATTCTTAATCCTATAGATTACGCGATCGCTGAAAGCGGGACTTCGTCCATCGCGTCAATAACAATGTAAGCATTCAGCGGTCAGCCGTGAGCTGTCAGCCTTCAGCTAAAAGCTCACGCTATGGAACCGTCAGCTGATGTAACAGAGATTAAACCAATGCTTACTTGTTTTATTCAAAAGCACCTCATTAGCTGATAGCTGATAGCTGATAGCTGATAGCTGATAGCTTACATAACAATATAATTTATATGACGACTATTTCAAGTCTAAAGTTTCGCCAATTTTACTGGCGTTATAAGTGGGCAATCAATAGTGGGCAATCAAATTTATCTCATCAGAGAGTTTACTATAAAACTCTAAGCCAAGTTTAATGCTATTTTACAAGAAAGGAAACATTTTTTTGGTGTGACATGGAGATGAGTTTACTGCGAAAATTTAGCTTGACACTGGTTTCATTCCTTGCACTTAGTCTCCCAGCTGGCAAGGCATTTGCCCAAAGCTTTGGGGGGATATATCAGGAGATTTCTATCTCTGAAGTGCCAGCTCCTGCTATCACTGCGGCCACTGTTGCTGCTGGTGTCTCACCCACGGATGCAGCAATCGAGATTGGGGGTGATGGCAAGCTAATCTATGGACTGAGTGGTCAGAACTCCCAGGGCAACCGCTTTGAAGTGGATGTCAATGCCATTGGGGAAATTCAGCAGGTTGAAGAAGAAATTGACCAAAGTCAGGTACCCCCAGAAGTACTCAAAGGTCTAAGAGTCTGGCTACCTGACTTCCAGCCTACTGTGATAAGAAGGAGCGTCCGGGCCACAGACGTTATATACGAATTCAATGGTAAGGATGTGCAAGGCAACAACCTTCAAATTGAAATGCCGTCCAAGGGTGGGAGGTTGATGCTCTTTACCTATTGAACCAGGGACTAACTCTACCTAGGTTTTAGGGAGCAGGGAGTAGGGAGTAGGGAGTAGGGAAAAGGGAACTTTGGATCAGGGAAAAAATCCTGTGTACCTCGGCAGTCTTGATGCTGTCGCTCATGCTGGAAACTATAGCAGTTGTTGATGGGGGGAACCCCCGCCTGAAGGCACTGCCTCCCCAAGACCGTGCTAAATCGCTAGTTCTCTGCTCTCCTAACGACGGAAGTATGGTTATTCAACCGAATTTGATATTACTCTTCTGGGCAGGTAAGTGTTAACTTGCTTCCAATTGCCGATTTGACCTGTAAAGATTTTGCCTAGAGTCTCCCGAGATAGTCTGACAGAGGAGACTACACCTTGGAGATTGTAAATCACTGACACAGCTCCCCCGGCTGTGGGCACCATTTGTAAACCCCGTTTCATCTGACTTTTCTCCTCATCGGTTGGGGGCATATCAGTGCCAGCGAAATCAACAGACTCGTTAATGAATTGCTCAATGCCAGTAACACTGCCAATGGTGCTGTAATTTACGTTAACGCTGGTTTCTTGTTGGTATTGAGAAAAGTAACGCTGGTAAAGGGGTTGGGGAAATGATGCACCGGCACCAAACAATGGTATTGCACTTGCTGCCTTGAGTGAAATCAATACAATGGCAACTGTAACTGTTAAGGTTATCAATGTCCGACGGGACTTGATTACAGCTAAATTCATTTGTCTATAAGGATTCAGGATAATTTAAGAGTACAGATAGTTGGTTGGTAATTGATCAGCTATCAGCTATCAGCTATCAGCTCTCAGCTCTCAGCTGATCGGGGAAAGCATGACGTTTAAATTTTTGTTAAGTGATTTAGGATTAGCTGCTCCAGCACCTGAAGTGAAGCAGGGATAACCGTTCAGGAGTTTTGCGATTGGCCTTTGGGCCACGCTACGCGAACGCATCCTCCTCCTCTACCAGATGTTCGTGATGGGGGAAGAAATAACAGCTGAAATTATCAAAAAGACTGCCATGTCCAGTAAGCGATGGTAAAGATTAGTGAAGTATATCCTTTCAGGACTGAAGTTTTCCTAATGATAGGTACTAGTTTGTCTTTGAATCTTTATTAATATAAACAATATAGCGACTACAGCATCCTAGCTCTTAGACAAACACACAAGTTGAACAGGTAGGTATTATGACAAACAATCCCGGTGGATTTTCTGTAGGTGGTTCCGTAGGCGGTAAGGTCAACAACCTACAAGGCGACAATAGTCAAGGTATTCAAGGTGACAATAGTCAACGTGTTCAAGGTAAAAATAACCAAGGTATTCAAGGTGACAACAATCAAGTAACCCAAAGTCAAGGTACTGCATCAACCCAAGAACCGCTAACAAAAGAGCAGGTTATTGAGTTATTAGTAGAGCTGGATAAATTAGTACGAGGGGCAGAGCTACCAGAAGATACCAAAGAAGAAGCAATCATGTATCTTGGTGCCGCCAAAAAAGCCACAGAAAAGGAAGAACCGAAAAAAGAATTGGCACTCGCCAACCTGGGAAGTGTAGCAGAAACCCTCGAAACAGCTGGTAAAAAAGTTGATGCAGGTAAAACGCTCTGGGACAAAGCCAAGCCTATCCTTCTTAAAGTGGCAGATTGGTTCGGTGCTGCTGCTGCTTCACGCATTATAGGTGTGTAGAACTAACTCATGAGCCAGTCACCTAATCAGAATTATGACTCACAACAGCCTGATGTGAATTCATCTGAGCATCAGGTTGAAGCTTTTCAAGTTGGTGAGGATATGTCAGTTCTCCAAGGTGATAACAATCGGGCTATCCAAGGAGATGAAAATCAGGCGGTTCAAGGAAATGAAAATCAGGCAATTCAGGGAAATAGCAACCAAGCCATTGAAGGGAATAACAGCCAGATTAACAACATCTTGTTTAAGATTTTTAATCAGCAGCAATCTGTTCCAGGAACCCAATTAACTCCCCAAGAATACCGCAACCGTCAGGCATTACTCACTAAAGTCAAGAACTATTGGGTCAAAGGCGTTCTGGAAAAATCCCTCTATCACCAGGTACTGATGGAGTTGGGATTAGAAGAGAGACCCGATGTCATTACTAATCCTTTGAGCGAAATTATCGAAATCGGTGACGACTCACCTCAACTCCTCCCCGAAGGGACTAAAGTAATTGATGTTTTTAACCAAATTGGGACAGGAAGAACCCTACTAATTTTAGGGGAACCAGGGTCAGGAAAAACCACAACTTTACTCGAACTCGCCCGGGATTTAATCGCTCGTGCTGAACAAGACACTAATCAGCTAATTCCCGTAGTCTTTAACCTCTCCTCTTGGGCAAAGGAACGGCAGACGATAGCCGATTGGTTAGTAGAGGAATTGGGTAATAAATATGACGTTCCCAAGGAAATTCGAGAAACTTTAGTAAAGAAACAGCGACTACTACTATTGTTTGACGGTTTGGATGAAGTTAAGGCAGACTATCGAGACGAATGTATCGTAGCATTGAACCAATTCAAGCAGGATTATGGTGCCGAGTTAGTAGTGTGTAGTCGGATTAAAGACTATCAAGCCCTATCCAACCGTCTGAATTTTCAGAAAGCAGTTTATATAAGATTACTGACTTTAGAACAAGTTTGTCATTACTTGAATCGTGTCGGAGCTGATTTAACAGGATTGAAGACATTAATTGCAGAAGATACAGTATTACAAGAGTTAGCCCAGTCGCCCTTAATGCTCAATATTATAACTCTAGCTTATCAGGGAGTAGCAGTTGAGGATTTGCCCAGAACTGACGTAGTAGAGGAACGGCGCAAGCAGCTCTTTGATGCATATATCGAGAAGATTTTTAAGCGTCGTAAGACTAATCATAGATACGAGAAAGCACAAGTAAAGCACTGGCTAATTTGGCTGGCTCAGAGGATGGTTAAGGAGTCTCAAACAGTATTTTTAATTGAAAAAATGCAGCCATCTTGGTTAATAAATAGAAATCAAAAACAAACTTATAGGCTGATGGTCGGGCTGATGGTCGGGCTGATGGTCGGGCTGATGGTCGGGTTGATGGTCGGGCTGATGGTCGGGTTGATGGTCAAGCTGATGTTCGGGCTGATGTTCGGGCTGACGGGAGGGCTGATAATCGGGCTGACGGGAGGGCTGATGGTCGGGCTGGATAAAGAAGCAAGGAAAGAAATCAAAACAGTTGAAATACTTGATATTAATTGGAAAAAAATCTTGATTAACCGGCTGATGTTCGGGCTGATGTTTGGGCTGATAGCAGGACTGATCGGAGGGCTGATGGGAGGGCTGATGTTCAGGCTAACGGCCTGGGTGTTCGGAGGGCTGATGGTCAGGCTGACGGAAGGGCTGATGGGAGGGGTGTTGATCGGGCTGATGTTCGGGCTGATGGTCGGGCTGATGGGAGGGGTGTTGGAAGGGCTGGAGAGTTCAGAAATTGAAACAAAAACAAGTCCAAATCAAGGAATTTGGAAATCAGCTCGTAATGCTATAACTGTATATCTGATGGTAGCGCTGATGTTCGGGCTGATGGAAGGGCTGATAGGAGGGATGTTGTTAGGGCTGATGAGAGGGATGTTGTTCGGGATGTTGTTAGGGCTGTTGTTCGGGCTGTTGTTCGGGCTGTTGAGTGGTGGTCTAGCCTGCATCCAACACTTCAGCCTCCGCCTTGTCCTCTACCGTAACAATTGCATCCCTTGGAACTATGCCCGCTTCCTGGACTATGCTGCTGATCGCATCTTCCTACAAAAAGTAGGAGGGGGCTACATCTTTATCCATCGAATGCTGATGGAACACTTTGCCGATATGAAGCTTGAGAATTGATGCTATATACAGCGGTTTGCAATTCAGTTAGGTACAAAGTTCTGGGTTTTTAGGGAGCAGGGAGCAGGGAGCAGCGATGCAGCGCGGTCTTGGGGGTTTCCCCCATGAGCGACTGCATCAAGACGGGAGCAGGTAAGAGGGAAGTCGGAAGTGGGAAGAAGGAAAACAATCCTGTATACCTGATAGTTATGCAAACCGCCGTACATCGACAATTGCCAAAAGCTTTGCTTTATAATAGGATTAACTTTTTTCGATATTGGGGTAAAAATCCTCTCGGAATTTGGCAATTACTACACCTCTCATCATTTTTATCATCTGCATAAAAACTATACACAAGCATAGGCTTACTAAACTACCGATGATTAAAAAATAAAAAGCATAATCTCCACTATAATTGTTTTGGTAAGCTTTTGAAAACCCTCGCTGAAAAACATAACCAATATACAAAATTAAAAGTCTAGTTTTTAAACCCCTACTTTCTTCTTTATTTAAATACTCTGCAAAAGTCGAGTAAATCCTCCAAATTCCAAAGATGTTATATATGGGAATTAGGCATAGAGCTAGCACTTGTCCAGGTTCGATTGGGTAATAACTATAAATCCTATTCAAATCAACGTGTAATCGATAAAGCCAGACTAAACCTAACACTCCTACGACTAGTTTAACAATAAGATAAACAAAGTATTCTAATAAGATCTTTGGTCCTGGAAACTGTTGCTCTATAATTGGAAGTTTTAACTGTAATAAAACCCCAAGTAAAACCAGAATGATTAGTAGTATTATTTCCAGATAAATAAATTTGATTAATAGTTTACTAATTCCTACAGATCTTAGCCAGTTTGAACGATTATTAATAGCCATTGAATAATAAATTTTAATATTACAGAGGGATTAGAGCAGAATAACTAGCTTAAAATAGAGTCTAGGATTTATTAATCAATGAAGGGTTTTCTAGCAGTTTTCAAATGAGTTACCACAGTGAACACACCGTTGGTTACAGTAACAGCTAATTCTCTTGGAGCTCCATTTCCTTGTCGAGATTAATGGGTACTTCTAATTTTGATCGGAACTTGGAAGACACAGGGATGAGAGGCTTTATAAGCCATGGGTTTTACCTCTTGCTGCGATTCATTTCAATCAAGATATTTATAGAATGTCAGATAATTCCCTGGCTTCGCAGTACCCTTAAGGGTACCTTTTTTGTTAAGAATGATTAACGTTAAGTTATTTTAGCTATAGCATTTTCAGAAATGTATAGTTCATTTTATAATACATTGTTTCCTCATTCGCACGAAAATCCTTAACAACCAGTTTCATCCATAGTAGAATCTGAATAGATTGAAAATAAGAAAGCGATCGCCTTTGGCGCAGCGAAGCTGAACGCGGTAGTTTGTAATGGTGCGATCGCATTCATGGAAAACCTCAAACTTTAGCCACTATGGACTACAGGGATTGATCTAGAAGATTACATTAAAACTCTTTAATCTCAATCTACCCTAGGAGCAACGGTTTCCTGCCCGTTTTGCAGCAGCGTCACGCTTTCCACCGTGCCGTCTGAGCCTTGGTTAAAGACAACTCGCAAATCAATGACCCATGTAAAAAACTCAGTTTCGGAGGTAGGATAAAGGTTAAAGATAGACTGCCCTGTTCCCTGAATCCGCAATTGATTGGCTTGGGTGGTTATAGTTACCTGGAACTCAGGAGCAACCTGATAAGTTCCAATATAGCCCTCGTATACAGACGGATCTACCTCAGAAACTGTGGGTTTGGAGTAGGGTTCCCCAAACACAATTGCTGCCAAATCCTGGGAAATTTGCTCTATATTGGCGGTTTGTACATTACTGAGCACAGCAACACTCACATCCTGGTCTGGGTAGTATTCCAGATTAGTCACAAAGCCGTTAATTCTCCCACCATGACCAATGCGCTGATGCTTGGGCTGTTTGTTTATTACCAATCCATAGCCATAGAACAGATGGGGAGTTTCGTCAGGATTCATCGGTACTAAGGGAGAGGTCATAGTAGCGATCGCCTTATCCCTTAAGATCGTTTCATCTCCCACCCCATGGTCAAACAAAAACTGATTCCATCGAGCCAGATCCTCCAACGTGGAATATAGTCCTCCGGCTCCCTGTGGCACGAACATATTAATATACTCTGCCTTGAGATAGCCGTCATCAGTGAACTGATAACCATTTGCCAAGCCATCAATCACCGCCAAAGGATACTCGTAACCTGTGTTCTCCATCCCCAAAGGCTGGAGCAAATGCTCTTTTAGATAATTGCCATAGGACTGACCCGATACGGTTTCAATCACCTGGGTCAGCAGAACATAGCCTGAATTGCTGTAGCGAAACTCTTTTCCCGGCTCAAATTCCAAGGGGAGGTCTTGGAAGCGGGCAATCAACTCCTCAAGGGTCGTAGGTTTTGCCATCCATTGGGTTTTATCCTGAAAACTAGTTAGGTTAGGAATGCCCGCCGTATGGGTTAGGAGGTGATGCAAGGTGATGCGATTCCCATGGGGATAATCTGGCAAGTAGGTAGAAACAGGAGCGTGTACATCAACCAACCCCAGATCCTGGAGTTGTAGAATCGCAGCAGCAGTAAACTGCTTTGTCACCGACCCCAACCGAAATCTAGTCTGGGGGGTATTGGGTAGCTGGTACTCTAGGCTAGCCATGCCATACCCCCTGGTAAACATGGTTTTACCTGCCTTGAGTACGATAACCGCCCCTGAGAACCACCCAATTTCATGGTGGGCTTTGAGATAGGCATCAATTTCGGCAGAAATACCAGACATTTGGTGAGCAGCGAGTTTCATTACTGATTTCAATCGATACATTTGTATCTTATTAGAGAATAATCTGGCTTGGTAGTACCCTTAAGGGTACCTTTTCTGTGAAGATTAATTAACAGATACCTCTTGCAAAAGTATTTTTATGATAGTGTTTACCTCAATTATTGTCCACTGTTTCCTGTTCCCGACAACTGCCGCGAAGTCTATTAAGTTCTAAAGGGACGACGAAACAAACTGATAGCAGAGCTGATGTCCGCTGAATTAAGAATGTAGAATTAAGAATGTAGAATTGGGAATTGGAAATTTATAATTCTGACTTCTGCCTTCTGACTTCTGCCTTCTGACTTCTGCCTTCTGACTTCTGCCTTCTGACTTCTGACTTCTGACTTCTGTCTTAACCATTCAGCCTTAATCATTCTCAATTATCAATTATCAATTCTTAATTCTCAGAGGTTGTCTGAGAAGTCTCATTTGCTACATCCAAGCCCCCTAAATCCCCCAATTTTGGGGGACTTTTAGAAGCAAATTGACTCTTATTCCCCCCAAAGTTGGGGGGCTAGGGGGGCAAAATTC
>NZ_JAAHHX010000309.1:0-2311 GCF_010672065.1 Moorena sp. SIO4A1 | reverse complement strand
CTTGCCTCGGAGATCCCCCATTATCCCCCTTAAAAAAGGGGGACGAGCGAGTATGGCTCCCCCCTTTTTTAAGGGGGGCTGGGGGGGATCATAATCTTGCGGAAAACTTTGAAAACACGCCCTAGCCTGCTACAGGGGATCTACTGAGTATCCAAGACCTTCACTGTTAGTTCACGCTTCTAGGGGCTATAAGAATTGGGGTGCAATGGTTTCAGGAATTGGGCGTAGTTCCACCCCCTCTTACCTGAAATCCATATCTGTCAAGGGATTTGAGCTCTTAATATTTACTTTATAAATTAGCTCTTAAGTGCTTTAATTATATTAAACTTAACAGCTGTTCGCGTAGCGTGCGCGTAGCGCATTAGCTGACCGCTGCATGGTGACAATTTGATTGAGTAATAAATAACTGAATTATGGCTGTGATTTTTGAATGGCTTAGCAAAGTCTGGAACATCGTCTCGAAGGTGTTTACCACCAAGCTGTTTCAGCTGGGCACCCAAGACTTGTCTCTGATTATGATAGTCCAACTCATAGTAATGGCTATCGTTACCTTATATATAGCTCGTAAACTTCAGGACCTGATTAAGCGTCGGGTGCTAACTCGCTTGGGGTTAGATCGTGGGACTCGCGAAGCATTGTCCTCCCTGATCGGCTATGTTCTAACTGTCATAGGATTTTTTATTGTTCTGCAAACGGCTGGGATTAACCTCAGTTCCCTGATTGTTTTTGCAGGGGCAATGGGTATTGGTTTAGGCTTCGGACTTCAGAATTTAACCGCCAACTTTATCAGTGGTCTGGCGATTCTGTTTGAAAAACCAATTAAGGTGGGAGACTATGTCAAAGTTGATGAACTTTCAGGAACTGTAGAAAAAATCTCGATTCGTTCCAGCACTATCCGCACTAATGATGGGGTATTTGTTATTGTTCCGAATACTAGTTTCCTGGAAAACAATGTAGTTAACTGGACTTATCAAGATCCTAGAGCTAGGCTCAGAATTCCTGTTGATGTTCCCGATGAAAGCGATCCAGTCATGGTCACAGAGGTACTGTTAAAAGCGGCTCGCAAAGAACCAGAAGTTTTACCATCCCCTGCTCCTGAAGTATATTTTAAAGGGTTTGGAGACGGCATGGATTTTGAACTCTTAGTATGGATCGACAATCCACCAAATATGGAATCAATTCAGAGTAGTTTGTATTATCTGATAGAAGAACAACTTCGTGAGCAGGGAATCGAGCACGCCGAGCCTCAGAGAGACCTGTATATCCGAAATCTGAAGGACTTAGAATTTCTGGTACAAAAACCTCAACAAACACCTCAACAAACTGGTGCTGCTAACGGCTCATATTCTCAAGAAGAATACCTCTATAACAAAGCTGTAGCCGCTGCCAAAAAAAACAAAGTAAAAGCTAACTCTAGAGGAAAATTGACCCTGCGGGATCTCTTGCGGAAGGTGAGTTACTTTGAAAAGTGTAGCGATAGCGAGCTGCGACATATAATTCAGCAAGGATATCGTCAAATGCTCAAAGCAGAGGATATAATCTGTGAAGAAAACGACCCAGGGGATTCATTTTATATTATTCTATCTGGCTTAGTTGAAGTCTTTGTGGAATCAAGGGGAAAACGGATTGCCATCCGCAAGCCAGGGGAATTTATTGGAGAGATGTCTTTGCTTCTGGGTACCCCCCGTACCGCTACTCTTCGCGCCCTAGAAGACACGATTCTGTTTGTGGTAGACAGGGAAAATTTAAAGAGTCTTTTGGTAAAGCACAAAGATTTAGCTGACCAAATTTCCGAAGAATTATTCAAACGTAAGGAGACCCTAGAGAAATTAGGAATAACGGTAGGTGTAACAGAGGAAAAAGAGAGTGGAACCAATCAGATTCGCCAACGCATTCAATCACTATTTGGGATTTGATAGGTTTGTTGGTAATGATTTGACAACTTGGTTTCTAAGTTTGGGTGCATCGCGCTGTATCGCTTTTGCAATTAGGCAAAAATTCTAAGAAAATTCCAAGACTTCCAACACTTCCAAGACTTTCAACACTTCGCCTTCTTTGTTACAAATATGAGATGCACCCTTGCTATTTCTGGGTAAACCGCCACACCCCATCCCAATTCTGCGGTACCCCTTGCACCATTAATTGATTAATTCGGTCTACATACAATAATGCTGTCTTATCGTTAGGATTGACAGCTAACACTTGATTAAAACACGCTTTAGCTTTTTCAAATTCTTGAGTTCGGTAGTAATCTATAGCTAGCTTAAATTCTGACTGGGTTGTTAACTTTAATTCCCTAACTTGTTCAGGC
>NZ_JAAHHX010000308.1:0-2311 GCF_010672065.1 Moorena sp. SIO4A1 | reverse complement strand
TCGTAAGTAGGACGCCGTCACCGCATTTAATAATCGCTTCCCAATCTAGCCAGTATCCTGACTGCCCTTGGAGCGATTTGCTCTCAAATATTTCATTAATGCTCCACTTATATCGAAGTTTAAACTTTAGTGCTGCAAGTTTTATGCACGCTTTGCTTAGTATCTCACACTTTTTGCATCACAAAAATTTTTTTTTGATGGAATGTGATTAAAAATACCTTGAGCAATGACCAGATGTGATCTGCCTAAATCACCTTAAATCTAGACTGTGAAAGCACTTAGCTGAACTAGGTATTTGCGAAAATCCGGTAAAAATATATAATATTATATATAATAAAAACTAATTATTCAACAATAAATAAATATACTATAATTACTGCCCTAGCCAAATAAACGTTAATTAATGTTATAAAATCGATGATTTTGGTCTAAATTTGATAGCATTATATTTTAACCAGTAAATCAAGTTAAAATTTATTAAAAAATTCACCTATTTGGTACTTAAACCGAGTATAATCGCAGCCTTTGAAAAAATCATTAAAAAATTTTAGGTAATCGGGAGCTTTGATCGAAATTTGATAGCATAGTAATTCAACCAGTAAACTAGTATACAATTTATTAATTATTTGGTATATTCGGTAATTGTTGTGCTATAATTTTATTTTTAAACTAAGCATTCAGGTATCAGCCATTGGCCGTTACGTCCCAGCGTTGTTCGCACAGCGTGGCCATTCGCGTAGCGTGGCCTTTAGGCCAAGGCCAAAGCCTGTGCCACAAAGCACCTCAAGTAGCGTGGCCAATGGCCAATGGCTTTTCCCTAGACTTTCAATTCGATAAAATCTCGAACTATTAAATTCTCCCAAAAGAGGTTTATTTGAAGCTGACCGCTGACCGCACATCAAGTAGCGTGCGCTACGCGCATATGCTTGCAAAAAAGCGATCGCTTTTTTGCGATCACTTCTGATCGACCTTCTGATTAAATCCCTTGATGGGGGTTTTGATGAAGTCTGGCTGTCTTTGTTCAACAGGCTTTTGAGCCGTAAAACCTCATTCTTCCATTTTTGTCAACCCCATCACCTTAATGCTTGCGATTGAGTTACGGGAACTATTTTCCCAGAATTCAAGCGCTCCATATAGTCTTTGAGTTCAGTGACTACTTTGCCACAGAGGAAGTAGGCACCGAAAAGATTAGGTAAAGCCATAGCATTAAGCATACTATCACTGAAATTAAACACTGGTTCTGGGTTAGCCAAAGTTCCAATAAAGATGCTGATCAAAAATAATACTTTGTAGACAATTAAAGTTCTCGAACCAAACAAATAATCCCAAGAAATTTCACCGTAGTAACTCCATGAAATCATGGTAGAAAAAGCAAAAAAGAACACACAAATGGCTAGGAGCATTGGAAACCAACTAATTACACTCCCAAAAGCAGCGGCGGTCATTTCGGCACCACCGAAGTTAGCAAACTCAGGATTTTTGTATACCCCAGTGATGACTATTACTAAAGAAGTCATATTGCAGACGACCACAGTAACAATAAAGGGTTCGAGTAGGGCTAAAATTCCTTCCCGCACTGGTTCCTGAGTCCTGGCAGCGGCGTGAGCAATAGGAGATGTACCAATACCTGCCTCATTAGTAAAGGCTGAACGCCTTAATCCCTGTACTAACGCCCCAATCAAACCCCCCTCAACGGCTTGGGGAGAGAAGGCTTCTGTCACAATAGTTTCGATGGCAGATGGGATGCTGGAAAAATTGACAATTAGAATCCACAGGGATGCCAAAATGTAGATCCCACACATGACGGGGACGATGGTACTAGCCACTAAGCCAATACGTTGAATGCCACCAATAATCACCAATGCCACTAGAGCAACCAGAATTAAGCCATAAAACCAGCCTCGATTGATCAGCCAGGGAACTACGCTGGCCGTTATTTCCAAGGATTGGTTAGCTTGAAGCATACTCGAACCACCAAATGACCCAGTAATGCACAAGATGCAGAATACGATGCTCACGATTTTGCCCAGTTTTTGATATCCCATTTCGGCTAAACCAGCCGAGATGTAATACATTGGACCACCAGCTATCGTTCCGTCCGGTCTGACCACTCGATATTTTTGAGCCAGGGTACATTCTACAAATTTACTGCTCATGGCCAATAACCCCGCAAGGGTCATCCAGAACGCAGCTCCTGGTCCTCCGATACTGATGGCAAAAGCAACACCGCCAATGCTACCGAGTCCAACACCAGCGGATAGGGCAGTTGATAGAGCTTGAAAGGAAGAGATTTCACCGTTTTGGTTGGGTT
>NZ_JAAHHX010000307.1:0-2313 GCF_010672065.1 Moorena sp. SIO4A1 | reverse complement strand
AAATTACAGGAATATCTTTAGTAGCCTGATCCGCCTTCAATCGACAGCAGGTTTCAAAGCCATCTATACCTGGCATCAAAACATCCAGTAAAATAATTTGAGGATGGGCATACTTAGCGCGTTTTAACCCACTTTCACCATCTTGGGATACTAAAATTGTGAATCCACAATCTTCTAAATAATCAAAGGCAACCCTTAAATTTGTGGGATTATCATCAATAATCAATATGGTATACTTTTTTAATTCAAAGTCATTTGTTTTAGCAATTACACTCATGGATTTTATTCCAGATGCAGATAGTCTTTAACCAAAGTAACAATGGCTTTTTATTGAAACCCTTTGGCTAAGTTTTTGAGTTTGGTGGGCTTTGGGAATGTAGTTGTAATCGACTGCTTCGAGGTATAGCAATTCCTAAGTATTCAGCGATCAGCCATTCCCGTAGCGTGGCCAACGGCCAAGGCCAACGGCTGACTGCTGACTGCACCTCAAGTAGCACCATCTGTAGCGCATATGCTTACAGCAATTCTGGCGGAGGTTGTGAACTCTCATGGGGGTCTCAATAGACAACAGAAGTAAAAAAGATTCTGGAAGTCTTGCCCGAATTGAGCTAAAACCGTGCTTTCCCGAGAGGTCTAATCGATTGTGAACTCTCACGCGGGCATCCTGCGCGCACTACCAGGAATTTTGGACTTCTGGATTTTCACAACTCGCCCACGAAACCCGATAGTGAGTTCCTGGGCGAATTTTTGTCATACTGCCCAGCATCGCCAAGTTTATAGAGCACTTCCATTTCCTGAGGGGGGGTACTACAAAGCGTTGATCACAACTGGGTTTTGACCCCTGTGATCAAGCTACAGGCTGTTGAGATATTGGCTGATATACCCACTCTAACTGCAAATATTGCCCTAAGAAAACCAGTTACTGTTCCTGAAGAGGGGGAACAGACCCTCAGTGGGGCAACAAAAGGGGGATTGACTAATACCTATGATCACTTCCAATCAGCAAAAATTTGCTTGATTTGTGCGATCGCTTGATTAGTGGCTTGCGCCACAGACAAACCATCTACAACTATGCTTCTAATCGCTTTACCCCAAACATTCTGGGATTGTACTTCAGAGTAAATCGGGGTAAACACTTGATAGGGTAGACGGGTGGTTTGTTGTAACTGCTTTAGAGCCACTGAAATATGGGGATCGGTTCCATCATTCCAGAATCGGTCTGCTAAAGATTTAGGCAAAACAGGAACAAATCGCCCTTGAGAACCTTGGATGTATGTTTTCAGATTTTGTGGTTGTACCAAATAGGACAAGAAATCCTTAGCAACCTGCTTTTTATTCGATCTTTCCAACAGAATGACCTGCCCAATGGAAGCGATGGGTTTCATGGGCTCGACCTTTGGCTTGTTCGGCCATGGAATAGTAGCAAGTTGCTTGGTGTAAATTGCCTGATCTTGCCGTTGGGAACCGGGAATCGATAGGGATGGGTTAGCTGTCATTAAAGTAGTGCGGCTAAGAAAGGCAATATTATTATCAGTGTTTCCCCAATCCACTGCTTCCGGTGGTACCGTACCATTCTTATAGAAGTTGGTATATTTCGCTAAGGCAGCGGTAATCCCCTGATGCACTTGGGGATTATCTAAGCGTAACCGACCATTGGAGTTGATCAGTTTGACATTGTAAGCTTCTAGGAAGTTTTCAAAAATGTCGAAGGTATCAGAAGCCTCGGACATGGGTAAACCAATACCATAAATAGTCTGTTGACCCTGGTGACGTAGTTGCTGTTGAGCGAAGTGCCAAAACTGCCAAAACCCTTGCCAATCCTTAGGAATCGCGTCTGGTGTCTTACCAATAGCTGCCAGTAAGTCTTGCCAACAGTGAATGTAGCCGGAATACTGCATGATCGGGACAGCATAGTAGCTGCGCTTCTTCGCCACATTGTTCAGGTAAGTGACACTCTGTAGAACACTGCCAGTGTATAGCTTTTCGAGAGGTTCTACTACCTCAGAAACATCTGCCAATTGGTTGTTCCATGCTAGACGGGGGATGATCTGGGTATCCGCTTCAATACTATAGAAGATGTCCGGAGGGTTGCCTGCTGCGATCGCATTATTGAGTTCCTTTAACGTATCTTTTTCAGATAAAAGGCTAAGCTCAACCTTAATTCCACTCTTTTGTGTCCACCTGGCGATGATTTCTTTGAGTGCATCAGTTTCCTCTGGATAATAACCCTGACTCCACCAGATGCGCAGCGAATTACCCCGGTTTATCGTAAATCCTTTGGTAGACTCAACTTGATTCTTACTACAGTCAGCA
>NZ_JAAHHX010000306.1:0-2317 GCF_010672065.1 Moorena sp. SIO4A1 | reverse complement strand
AGGGACTACAGCCAACAGTCCCGGCTCCTACAAGTAAAACCCAAAACGGTAAAAGAGTTGACCAATACTTAGTTGGCATATTGAAATCCTATGATGTTTTCAGTTGTCAGTTGCCAATGAACTCTGTGTGACTACTCCCACATCAAATCAAAGATTATGATGTGGGCTTCTCAAATTCACAAATGAGACTTGCTGTTCCTCAATATCCTGTATTGATTTACCGCAGCCATTGAGCGGCAGTCCAACCGCCAATAATCCACGATTCAAAATGTTGATACCACTGTTCCAATCACGATCGATTTTGATATTACAGCTCGAACAACAATGAACGCGATCGCTTAAACTTTTCTCGACCCTGGAACCGCAATTAAAACACTCAATGCTTGTACCTCGTGGGTTGACTTCCTGGACTAACAAACCGCGTTTGACCGCCACTGCTTGTAATATCTCCAAAAAAGCTCCCCAAGCTGCATCATTTATTGACTTTGCTAACCTAGTTCGAGCCAGCCCTTTGATGTTTAAATTTTCGTGAGAAATTAGGTCGTACTTACCGCACAACCAATGAGCAACCTGATAATGAAACTCTTTCCGACAACGAGTCAGATAAAGGTGCATTAAGGCGACTTTGTGCTTGGCTTTTTTCCAGTTATTAGAGCCCAATACACGGCGCGACATTGCTTTTTGAGCTTGAGCCAGCTTATCCTGAGCTTTTCTGTAAAACTGCGGGATAGGTACCGCCTCGCCATCGGAAGTAGTCAAAAACTTTTCTAGCCCAACATCAATTCCGACGGCAGACTTGACAGAGCCAATAGGCAAAAGTTCGGGAACTGTATCATCTTTCATTGAGATACAGCAATACCAGCCATCGGCCTTCTTGACAATAGTGCATTGCTTAAGGGTAAAGCCAATGGGTAATGACCGATGCATTACCACAGGTATTGACCCAATTCGGCTTAGTTTTAAGATCCCATCAGCCAGGTGTGCTCCCGCCTTTGAACTATTGATCCTAGGAAAAACGAATGATCGAAGTTCTCCTGCTTTCTTGAATCGAGGTCTACCACCACGTTTACCATTAGCGTCAGGCTTCCTCCATCTATCCCACGCTTTATTGAGTCGTTGCAAGTTGACTTGCTGAGTTTCTGCATAGATTTGCTTGTACTCAGGAAACAGTCGCTTAGTTTCCTTGAGAGCCGCTTGTTGAGTGTAATAGTTAACCGGTTCTGGGATCTCACCGATCGGCTCACTGATTAAGCTACATCTATCAATCGGGGAACGAGTCCGATTGAGCCAATCAAGTCGTTGCCCTAGAGCATAGTTCCAGTGACGACGCAACAATTCAAGCCACCTTTCCATGATGGCTATCTGTTCGGGACTTGGTTTGATTTTGTAGCAGTACGTTAATATCACAATGCTATTGTACCACTTACGCTCGCACCTCAAGCAGCGTCGGCTCTGCCGAAAGCGTGGCCTCTGGCCAATCGCGCAGCGTGACCTGCATGTCAATCTGTTGAGAACTTCCAGACGCTGTCGGGCAATTCCCCTCCCGTTAAATCGGAGATTATAACGGGAGACCCCTTGCCCGTTTAGTTGGCTTTCAGATGCACGTTAGTAATGAAGCCACCCCCACCTAGCTTTGCTTGAGGTGGGGGTGTCCTATGCTATCGTTTGAGGTTACCCATAGATCACATAAGACTGCCCGACTTCTAGGCAACCGAGTAGAACTTTTGCTACTACGGTTCTCACTGTCATTTCTGCGAGTGAGTTCTTGAATAGCTCTAGCTGCAATGTTGTAACTAGCGCTTAAATCAGCGTTGTATCGTTTACCGTTACTGAACCTAGCTAGAGCGTAATTTTTCCGATCACGCCAAACTGTTCCACTACCGTCATAAGCGTTACTAGATGTTCCTCGGGCAACTACATCATGAATCTTACCGCCAGATTCGATCCATTTCATTTCGGTTAATTCTCGAATTATAGACTTTAACCAACCGTGGAAACGCTGTTTAAGATTAGATTTATTCTTCCTACCTTTGGGCTTCCAGTTTTTTAGATATTCAAAAGCGATAACCGAAACATTATACTCAATGCTGATCTCAACAATACCCTTAGAGACTATCTGCGCTATTTGACGGTTAATGTGGCGACATTTACGATAAGTATTCCGGCAAAAACCTTTGTGTAACCTTCCGCCTTTACCCATCGTTTTCGAGGCTTTTTTTGAGACTGATTTCAGCTTCTTATCACGACGGTCTATGTCTCTTCCTGGGTGAATAACTTCACGATAAATTACAGTGCCATCGGACTCAACGACTGAAAT
>NZ_JAAHHX010000305.1:0-2325 GCF_010672065.1 Moorena sp. SIO4A1 | reverse complement strand
GAGGTCTTTGTTAAAAACCTACCCCTGTGAGATCTCCCCATCTCCCCATCTCCCCACCTCCCCATCTCCCCATCTCCCCATCTCCCCACTATTCCCTATTCCCTATTCCCTATTCCCTTGACTTATGTCCAACAACCTAAGTAGCTATCTAAACTATCTACCAGCTAACTTTCAGGAAGACCCTTTTGTTGGTCGGTTCCTGCTAGCGTTTGAGCGGGTAATGAGTGGTTTTTTACCTAGGGATACTGATGATCCAAATCCTGAACAGTTGGCTCTAGAAGAGTACATTGACCGTATCCCTACTTACTTCAATCCCTATAATCATCCTGATTTACCAGTAGAGTCAGAGATAGCACCAACTGAGTTTATACCTTGGCTGGCCAGTTGGGTGGCGTTAAGTTTGCGAGATGATTGGAATGAGGAGACTAAACGCCGATTTATCAGCAATATTGTCCCTCTCTATCGCCAACGGGGGACTAAGACGGGAGTGAAGCAAATGCTAGAACTTTACACTCAAGAAGACGTTAAAATCTACGAATTTGAACAACCTGCTCACTACTTCCAGGTGACAATCACCTTGAATGAGCGAGACCCTAAACTGCTGCAACGTCAAGAAGAGATTGCGAAAGCAATTGTTAATCAGGAGAAACCAGCTCACACGTTTTATGCTTTGCGGGTGTTAATACCCGGTATGCAAATTATTAATGAGCCCACTGATAGTAAACCAGGCATCATCGTTGGGGAGACTACACTATTGGGCACCACAACCATATCGTAACTAAGGGAGAATTAAAATGGCAGATTATATTCAGTATCCTTACATTGACAAGCGAGTACGCTACTTCGATGGTGAGTTTTTAAAAGACCAGGATTTTATTGATGAACAAAAGTATCATATTGATCGACAGCGCCGCCTAGACCAATTCCTCCGGGTTTCGGGCATTTGTGATGGTTTGACTCTTAAGACTGACACTAATCAGGTGATTGTTACCCCTGGTACTGCTCTTGACAGTGAAGGTCGGCAGATTATTCTGAGTACAGACTCTTCGCCAATCAATCTTAGCGGGTATCAAAGTCAGGAAGTTTACTTAGTTATTTCCTATCAAGAGGAACAATCGGATCAGACAACTGATGGAGGTTTGGGTAGCAGTGGTGCCAGGCGCTGGCACGAAAAGCCCAATATCCAAGTTGCTACCCTGGGAAATGTGCCTGAGGACTCGATTGTTCTGGCAAAGCTGGCAATTGCTGGAAACGGTAATGTGACTCCTGATCTCAGTGTACGCCAGTATTCTGGAGTGCGTTTGCCTAGTGGTAATTTGGATAGTGGTGCAATCACTGGACCAACCCTGCGTTCTGGTGGTAATAGTGCCAGTAGTTTGGTTGTTATTGAGGGAGATTTGAGTGTTACAGGTGATACCACAGTAAATGGAAGTTTAAGCTTCAGCAGCAACGCATCTGGTGAGCGACCTCTGCTGATGGAAGCTCCCAGCGACGGCAATCATCGCGGTGACGGTACTCAAGGGGCAACCGGCTTAGTCTATCGAGTGGCAGAAAATCCCCCTGAAGGTGACCCGATCTTCCAAGTCAGAAGTGAAGGGGAAGCAGTTCGTTTCTTTGTAGAGCATAATGGATGGACTGGGAGTAGGAGCAATTCTGCATGGTTTGGAGGTACTGAAAGAGATAACTACTTTGCAGGCAAGGTTGGCATCGGCATTAATCCCGCTGAAGAACCATTACACATTCACTCGGCAGTAGGTCAAGGATTGAAAATTGCTGCAGCCGATAAAACTAGCATCATAAAATTGCATGTGGCGAGTGGTGATTATGGCTTCCTAAAATTAGGGGGAAGTAATGGAGATACTGTATTGCGAGGTGGTGATGATCACACTTCCAGCTTCTCTGGTGATCTTAGTGTAGCTGGGACTTTAACTGTTACAGGTAATACCACTCTCAATAATTTGACCATTGACGACTCTGCAACCCTCAGTTTCCACAACAACATGCGGGAGATGATTAATTTGTGGGACCAACGCTATGGCATCGGTATTCAGAGTCATACACAGTATTTTCGCACCGCTAAAAACTTTGCCTGGTACAAAGATGGCTCTCATCACGATAACGAACTCAATGCTGGTGATGGCACAGTCCAGATGGTGATTAAAGATGGTAATGTTGGCATCGGGACAAACGATCCGACGGCAAAATTATCTATTGCATCATCAACTGACAATAGAGCTCATGATTTCGAACTCAAAAATGATCAAGGGGATACTGTCTTACTGATTGATGCAGCTGCCGGTCAGGAGGCTAAGGCTGTCCTAGAGT